>NZ_JBFABE010000050.1:0-56715 GCF_040640155.1 Streptosporangium sp. NPDC023615
CAGCCACTACCAGCGACGACATCCACTCAACAACAAAGTGCTGTTGTAGTACTAGTACTACAACGACAGATTGTGTCGTTGTAGTACTAGGACTGGCGGTCCC
Organism: Streptosporangium sp. NPDC023615; assembly: GCF_040640155.1. Taxonomy (NCBI): domain Bacteria; kingdom Bacillati; phylum Actinomycetota; class Actinomycetes; order Streptosporangiales; family Streptosporangiaceae; genus Streptosporangium; species Streptosporangium sp. NPDC023615. Next base: position 104 of record NZ_JBFABE010000050.1, read on the forward strand.
GCCAGGCAGTCAGGGCGGCGGCGGTCGCGTCACGGTCCGCCGCGTTGATCAGCAGGGTGCGCAGGCGCCCGTTCCAGCCCGGCGGCCGGGAGAGCAGGCCCGGGGCGGTCTTGGCGAGCTCGCCCTTGTCGCCCGTGGTCGTGAAGAACCAGAACCAGGTGCCGTTCCAGCCCCTGCGGAAGGTGACCGGCAGGCCGAGTCCGTTCTCGCGGCCGACCACGATCCGCAGCAGGCCGTCGGACTTCTCCAGGAACGGGCTGAGCACAGCGGTGTGCTCGGGCTCTCGCTCGGAATCGACCGGGGCGGTCGAGATCCGAGCGACGTCCTCGCGTGCGATTCTCAGGTCGTCAGCGATCAGGGTGGGGTCGCGGAACACCAGCGCGTCGGCGGTGAGCCAGAGCCGGGGCGGTTCCCGCCGGGCGCGCAGGCATTGGGCGAAGGCGCCAGCCAGGCCCACCGCGAGCACGGCCACGGCGAAGACCCAGCCGAGCGACGGCACTGCGTACTGGCCCCAGTCCATGCCCCAGATGACCGACGCCAGCAAGCCCGCGACGGTGGCCGACAGCGCGACGAGCGCGCCCGTCGGCACGGCTCGGGACCGGACGACGGCGAACTCGGTGCCGTCCGGCGGATGCTGTCCGCCGACCCGGCGGCTGATGAGCGGCACGCCGGCCCTCTGCCGCCAGGCCGCGACGCACAGCAAGGCCCCCAACGCGAGACTGAGCGCGCCGAAGGCCAGCGGGAGGCCCGGACCCCGCCCGTCGTCGGATGCAATGTCCTGGAGGCCCCGACCGCCGAGCAGCCAGGCGACGCCCAGCAGCACGAGACCGACGGCCAACCGTCCGCCCCGAGCCCGGGGAAGTGGATCGTTCTCTGCTGTCATGGAAGCAGATACTGGCACCGCCGACGCCCGTTCAGGGGCGAAATGCGACTAGATGGGCCCTCCGCTCCAGAACGGCCCCCAGCCGGGCCCGGCTCAAGAAGATCGCCGGCGCGCTGCTGCCGGCTGCCCGGCACGCCGAGCAGACCGTCACGAGGCTCGGGGTCCAGATCCTGGGACACCGGGTCGGCGCGGCCCCGGCCCGACGTGCTCCTCCCCGCCGCCACCGGTCTCCCGGCCCGCGGCGCGCTACAGACAACCTCAGCCCCCACGACGGCGAGCACCCCGCACGGCTGGTTCTTCTCGGTCGATGAACCGATCTACCGGAGACCTCACTTACTAGCGAACACGACACACCGAACGTCGAAACACGTCCTAGACGACATCACGACCGCCCTGACCCCGCCCCCCGCCGGCCCGCCCCCCGCCGGCCAGGCCTCACCGCGCCGCCGCGGTCGCCGCGGCCGGGGCGCTCAGCCGCCGCTCATCCGGCGTCACCGCCGGAGCCCTCCGGGCCGCCCGGGTCGCCCGAGCCGCCCGGCCGTCCCGGCAGGTGACGCTCGCAGGCCTTGTGCGCCTTCTCCGAAGCCTCCTCACCTCCCTCGGGACGCCGGATCATCACCCTGCCGTCGCCGGGCTCGGGGTCGGCCATGTCGACGCCGTTCTCGCGCATGCACCTGGCGAACGCCAGCAGCCGGTCGTGGGCCTCGGGGTCGACCCGCCCCCTGCCCTCCCCTCCACCCATGTACCTGGAGCAGGCCTTGTGCGCCTTCTCCAGGGCGCCCTTGTCCTTGCTCCGGACGTTGATCCTGGCCGGGCCGCCGGGTTCGGGGTCGGCCATGTCGATCCCGTTCTCGCGCATGCACCGGGCGAATGCGAGGGGGTCGGGCGATGCCGTGGGCGACGCCGAGGGCGAGACCCCGGGCGGGGGCTCGCCGGTGTCGGCCACCGAGGCGACGCCGCCCCCTGCGGGTGCCTCGCCGCAGCTGGCCGGGGCCAGGACCGCGAGCACCCCGACGAGCAGTGCCGCACGCCGGAAAGTCATGTGGATGCACCTCCGTCTCCGGAAGGTCGGACGCCTTCCGGAGGTGCACCCTGTCTACGGAGACGGAGGTTAGCGAGGTGTAAGCCCGGATCGACCCGTCCGGGCGGCCGGTCGAACCCGCCACACCGGTCCGGCCACCGGCGCCACGCCGGCCGGCGGGTTCGTGACGAGCGGGCGGTGACCGCGCTCCGGCCGGAGGTCACGCGCCGGTGTGACCATGGTCACGCGTCCTGGCGGCGAGTAGTGTGAGGGCACGGTGTCCTTCGCCGACGGGCCGGGGGCCCGCGGTGTCGTGCTCGCACCGGTGTCGTGCCGTCCTGACCTCGCGGCTTGTCGTTTCGGTGAGCCCCCTGGAGGATGCGGCATGGACGGTATCGGCGGTATCGGCCGCACGCCGGCCCGCAACGGTGGAACATGTGGGGTGCTGCGCATCACCCCGACGATCCATCCGCCGGGGATGCGGCTGGAAGGAGAGCTGGATCATGGCGGTGTGCCCGCGGTGACGGTGGCGCTGGCCGCGGTGGTTCGTCGGGCGGCTCGCGGCGACGGCTCCTTCCACGTGGATCTGAGCGGACTGGACTTCGTCGACGTGGGCGGCCTGCGGCTGCTGGTCGACGCCGGTCCCGGTCCCGGTGGCGCGGATGTGATGCGGGTGGTGGCGATCTCGGCGGCGGTGGATCGCCTGTTGAGGCTGACCGGCTGGGGGACGCTACCCGGCTGGGACCAGGCGCCCGTCGCGGTCCGGGCGCGGTCCGGCGCCGGCGGACATCGCCCGCCCGCGGCCGCCACGAACGCCGGTGCCGCAGACGGCGGAGGTTGATGGACGGGCAACGCTCGGCGGCGGTGTGGACGGCGATCAACGATCATGCCCGCGCAGAGGGCGCGGCGGTCTCCCTGGAGGCGGTGTGCCTGGTCTGCGCGCGGACGCTACACGCCCAAGGGGTGAGCGTGGCTCTCAACGGCCCGCTCACCGGGTACGAACCGGTGTGCGGCAGTGGTGCGGTCGCCCATCGGTCGATGGACCTGCACGTCACGCTGGGCGAGGGCCCGGGGCATGACGCGCTGGCCGGGGACCGGCCCGTGCTGGTCGACGACCTGGCCGAGCACGAGGCGCGGCGGCGCTGGCCGATGTTCGCCCCGGCCGCCGTGCGGGCGGGCGTCCGGGCGATCTTCGTGTTCCCGTTGCTGCTGGGGGCGATCTCGGTCGGCGTGCTGGAGGTCAGCCGCGCCGAGCAGGGATGGCTGACGCCGCGTCAGGTGGCCGATGCGCTGGTGTTCGCCGACGCGGCGCTGCTGGTGCAGGTGCAACACCTGGCATCCCCCGCCGACGCCGACGGCGCCGACGGCATCAGTGCCGGTGAGGAGGCGAGGGAACTGCGCTGGGAGAGCGACGGGCGCTGGGCCCCGGTGCACCAGGCCACCGGCATGGTGGCGATCCAGTCCGGCACCGACCTGAGCGCCGCGTTCGTCCGGTTGCGCGCCCGCGCCTTCGCCGAGGAGCGCAGCCTGCTGGAGGTGGCCCGCGACGTGGTGGCGCGACGGTTGCGGTTCGAACCGGACTGACACCGGACCGGAGTCGCCGTGGGCGACCACGGACGACGCCCCCCGGACACGGTCATGAATCATGGGACGAAGGTGAAGACAGTGCTCGACCGACGGACAGCACAGACATTCGTGGAACTGGCCGACACGCTGGTGGTGGGCTTCGACGTCATCGATTTCCTGCAGACGCTGGCCGAGCGCTGCGTGGACCTCCTCGACGTCGACGCCGCCGGCATCCTGCTGGCCGACCCGCGCGGGTCCCTGACCCTGGTGGCGGCCTCCACCGAACAGGCCCGCCTGCTGGAACTGTTCCAGCTTCAGGACGAGGAAGGCCCCTGCCTGGACTGTTACCACAGCGGGCAGGCGGTGATCTGCCCGGACCTGGCCGCCTCCCCGCAGCAGTGGCCGCGTTTCGCCGCGGCGGCCCACCAGGGGGGCTTCGCCGCGGTCCAGGCCTTCCCGCTGCGGCTGCGCGACCAGGTACTGGGGGCGATGAACCTGTTCAGCGCCGGCACCGGGGCCGTCTCCCCCGACCGCGCCGCCCTGACCCAGGCGCTGGCGGACGTGGCCACCATCGGCATCACCCATGAGCGCACCCTGCGCCGGCATCAGCTCGTCACCGAGCAACTGCAGCACGCGCTCAACAGCCGCATCGTCATCGAACAGGCCAGCGGCATGCTCGCCGAACGCGGCCAGATCCCCGTGGCCGAGGCGTTCGCGCTGCTGCGCGCCTACGCCCGCAACCACAACGAGCGGCTGTCGGCGGTGGCCCGCCAGGTGATCGACCAGGACCCGATCGTGGCCGAACTGCTCGACTCCGCCCCGGCGTAGTCGGTGGCGACCGAAGAGCCGGTCGCTCACGCCATGGGGGCGTAGGGCATGGTCGGCCGGTGGTCGGGGCCGGCCACGACGGTGAAGGAGGCCTCCAGGCGGGTCAGGCACAGAAGCCTCCGCACCAGAGGGGGAAGGGCGGCGAGCCTGAAAGGGATCATGGCGGCGTCCGCGCGGGTTCTGATCGCGACGAGGGCGGTCAGACCGCGGGCGTCCATGAAGGTCACGGCACCGAGGTCGAGGACCAGCGGGCCGGTGGCGCCGTCGATGAGCGGGACGAGGTAGGCGTGCAGGCGGGACGCGGTGGCCAGGTCCACCTCGCCGCCGACCTCGACCACGGTGTGGTCGCCGGGATAGTCGTGCACGGGACGGACGGCCAGATGAAACGGACCCATGGTGTCTCCCTGTTGCATCACCGAGAGGACGCGGGGTCAAGACGGCCCAGGGAGATGGCGATGTGTGAAACATGCCAAATACGATTAAAGCGACTCTGCGTAGATTTTCAAATACACTCCGTAGTGTAGGACGTGGCCTCCCGTGAGGCCAGCCCTTCCCGGAACCGGCCGCCGGACGAGAACCGCGGGAGCAGACCGGCGGCCACGCCGCGGCGACCGGTTGCCGTCTCGCCTCGAGACACCCCGGCCCGTCATGTTCCCGACCGGTGGGCGGCGTCGAGGCGGGCCAGTTCCTCCCGCGAGAGCCGCAGCGCGCCGGCGGCGACGTTGTCGGCCAGGTGATCCGGGTCGCCGGTGCCGGGGATGGCCAGCACGTTCGGCCCCTGCCCCAGGGTCCAGGCAAGCCGGACCCGCGCGGCCGTCGCCCGGTGCGCGCGGGCGACGGCCAGGACCTCCTCGCTGTCGGCGCCGCCCGCGCCCGCCTCCCTCCCGGTGCCGGCGATCGCGAAGAACGGGACGAACGCGATGCCCTGCTCCGCGCAGGCAAGCGGCCCGACGAGCTCGCCGGGCCGAAGGCCGATGCCGTAGGGGTTCTGCACGCACACCACCGGGGCGATGGAGCGGGCCTCGGCCAGGTGGGCGGGCGTGGCGTTGGACAGGCCCAGGTGGCGGACGAGCCCGGCCTGGCGCAGTTCGGCCAGCGCGCCGAAGTGCTCGGCGATCGAGCCGGCCGCCCGCCCGGGGGGGATGCGCAGGTTCACCACGTCGAGGTGGTCGCGGCCGAGCTGGCGCAGGTTCTCCTCGACCTGCCCGCGCAGTTGCTCCGGCGTGGCCCACCACCACTTTCCCGACGGGTCCCGCCCCGGCCAGACCTTGGTGGCGATGACCAGGTCGTCGGGGTAGGGCGCCAGCGCCCGGTTGATCAGCTCGTTGGCCGAGCGCAACGGGGAGAAGTAGAACGCGGCCGTGTCGATGTGGTCGACGCCCAGTTCGATCGCGCGGCGCAGCACGGTGACCGCCCGGCCGCGATCACCGGGGGTGCCGTCGCCGAACGCCCCGCCGCTCTGGGTCAGGCGCATCGCGCCGAACCCGAGCCGGTTGACCGTCAGGTCGCCGAGCTTCCAGGTGCCCGCGGCCGCCGCGGTGATCGTCTCTGAGGTCATGATCGGAGTCTGCCACGCGTCGACGGTCACGGCCCGGGTGCGGGGAGGCCGTGGTGCGCCTTCATGCCGCTTCCCGGGTCGCCGGGAGCGGGCGAAATCCAGATGATCCGAAGGCGTCGAGGCTGCTAACGTGACCGTCATGGCACGAGGTATCTGGTCGCAGAAGACCCGCTCCGCCCGCTGACGGCGGCGCCTTCTTCTGCTGAGTCCGCGCTCGCCGTCCCGGTTCCCGCCGGGCGGCCGATCACCGCTGCCCGGCTCCACTGCGAGCTGCGGAGCACCGTTGAACCTCACCCCGAACCCCGAGACCATGTCCCTGCCCGTCGAGGCGGGCGACAGCGCACACGTCCGCGCCACGAACGTCACCGTCACCCGCGGGTCCCGGCGCGTCCTGAACGACGTCTCGATCACCGTCTCCGCCCGGTCGCGGATCGCCGTGGTCGGCGAGAACGGCCGCGGCAAGACGACCCTGCTGCACCTCCTGGCCGGGCTCGTCACGCCGGACGCGGGCACCGTGCACCGGGCCGGCACGATCGGCCTGGCCCGCCAGGAGCTCTCCGCGCGGGACGGTGAGACCGTCGGCACCCTGACGTCCCAGGCGCTGGCCGCGTCGCTCGCGGCCCTCGGCGCGCTGGAGGAGGCGACCCTCGCCATGACCGAGGGCGATCCCACCTCCGGCGACCGCTACTCCGCCGCGCTCGATGCCGCCACCCGGCTGGACGCCTGGGACGCCGAACGCCGTGTCGACGTCGCCCTCGAAGCCCTCGGCGCCTGCACCGACCGCGACCGCCCGCTGGCGACGCTGTCGGTCGGGCAGCGCTACCGGGTGCGGCTGGCGTGCCTGCTCGGCGCGCGGCACGACGTGCTGCTGCTCGACGAGCCGACCAACCACCTCGACGCCGGCGGGCTGGACTTCCTGACCCGCAGGCTGCGCGAGCACGACGGCGGTCTCGCCGTCGTCAGCCACGACCGGGCACTGCTGCGCGACGTCGCCGACCGCTTCCTCGACCTCGACCCGGCCCGCGACGGGAGGCCCCGGCTGTACGCCGGCGGCTACGACGCCTGGCAGGAGGCCCGCCGTCGCGAGCGCGAGCACTGGGAGCAGGACCACGAGCAGCAGCAGGCCGAGCACCGCCGGCTGCAGGAGGCGGTGTCGAGGGCCCGCGACCGGCTCTCCACCGGCTGGCGGCCGGACAAGGGGACCGGCAAGCACCAGCGCCAGTCCCGCGCGCCGGGCGTCGTGCAGGCGCTGAACCGGCAGCGCGACGCCCTGCGGGCGCACCGGGTCGACGTGCCGCCACCGCCGCCGGCGTTGCGGTGGCCGGACCCGGACGTCCGGGCGGGTGCGCCGCTGCTGCGCGCGTACGACGTCGCCGTCGGCGGGCGGCTGGCCGGGCCGGTCGGCCTCGCCCTCGACGGCGGCGACCGGCTGCTGGTCACCGGCCCCAACGGCGCGGGCAAGTCCACGCTGCTGGCGGTCCTGGACGGTTCGCTCGAACCCGCCGGCGGGCACGTCCGGGCGGCGCAGGGGGCACGGATCGCCCGGGTCACCCAGGAGACCGCCGCCCAGGACCCCGCGCTCACCGCCCGGGAGGTGTACACCCGCCACGTGGGACGGCTGGTGGCCGGCGGCACGCTGAACGACGCCGACGCCGTCCCGCTCGGGTCGCTCGGGCTGCTGGACCCCGACGCGATGCGCACGCCGGTCGGGCGGATGTCGCAGGGGCAGCGGCGGCGCCTCGACCTGGCGCTGGCGCTGTCCGGGCGGCCCGGGCTGATCCTGCTCGACGAGCCGACCAATCACCTGTCGCCGGCGCTGGTCGACGAGCTGACCGTCGCGATCCGCGACACGAGCGCCGCCGTCGTCGTCGCCACCCACGACCGGCAGTTGCTGCGCGACCTCGCCGACTGGCCGCGTCTGGAACTGGGCGCGTCCGCCGCGCCGGGTGCCTGATCCGGCGCGGCCCGCCGGCCGGGTGAGCGGTCGCCACGTCGTCCGCGCCCCCGCCGTCCGGTTGCGGACCACGGCCCCGAGGACACGGCCCGATCGCCGCGCCTACGCGACGTCGGGCCGTGTCATCAGCGGCGACCGCAGGTGCAACGTCAGGTCGGGGCCGGTCAGGGGCACGGTGCTCCACGTGGCCGTCGCCGTTCCCGCGCCGGCGTCGACCACCAGCCGGACCCGGTGCGGGGTGGTGATGACGTAGAGGTCGGCGACGAACGTGTCGCCCTGCCAGGCGCCGGTCGCGACGACGGGGCGGCCGAGCGGTGAGCTCTCCCGCCACTCTCCGTGACCGGCCTCGACGTCGAGGAACGACCCGAACCGCAGGACCCATCCGCCGTCCACCGGATCGACGGTCACCGCGGTCCCGCCGGGCAGGGCCGAATCCTCGGCGGAGGCGTCGAGCCCGGCCGTGGCCGAACGCCCGGGGTCGGCCGAACCGGGCACCGGCGCGAGCGACAGCCGCCGCAGCCGTTCGGCGAGGACCGCGTCGTCGCGGGTGCTGTCCGCCTCCCCCACCCCTGGCAGCAGGCACTCCCACACGGGGGTGAGGATCGCCTCGCCCTGCTGGACGGCGCCGGTCACGGCGATCACGAGATCGTGCTCGGGGACGACCAGGCACAGCTGGCCGAAGGCGCCGTCGCCGCGGTAGCCGTGACGCGACATCCAGAACTGGTAGCCGTACCCGCACAGCGCGTCGGGGTTGTACGACCAGCCCTCGAGCTGCCGGGTGCCGATGTGCCGCCCGGTGGCCAGCCGCACCCATTCGCGCGGGACGAGTCGCCGCTCGCCCCACAGGCCTTCGCGCAGCAGCAGCTCGCCGAAGGCGGCCACGGCCTCGGTGGTGAGGTGCAGTCCGTGGAACCCGAAGGCGGCGCCGTCGGCCACGCGGTCCCATTCGGCGTGGTCGACGCCCATCGGGGTGAAGAGGCGCTCGTCGAGCAGTTCGGGCAGGCCGCGGCCGGTGACCCGTTCCACCATCCGGGCCAGGACGAAGGTGGTCGCGTTGTCGTAGGCGTGCCGGGTTCCCTCGGCGTCGGGGAACGGCACGCGCAGGAAGCCCTTCACCAGGTCGCCCGGTTCCCGTTCCCAGGCCTCGGCGAGGCTGTCGGCGCGGTGCCCGGTGGTCATGGACAGCAGGTGGTGAACGGTCAGGCGGCGTCCCCGGGGCGAGACGTCGGCCGGGACGTGGTCGGGCAGCACGTCCACCACCCGATCGTCGAGCGACAGCAGCCCGTCGGTGACCGCGAGGCCGACGGCGATCGAGGTGAAGGACTTGGTCAGCGAGTACAGAAGGTTGGGGCGTTCGGCCGAGTAGGGCGCCCACCAGCCTTCGGCGACGACGTGACCGCGGCGGACGACCATGAGGGAGTGACACTCGACGGAGCGCGCTTCGAGCCGGTCCAGCAGCGCGGTGATCGAACGGGACGACATCCCCGAGGCGGCCGGTGTCGAGCGCGGCAGCAGGGGACGCTGAGAAGGCACCCGGGCACCCTAACAAAGCCGCCGGGTCCCCTCGATCGAATTACGGGGGGCACCGCCGGCCACCAGGGGTGCCATTAAGAGTCGTGCCAGGAGCCGCAAACCCCGATGATCTTAGATGATCTGCGCCGAGGTAACGCGAAACGATCTGGGGCGAGGAGGGGACATGACACGCCCTCGCTGAATACCGACGAGCTCGTCGAGCACTGGACCGCGCTGGACGAAGAACGTGACCTCATCGCAGGGAAACGCGGTGCCACGCGATTGGCCTTCGTGCTCTTGCCGAGGTACTGCACCCAGCATGGACGCTTCCCTCGATGGCGGCGCCGCTCCACCGCCCTTGGCAATGCCTGGGCACAAGGTGAGTTCCCGGCTCGATCGGCGAACGGACGAGGGGACGACGTTCCATCTACGAGTTGTCCGAGTGGAGAAGCAGCGGATCGGCGGGGGTGGGCGTTCATAGGTCATGGACGGTGAAATTTTGAGGCTGGAGGTGCCGGCTCCTTCAGCCTCCCACCCCGGCGCCGAGTTGGTCGCCTTCTACCGCGACCACCGGCTCAGCCTGGTCCGGCTCGCGGTGCTACTCGTCGGAGATCTGGAGACGGCCGAGGACGTGGTGCAAGACGTGTTCGCCCGGCTGCACGGCACGTGGCGGCCGGGAGTCACGACGCTCGCCTACGTCAGGACCTGCGTACTCAACGGCTCCCGGTCGATATCGAGGACCGGCTCCGTGACGCCATGAGGGCCCGTGCGGACATCGTAGAAGATGATCACCGCCCCCTGCCCGCGCCGCAGTCCCGCCGCGCCTTCAGGAGCAGCCCAATCAAGATCGCCGCCGTCGCCCTGGCCGTCGCCGTGACGACCTTCGGAGTGATACGGCTCGTCGCCCCCTCCGGGCCGCGGGGAGAGAGCACCGTCGCCATGTCCATGAGCGACATGGCGCCATCCGGGACACCCGAGGTCGCGGTCTTCCTCTGCAAGGACGGCGATCCCTTTCCAGGCTGCGAGGGCGGGGCGATCACCAGGACCGAACGGGAAAACCTCCGGCGGGCTCTGGAGGCCCGGCCCGAAACAGGGAGCGTCGTCTTTCAGGACCGTCAGCAGGCTTGGGAGAACTTCCGGCGGGCGAACAAGGACGACCACAAGCTCCTGCGGGCAGTGGCCCCCGAAGACATGCCCGAGTCCTTTCGCGCCCGGATCAGGGCGGGCGCGGACTTCTCGGCCGTGGCCCGGGCCGCGAGCGAACTACCCGGCGTGTCCAACAGCGTCAACCAGGCCTGCCTGCTCGACGGGATGTCCCCGTGGGGGTTGGTCAAGCATTTCCTGGGGGTGGGCGAGCGCGAGCGGTGCTCCATCCCGGGCAAGGGGCGGTGATCCGCACCGGCTGAGGCGATGCCGCATGGCGACGATCATCCCGCCGGCCGTCGGCCCCACCCCGGTCGCGGCGGCACAGGAGTTCTTGTGCCGGCGTGACCGGGACGCCGACACCATCCGCCCCTACCGCCAGACCCTGCAGCGGCTCCAGCGCGCACTCGGCGAGCAAAGCCCGCTCACAGCGCTGACGCCCGCGCAGACCGCCGCGGCATCACCAGCACCTGGAACGGTGCCGCCTCCCGAACCAAAGCCGTCGACCTCGTCCTCACCCCCTGCGAGGCCTTCGACAACTACCCGCCCGGCCTGCCCGCCGCCAACCTGGTCGTCTCCGCCCGGCTGCCGGCCTCCCGCCGCCCCCGTCCTCGCGGCGCTAGTCGCGTGGATCCGGGCGCGGGTGCGGCGGGAAGCGCAGCACCCAGCGGCGCTGCCACGGGGTCTCGACGGCCCGGCAGTGATGGTGCTCACGGGTCCAGGCGACGGCACCGGCCGGGTCGAGACCGGCCAGGACGGCCAGGCAGGCGACGACCGTGCCGGTGCGGCCGACGCCGCCCCCGCAGGCGACCTCCACCGCGGCGCCCGCCCGCGCCCGCTCGTACAGCGCGTGGATCTGCCGTACGGCCACGTCGTGGTCGCGCGGCAGCAGGAAGTCGGGCCACCGGATCCACGCGTGCGGCCACGGCAGCCCGCCCTCGTGGCGGCGGCGGAGCCCGTCGGAGCCCAGGTAGAGGCCGAAATCGGGCACGGGCCCCTGCGGCGGCGGACGGCGAAGGCCGCGGCCTCGGATCCAGGTGCCGTCGGGGAGGCGGAAGGCGCCGACGAGCGGCGAGCCGCCCGGCGGGCGGGCCGTCGTACCGTTCACGCGGTCGTTCACGGGGTCGTTCACGGGGCCCTCCCGGTGTCCCTCAGTGGGCGGCGCTGTCAAGCCGCCGTCTTTCGCGGTGATTCGCAACATTGATCCGGTTACCGCACACGTCCGGCCTGCAGTAGACGCGACGCCCGCCGCGGCTGACGTCGACGAACACCCCGCGACAGCCCGGGGCGGCGCAGGCGCGGAACCGGCCGTGCCCGAGTGCCCGGACGGCGCCGAGCAGGCCGACGCCGACGAGCGTGGCCAGCTCCTCGGCCAACGGGGCGCCCGGTCTGGTCGGGACGCACCACTGCCAGCGCCCGTCGGGGTCACGCTCCAGCACCGGCCTGAGCCCCGCCCGCCCGGCCAGCACGGCGCCACCCGCGACGGCCTGGTCCTCGGTCTCGGTCTCCACGACGCCGCGTACCTCCCGGCGCAGCAGGTGAACCTCGCGGACGTCGTCGTCGGAGGGCACCCGCCCGCCGGCCACGGCGTCGAGCCGCACCCCGTGCCCCGCGAGGAACTCCGTCAACGCCGCCGGGGACGGCAGGGCCTCGCCCGCCGCCGCCCGCACGGTGGGCGAGGTGTTGACCAGGTCGCCGGCCAGCACCGCCCCGGCCGCGTAGCCGGTGATGGGGATCCGCACGCTTCCACCTCGCCTCGGTAACCGAATAAATCGAACTATAACACTTACATGAATCGTGGGCGGGTCCCCGGAACGCACCCGAGGCGGCGCGGGCCCGGCCGGGAACCGGGGGCGGCCCGTGCGCGCGGGCGCCGGCACCCGCCGTCGTCGAGGACGACGACCGCGTGCGCGCCGTCCGTCCTCGACGACGGCGCCACTCATCCAAGGGCGTGGGCCAGGGTCTCGGCTCTGCGACGGTCGTAGGGCGCGGCCAGGCGTTCGGCGCTCGCCATCGCCCGCTCGGCCACCCGCCGGGCCCGCCTTCGCCGGCCCTGGGCGGCCAGGACCAGCGCGAGGGCCCAGCCGATCCGGGCGGCGGCGCCGGGATTGCGGGCGGCGTACCGCGACAGGTGCCCGAGCAGGAGCCGGGCCGCGGCCCGGTCCCGCCCCGCCTCCCCCAGCAGCTCGGCCAGGCCGGTCCAGCACTCCAGCATGCCGGGCTGCACCGTCGGCAGCCGCCGGGCCAGCCTCAGCGCCTCGGTCAGCGCCGCGGGCGCCCGCGCCGGGTCCAGGCGGGCCGCGACGGTGAGCAGGCGCAGCTCCTGGATCGCGCGGCTCGCCGGGCTCTCGCGCAGGCCGATCTCCTCGGCGTGCGTACGCCGCCGCTCGTGCGAGGCGCGGGCGGCCGCCAGCAGCTCCCCGATCCGCTCCCGCGGCACCCCGTCCAGGCGCAACAGCGCTTCCGCCCGGCCGGTCAGGCACCAGTGGCGGCCGATGTCGTCCCCGCCCACCCGCGCGACCGCCAGCTCCTCCGTCTCCGCGTACCCGGTGGCCGCCGCGGCGAACTCGCCCCGCCACAGCGCGGTCTCGGCGAGCATGCCGGCGCAGTTCTCGGCCACCCGCGGATCGATCGTCCGCGACCGTCCCTCCGCGAACGACCACCTTGCGTCCTCGAAACGGCCCGCGTGGAGCAGGTCGATCCCGCGGGCCAGCCGGGCCCGGTGCACGGCCTCGTCCGGGCGGCCGACGCCGGAGAGCGCCCGGTCGGCGAGGCCGCCGTAGCGGCCGGCGATCCGGTGGAGACCGGCGAGGCGGGCGATGGTGGCGACGTTGGCGTAGGACTCGGCGCGCAGGGCCGGATCGCCGCCGCGGTCGGCCGCGTCGAGCTGGCGCAGCGCGGTCACCAGCATCACGGGAAGGTCCTGGCGGTGGTAGGCGAGCCGGGCGAGCAAGGTCAGCGCCCGCGCGGCCTCGGCGTCGGCCCCGTCCGCGCGGGGCGCGGGCAGGAGACGGCGGGCGGCCGTGACCGGCAGGAGGCGGTGGGCGGCCTGCCGGGTGACCTGGCGGGCGGCGGCGACCAGGAGAGCGGTCGCGACGCCGGTGGAGGAGGTGGGGAGGGGCTCGCCGAGCGTGTCGAGGGCGGCGCGGGCCAGGCGGGTGGCGGCGCGTTCCCCGGCGAGCTGGTGGGAGCTCACAGCGGCCATCCGGAGCAGGCGGGCGCGCAGGCGCGGGTCCCCCGCGGGGCGGTCGAGACGCTCGCGGACGATCGCCGCCGACTCCTCGTACAGGCGCAGTCGCAGGCACAGCGTCCAGTAGTGGTCCAGGAAGCGCACCTGCCCCGACACCCGCCAGGCCAGGCGGATGTTGTCCATCTCGGCGCCGAGCACGCGGACGACCTCGGTGTCCGAGCCGTCCTGGAGCGCGGTGGCGTGGCGGTCGAGCAGACGGGCGTAGTGGCGGGCGTGCCGCTGGCCTACCCCCGGGTCCTCCAGGCGGGCGGCGGCGAGCCGCTGGACGACGGGGTGGAGGATGTACCGGCCGGACGGGGTGAGCCGCAGCATGCTGTGGTCGACCAGGCGGACCAGCGCCTCGGGCCCGGTTCCGGCGACCTCCAGGGCCGCGCTCAGGGTGCAGCCGCCGCCGAACACCGACAGCGCCGCCAGCGCCGCCCGGCTCGCCGGGTCGAGCAGCCGCCAGGAGGTCTCGAAGACCGCGGGCATGCTCGCGTGCCTGGACCGTGCGGCGGGTCCGGCCACACCGAGCAGTCCCGTGTCCACGCCGAGGCGTTCGGCCAGGTCGGCGCAGGGCACGGCGCGCAGCAGGCCGGCCGCCAGCTCGATCGCCAGCGGCAGCCCGCCGGTCGCGGCGCAGATCGCGGCCACCAGCGGGGCCTCGCGCTCGGGGTCGAAGTTCGGCCGGGCCCTGAGCGCCCGCGCGACGAACAACGCCTCGGCGGCCGGCTCGGCGAGCCCCTCCACCGGGACGACCACCTGCCCGGGCACCTCCAGCCGCCGCCGGCTGGTCGCCAGCACCCGCAGGCCCGGCGCCACCCGCAGGATCTCCGCGATCATCCCGTCGAAGGACGGCAGATGTTCGAGGTTGTCGAGCACCAGCAGCGTCGAGCGACCGGCGAGGGCGGCGAGCAGCAGCTCCGCGGCGGGCCGCGGCGGCGAGAGGTCCACGCCGAGCCGGCGCGCGAGCGTCGTCACGGCCGCCTCCGCCCGCACCCCGGCGAAAGACACGAACGCGACATCCGCCGGGGAGGGGGGCGCGGCGCCGTGTTCACCGGGCCTCGCGGAGGAGAGGAAGGCGGCGTCGTGTCTCCCGGTCCTCGGGCAGGACCGGTCCCCGCCCTCCGCCGCGGCGATGGCCAGGCGGGTCTTGCCGACGCCGCCCGGACCCGACAGGGTGACCAGGCGTTCCCTAGGCAGCAGGGCACGCAGGTCGCGGAGGTCGGACTCGCGGCCGATCAGCTCCGCCTCGGGAACCGGCAGGACGGCCCGGCGGGCGGTCGCGGGCCGGGGGGCGAGGTCCCGGCGGAGCGCGAGGGTCTCGGGCGCGGGGTCGACGCCCAGCTCGCGCGCCAGCCGCAGGCGCAGCTCCTCGTAGCGGGCCAGGGCCGCGGCCCGCCTCCCGGTCCCGGCCAGGGAGGCGATCAGCACCCGGTGGGCCTCCTCGTCGTAGGGGTCCAGCTCCGTCACGATCCCGGCCAGCCGCACGACGTGGTCGCAGGCGGCGGGCCCGGCGCGTACGAGCAGCTCGCGCAGCACCAGCCGGGCGCGGCGCCGCTCGCACTCCAGCCACCCGGCGAACGCGGGCGCGTCCCCGAAGGAGAGACCGTCGAGGAACTCCCCGCGCCACAACCGCAGCGCCCCCGCCACCGTCGGGTCCCCGGTGAGCTGCCGGTAGTCGACGAAGCAGCCGTCGCCGGCGCGGAGGCCGACGTGGTCACGGGTGATGTCGAGCCAGCCGCCCACGTCCCCGCGCAGCTCCGACAGCGCCAGCCGCAGGCTTCCCCTGGCGTTGGCGTCGGGACGCTCGCCCCACAGCAGCCCCGCGAGCTCGGCCCGCGAGCGCGCCCCCGGCGTGGCGGCGAGGTAGCACAGAAGTGCCCGCGTCTTGGCGGAACGGATCCGAACCGGCCTTCCCCCGACGACCAGCTCGGGCGGGCCGAGCAGCAGCAGGCTGAAGGAGTCTTCCATGCCAGGACGGTAGGCGCGCACCCGCCGCCCGGCTGTGTCGAAAGGCACGGAGATCGCGTGCTCTATGCCGTTGACCTGTGGTCTCACGATGTGCTCACGCCGCGTCCGCGACCCTGATGCCACGTTTCGCGACGGTCGCGAGACGTCAGCGTCTCCAGGAGGAGCAGCATGCATTCTCGTAAGGTGATCGCCGCACTGGCCCTGGCCGGAGGCCTGGTGGCGCCGACGGCGCTGGCCGCGACCCCGGCGGCCGCCATGGCCGGCTCGTGCAGGGTGGAACTGCACGACATCGACGCCGGCAACGTGGCCGACCGGGACGGCCGGGACGAGCTCCGGTTCCTGGTCGGCGGGAACCTCTTCCCCACGCTCAACGCCAACTACTTCGGCATGAACGCCGGCGACGACGGCGACCCCGGCCACTTCGAGGACCCGACCTCGATCATCCAGAGAACCGAGGACGTGGTCTTCGACCTGCGCGAGACCGACGGCCCGGCCTGGGGGCAGGGCGACCGGCTCGGCACGGTCACCGCCACCGGCAGCACGTGTGACGGGCTCGCCCCCGGCGCCGACACGATCGTCACGAGGACCCTCACCGGGACCGAGCAGACGGCGTACTCGTACGTGGTCAGGCTCAAGATGACCGCTCTGTAACCGCCCCCGGCGCCCTCGCCGCACCGCCTCGTGGCGGCGCGGCGAGGGCGGCCCCCGTGAGGGCGGGCCGTCGGCCGGCTAACGGAGCAGACCTCTTCGGTAACCCTCGCCGACGGCGGCGGCACGGTCGCGGACGCCGAGTTTGTCGTAGATGTGCAGCAGGTGGGTCTTGATGCTGGCCTCGCTGATGAAGAGCTTGGCGGCCGCCTGGCGGTTGGAGGCGCCGTCGGCGACGAGGGTGAGGACCTGGAGCTCGCGGTCGGTGAGGGCGGCCTTGACCGGTCTGCGTACCTGGCCCATCAGACGGCCGGCGACGGAGGGGGACAGGACCGGCTCGCCGGCGGCCGCGGCGCGGACGGCACGCAGGAGCTCGTCGGTGGGGGCGTCCTTGAGGAGGTAGCCGGTGGCGCCCGCCTCGATGGCGGGCAGGACGTCGGAGTCGCCGTCGAAGGTGGTCAGGACGAGGGTCTTGATGTGAGGGTGGGAGCGGCGCAGGGCGGCGATGGCGTTGACGCCGTCCATCACGGGCATGCGCAGGTCCATGAGGACGATGTCGACCCCGAGTGCGGCGGCGCGGTCGACTCCCTCGCGGCCGTTGGCGGCTTCGCCGGCGACGTGGATGTCGGGTTCGGCCTCGAAGGCGGCGCGCAGGCCGTCGCGGACGATGGGGTGGTCGTCGACGATGAGGAGGCGGATCATCGGGGGGTTCCTTGAAGCGCGGGGACGGTGGCGCTGACGGCGGTGCCCTCGCCGGGCGTGCTCTCGATCTCCAGGGACCCGCCCACGCCGCGCAGGCGTTGTCTCATGCTGCTGAGGCCGAACCCTTTGCCGTCGGGGTCGCGGATGCCGGCGCCGTCGTCGCGGATGTCGAGCAGGACGACGTCGCCGGTGTAGGAGAGGGTGAGGCCCACGCGAGTGGCGCCCGCGTGTTTGGCGACGTTGGCGAGGGCCTCCTGGGCGACACGGAAGAGGGTGACCTCGATGGCGGGGCTGAGGGGGACGCGGTCGCCGGTCACCTCGACGTGGAGGCCGACGCCGGTGGTCTGGGTCCAGTTGCGGGCCAGGGTGGTCATGGCTTCGGGGAGATGGGCGTTCTCGAGCTGGTGGGGCTGGAGGGCGGCGACGGAGCGTCGGGCTTCGGTGAGGCTGTCCTGGGCGAGGCCGAGCGCGAGCTCGACGTGGGTGTCGGGGTCCTCGACACGCTGGGCGGCGCGTAGCTGGGTGATGATGCCGGTGAGGCCCTGGGCGAGGGTGTCGTGGATCTCGCGTGCCATGCGCCGGCGTTCGTCGAGGATGCCGGCCTGGTGGGCTTGGGCGAGGAGCTGGGCGTGGAGGTCGGCGTTCTCCTCCAGGGCGGTCTGCAGGTCACTGACCGCCTTGCGGTATTTGCGCTGCCGATCCTCGAGCCTGGTGCCGGCGATGTGGCCACCGCCGATGGTGAGGGTCTGCACGGCGATGATCACCAGGTAGAAGGCGACGAGCTGGACGGTGGCCTGAGCCCAGTCGAGCATCGATCCGTACAGGACGAAGGAGGTGGCGGCGACGGCGGCGAAGGTCCACCTGGAGGGGGCGAAGTTGGCGGCGAGGAAGAAGCCCGAGATGCAGTAGATGATGAAAATGGGGTCGTGGAGGATCAGCAGCGCGGCGGTGGCCAGGACGCCGGCGAAGTGGACCGTGACGGCGGCCCTCCGCCGGCGCACGGCCGCCGGCAGGAGGGCGCGGGCGCCGAGGATCCAGGCGAGGGCCAGGGCGGTGAACGCGAGGGTGCGGGGAATCCCGCCTTCGGGCTGTTGGGGTGAGAACAGCCCGATGACGAGGGAGGCCGCGAGGGTGACGTAGGGGACGATCTCGACGGTGCGGTCGAAGCGTCGTTCCCAGACGGAGAGCGGGAAGGGATCGTTCATCCGGGGCGCGGCCCTCCTGCCGGGTACGGATGGGTTTCATCTGGTGGCCGACGAGGACGAGCCTAGGCGCATGGGGATCAGGATGGCGTAACCGTACATGAGCAGCCCTGTAGCGATCATGAAGATGATGGTGGGCCACTGCCAGATCGGCGGCAGGTGGAGGGCGAGGAACCATACGCGCTCCTCGACGCCGAAGATCTTCATGACCATGGGCACGAGTCCCTGGGGGAACAACGGCAGCCAGGCGATGGTGTAACAGATCGTGACGCCGATGCGGTGCCGGAGGGGGAGGTCCGCGGTGGTGGGTCTGTCGGCCTTGGGGGGCGAGCCGTGCTTCATGAGGTTGAGCAGATCGATCCCGTGCCGCTCGAGCCTGCGGTAGGCGATCCTGCCGAATCCCCAGGCGCCGAGGGCGCCGGTCACCGCACCGGTGGCGATGCCGGCCCAGGGGTTGAGGAGAACGGCGCCGGCCGCGGGGAGGGCGGCGGCGGGGACCGCGAGGAGCACGAGCCAGGCGAGGCCGGTCTCGGCGGTTTCGTCGGCGCCGGTGCTGAGCGGGTTGCCGCCGCGCTTGTGGGGGTCGGTGCCGGGGACGAGCGAGGTGACGGCGAGCAGGACGACGATCCCGGCGCCGCCGCCGAGGAGGGCGGGGAGCAGGCCGAGTGTCCACGGCCAGGCCCAGGTCTGGCCGCTGACGAGGGTGCCGGCCAGGGAGAGAACGACGGCTGCCGGGCCGACGACGAGGAGCCAGGCCAGCTGGCGGCCGCGTACGTCGGCGCGTTCCGCGCCGGGGGTCATGAGGGTGAGCCACAGGGCGGTCCCGTCGGCGCCGTAGAGGTTCGCCGAGGACGCGGCGGCCATCACGATCGCGATGAGTCCGGTGAAGGGGAGCACGACCCAGACGTCGATGGTGACGAGCAGGAGGGGGGTGACCACGGAGTAGGAGAGGGCGGTGGCGAGGAGCTGGATGCGGACGAGGTCGCGCCACCAGGCGCGCAGCTCCTTGGCGGCGACGATGCGGGCGCCGCCGGTCGTGGGGAGGGGACGGGGCGTGCCACGGCGGGGCGGCACACCGCCGCGTGCGGCCGAGACGACGCGCCGCGACAGCAGGCTCGCCCAGACGGCCAGGAGGAGGACGATCACGCAGGCGCCGGCGACGAGGACGGCGAGGGCGAGGGGCCAGGAGGCTTCGACGGCGGCCACGCCCCATCCGGAGGGCAGGACGCGGACGAGGACATGGGACCAGGAGGCGGCGTCGGCGCCGCCCAGAGCCACGGCGGGTGCCCAGCCGTTGCCGCACAGGGCGATGGCGGTGCCGGTCACGATGCCGACGGTGGCCGCGGTGGCGCGGGATCTGACGAACAGGCCGATGAGCGCCACGATGACGCGGGAGATCATCACCATGGTGACGAGCGTGGTGACGGCCGCCACCAGGCCGATGAGCACCCCGGCCGGCCCGAAGCGCCAGCCGTACACGGGCAGGGACAGCAGGGCGATGAGATTGACCGCGGGCGCGGGGCCGGCGAAGGCTCCGGCGAGCAGTGCCGCCGCGATCCGGCCCGGCGGGATCGGGAGCATGGAGAAGTACTCGGGGCGGAGGGCCTCGCTGCCGCCCCCGACGAGGATGGGGCCGAAGACCCAGCCGCAGAGCCACGCGGCCAGGGCGAGGGGCAGGTGGGCGGGCCACAGGACGGCGACGGCGATCGTCCCGAAGGCCAGGATCAGCCCGACCGAGAAGCCGGTGTAGAGGTTGGAGGCGTCGTCGCCGCGCAGGGAGTTGCGCATGAGGGCCAGCCGCATGCGGATCATGTGCCGTGCCGGCGCGAGCGGGCCGGGGGTCAGGGGGTGAGCCATGCCAGCCCCTCCGTTCCTCCGGTGCGGGCGCCGACGAGATCGACGAAGGCGTCCTCCAGGGTCGCGGCGCCGCGTACGTCGGCCAGCGGCCCGGCGGCCACGACGCGGCCGTCGGAGATGACGCCCACCTGGTCGCAGAGCTGCTCGACGAGGGCCATGACGTGGCTGGAGATGATCACGGAGCCGCCGTTGCCCGTGAACCTGCGAAGGATGGCCCTGATCGTGGCGGAGGAGACGGGGTCGACGGCCTCGAAGGGCTCGTCCAGGACGAGCAGGCGGGGCGCGTGCAGGAGGGCGACGGCCAGGCCGATCTTCTTGCGCATGCCGGTGGAGTACTCGATGACCAGGGTCCGCTCGGCGGAGTCGAGTTCGAGGACCCGCAGGAGCTCGTCGGTGCGCTCGGCGACGACGGCGGGCGGCAGGCCGCGCAGCAGGCCGAGGTAGGTGAGGACCTCGCGGCCGGTGAGCCGTTCCGGCATGGCGTTGCCGTCGGGCAGCACGCCGATCAGCGCCTTGGCCCGCACGGTGTCGTGCCATACGTCCACGCCGAAGATCTCGGCGCTGCCGGCGTCGGGGCGGAGCAGGCCGACGGCCATGGCCAGGGTGGTGGTCTTGCCGGCGCCGTTGGGGCCGACCAGGCCGTAGAAGGATCCGGCGGGGACGGTGAGGTGGACGTCGTCGACGGCCAGGTGGTCGCCGAAGGCCTTGCGGAGTCCGGTGGTACGGAGGGCAGGCTCCTGGTGTGCGGGCATGCCTCGAGGGTCGCGCGGGGACGGGGGCGGCGGATCGCCCGGGCGGGGAGCGGGACGGTGGATTCCCGCGTCAACCGATCGGTTGACGCCGGGAGGGGACGGCGGGTCCTCGGCGGTGGCGCTGGAGCCGGAGCGCGACCTCCACGGGGAGTGCCGCGGCGGCTACCGGGGCCGCGACCGGTGCCGTCGGTGCCGTCGGTGCCGCCAGACCTCCGGCCGGGGCGAGCGCGGTGGTCACGAGCGGCCGGGGGCGGTCATGGGCGATCACGAGCCGGGCGCGGGCCCGCGAGGAGAGGAGAAGTCACATCGAAGGGCGTGGTTCGTCCCTCAGCGCGGGCTCGCCTTCTTCGCGTCCCGGACGGTGTAGTGATGCATCGTGACGCCGTGCTCGAACGATCGCTGCTCGAGCAGGTCGAGCTCGACAGGCAGGTCGTAGTCGTCGAACAGCGGCCTGCCGAAGCCGAGGATCTCCGGGTGGGTGAAGAGCAGCAGCTCGTCGAGCAGCCCGGCCCGGAGAAGCTGTGTCGCGACCGTCGCGCCGCCGACCCCGAGGGTGCCGTCGGTCTCGGCCCGGAGCGCGGCGAGCCGCTCGATCGCGTCGTCTCCGCCGATGATCCGGGTGCCGTGATCGGCGCTGTGGCGGGTGCGGGAGACGAGCACCTTGGGCTTGGTGGTCCAGATCTCGCCGTACTCACGCAGGACATCCGGCAGCGACGCGTCCTCGCGCGCCCGCGGCCAGTACTCCTCCATCGTCTCGTACATGACCCGGCCCTGGACCATCACGGCGAGCGCCCGTGCCCGGGCGTTGAACTCGCGGTGCAGCTCCTCGCCGATGCGCAACCACTCGCCGGCGCCGTTGTCCCCCGGAACTTGCTCGATCCGCAGGTCGAGGGACACGTTCATCCAATACACGAAGCGGCCCATCGTCCCTCTTCCCCTATAGTGGTTGCGCTCTGCAACTACTATAGTGAGGGCGAAACACCTGTCAAGGAGGAAGCGTGGAACCACGGTCCGGGTGCCCGATCAACGCCGCCGTCGAGGTGCTCGGAGATCGCTGGTCGTTGCTCGTGCTTCGCGACGTCATCTTCGGCGACCGCCGCTACTTCCGGATGTTGCTGACCGGGTCGATCGAGGGCATCGCCTCGAACATCCTCGCCGACCGCCTCGTGCGGCTCGTCGAGGCGGGCATCCTCACCCGCGGCACCGCGGCGCGGGGACAGCGCGCCCGCTACAGCCTCACCGAGGCCGGTATCCAGACTCTTCCGATCATCTACGCCGCCGGCAACTGGGGCCTCGACTGGTGCGCGGGCAGCGACGAGCTCCGGAGCCGGCAGCGGTTCATGCGCGACGAGGGGCCGGCGTTCATCGAGGAGCTCATGGACGAGCTTCGCGTCCGCCACCTCGGCGCCCCGCCGAAGCCGCACGACGGTCCAGGCCCGTTCGAGCGCCTCGACGCCGCCCACGCCGAGGCCGCCGCGGCCGCCGAGGCCGCCGAGCGGGAACGCGCCGATCGGCGGTGACGGAACGGCCCCCCGGCCCCCCGGCGGGCCGGTCCGGCTTCGGCGCCCAGTGCCCGCAGGACCTGTCCCGCCGTACCGCCGGTGCTCAGTCCTGCGTGGAGATGCAGAAGGGGTGGCCCGCGGGGTCCAGCAGGACCCTCCGCTCATCGGGGTGCGGTTGGACAGCGGGTTCCGTGGCGCCCAGTGCCAGCATCCGCGCGTGGGCGGCGTCCAGGTCGTCGACGCCCAGTTCCATGTGAGCCTGCTTGCCCTGGGAGGGGTCCGGCCAGGTCGGAGGCCGGTGGTCGGCCACCCGGATGAAGCCCAGTCCAGGTGAACCCTCCCGGCCGAGCAGGATGAAGTCGTCGCTGGAGTGGACGACGGGCAAGCCGAGCGCGTCGCCGTAGAAGCGGGCCAGCTCGGCGGGGTCCGGGCAGTCGAAGTCGACGGACAGCAAGCGGATCGCGGGTCCGGATGTGGGTTCGGTACTCATGGGGAGGACGCTACGACGCGACCAGGACAGTTCCGGTCCTGGTCATGGGGAACACTTCGGGATGTGATCAGCACCTCCGCCCGCCTGCTGCGACTGGTCTCGCTGCTGTCCACCCGGCCGACGTGGACCTGCCGCGAACTGGCCGGGCGAATGGCGGTCACCGACCGCACGGTCCGGCGGGACATCGCCCGGCTGAGGGAACTCGGCTACGGCATCGAGTCCGGCCCCGGGCCCTGGGGCGGCTACCGCCTCGGCGGTGGCACCCGGGTGCCACCGCTGATCCTCGACGACGAGGAGGCGCTCGCCGTGGCCGTCGCACTGCGGGAGGCCGCGCTCAGCGGCGTCCTGGGCGGCGACCAGGCCGCGCTGTCGGCGCTGCTGAAACTACGGCAGGTCCTGCCGCCCCGAATCGCGGACCGGCTGGGGGAGATGGATGCGACCTTCGTCCACACCCCCAGGCCCGAGGAACGTCAGATCTCGCCCGGCGTGCTGCTGGAACTGGCCGCCGCCTGCCGCCGTGGCGAGCGCACCCGTCTTTCGTACCGCGACCGTGCGGGGAAGGTCACCGTCAGGGACATCGACCCCTACCGCCTGGTACACACAGGCCGCCGCTGGTACTTCGTCGCCCGGGACGTGGCACGGGACCAGTGGCGGACATTCCGGGCCGACCGGGTGGTACAGGTACAGCCGACCGGACGTACCGTCGAACTCGTCGACCCGCCCGACCCGGCGCTCCTCGTCTCACGATCCATCGCGGGCGTCGTGTACCCGCTCTACGTCACAGTCCGGCTGGCGCACCCCATGGACCAGGCGCTACGGCTGGTCCCGCCCACGATCGGCACTCATCTCCCGGACGGCCCCGATGCCACCATCGTCGAGATCGGCGGCAACGACGCCGACCAGCTCGCCACATACCTCCTCGGCCTGGGCGCCAGGCTGCGGATCCTGTCACCGGACCACGTACGGGAGGTGTTGCTGCGCCGTACCCGAGACCTGTTCGAGGACAACGGGGGTGGTCAGCCCCGGTAGCGGGCGTTGCCCAAGCCCCGTGTCAGTCGTCGATCGCCTGGTAGAGCGTGGTCCAGAAGTCGTGGATGACCCGAGCCGAATCCGGGACGGACATCCCGACCTGGGTGAGCAGGATCCCGGTGAGCCGGTTCTCCGGGTCGGCGTAGGCCGAGGTGCCGCTTCCGCCGTCCCAGCCGAACTGGCCGGTGGGCGCGTAGTCACCGCGGTGGGTGCGCACCGCCATCCCGAAGCCCCAGCCGCCGTGCTGGCCCTGGCCGAACGACAGGTGGACGTTCTCGACGGCCATGGCGTGCCGGGCGGCTTGCTGCTCGGGTGTGAGGCGGTTGGTGGTCATCAGCCGGACGGCGGGCCGGGACAGGATCCGTTCGCTCCCGTGCATCCCGTGGTTCAGCAGCATCCGGAAGTAGGCGTGGTAGTCGTCGACGGTGGAGACCAGCCCGCCGCCGCTGCCGTGGAACGCCGGAGGGCTGCTCCAGCGTCCGCCCTCGGCCTCGTCCCACACGTGGAACTCGCCGGTCCGCGGATCCGGGGCGTACAGGGCCGGCAGCCGGTCGATCCTGTCGGCGGGCACGTGGAAGGCGGTGTCCTTCATGCCCAGCGGGTCGAGGACGCGTTCGCGCAGGAACGTCTCGAACGACCGGCCGGCGACCCTGGCCACCAGCACGCTGAGCACGTCGTGGCTGATCTGGTACTGCCAGCGCTCTCCGGGCTGGTACATCAAGGGCAGTGTGCCCAGGCGGCGCATCCACTCGTCCGGCTCGGGCATCGGCTCCGGCAGGTCGGGCGTGAGCCCCTGCTCGAAGATCGCGCCCATGATCGGGGCGCCCAGCGCCGTCATGTCCATGCCGAGCCCGAACGTGGAGGTCAGCAGGTCGCGTACGGTGATCGGCCGCCGCGCCGGCACGGTGTCGTCCAGCGGGCCGTCGATCCGCTTCAGCACCTGTCGGCCGGCCAGCTCGGGCAGCCACGGATCCACCGGGTCGTCCAGCCGCAGCCTGCACTCGTCCAGCAGGACCATCGCCGCCGCCATCGCGACCGGCTTGGACGTCGAGGCCATCCGGAAGATCGTGTCCCGGCGCATCGGCGCGCCGCCGTCATGGCGCATCGTCCCGATCGCCTCGACGTGCGTCTCCTCACCCCGGCCGACCAGGGCGACGAGCCCGGGGATCCTCCCGGAGTCGACATGCCGCGCCAGCACCTCGCGCAGTCTGCGCAGCCCCGCTTCGGAGAAGCCGCCGTTGTCCTGTCTCATCATGAATCTCCTTGCGTGCAGCGTTCGATCCGCCGGACCCGCCCCAGGCCTGACGCTCATGGTTTCGACGAGCGGCGCACGGGGGCGCGCTGAGCTCGGTCACGGGACCCCCGTGGCGCCACCGGCGTTCGTCATCGTTCGGGTATCTCTGAACGACTGCGACGCTACATTGCGTTTATGAATTCGTCAACGCAGAAGATGAGCCGATACCTCCGTCTCGCTTGGGAAACCTGACGGCTTTTGCAATGACTGTGAAGCTAAATGCAATGACGGTTCAGGCGCGCGTTGCAATGAGGTCCGCATGAACGCATACTGTGCAGCGAACGCGCGGGCACAGAACCCCGCCGTGCCGGCAGACAGGAGACGAGCGCCGATGCCCGGAGGCAGACTCACCGACGAGGACCGGAGGCACATCACCGCGGGGCTGGCCGAGGGACTCGGATACGCGGAGATCGGCCGGCGCCTGGGGCGCCCCGCGTCGACCGTCATGCGGGAGGTCACCCGCAACGGCGGACCCGACGGCTACAGGGCGGACCGGGCGCAGGAGGCCGCACGCCATCGTGCGCGCCGGAGCAGGCAGGCCCGGCCTCCGGCGCCGCCGATCCCCGACAGCGGCCACGGGCGGGACCCTCAGGCGGTCCAGGACTTCACGGAGTCCTTCACCGCCCTCCTCGTCCGGCAGGGGCTGCCCCGGATGGAGGCCAGGGTGCTGGCCTGCCTGTACACCACCGACTCCGGTGCCCTCACCGCCGCCGACCTGGTCCAGCGGCTCCGCGTCAGCCCGGCGTCGGTCTCGCACGCCGTCGCCTACCTCGAACAGCAGGGCATGCTCCGCCGGGAACGGGATCCCGGCGTGCGGCGCGAACGCTATGTCGCCGACGACGAGATCTGGATCCGATCCCTCCTCGCGTCCCTGCAGATGAACGAGGACCTCGCGGCCGCGTCGCGGCGCGGGGCCGAGATCCTCGGGGCCGCGACCCCGGCGGGCGCCCGCTTCGAGTCCTCCGCCGAACTTCTCCTCCTCGTGAGCGAGGCCTTCCGGCAGGTCATCGAGCAGTGGCGGCGGAGCCTGGCCGCGCGGGGCGCCCGGTCCCCCGGCGGCGGAGGCGGTGACGACTCCTCGGAGCCGTCCCGGTGTGAGGACACCTCCCGCCCCGAAGCCTGAGATCGAAAGCGTTGGCGTGTCCGTCGAACCGGATCGCGCCGCCCGAAACCGTTTGTGAAAACCGTTCCGAGTCGCGATGAACGGGTGTTCTCAGAAGCGACCGGCCGGCCAATTCGTCCACCGGCGGGCCTTGGGGTGGGTGACGTGGCACCGGAACGAGGTCTTCGAATGGAGACGGACGCGTTCTCAGGTCCGAGGCGAGCCGAGGAGGAAGCCGTTTGTCTTTCAGTCGAATTTTCTTGTCTTCGCGTGCCCTCCGGCGCCGAGTGCGACCTGTCGGTGTTCGCTCGGTGTCATCCCGTAGCGGGCGCGGAACGCGCGGGTGAAGGAGGGGGCGTCGGTGAATCCCCAGTGCCCCGCGATGACGTGGATGGCCTGGGAGCGCAGCGTCGGGTCGGCCAGGTCGCGGTGACAACGGGCGAGGCGGCGCTGTCGTATCCAGGTGGCCACCGGCAGTTCCTCGTCATGGAAGAGCCGGTTCAGCTGGCGAAGGGAAATACCGTGTGCTTCGGCGATCGCCTGCGGTGTCAGGCGCGGGTCGCCGAGATTGGCGGTGACGAACGCTCGGATCTGCAGCAGAAGTCCGTGGTGACGCGCCTCGTGGGGAACCGGTATGTCGCCTGCCAGGTGACCCAGCAGGACGGTCAGCAGATCGAGCAGTGCATCGCTGAACCTACCCTGACCCGGGCTCTCGGAGGGCGCAGGAAGAGCTGCCCGGGTTATCAGATAGGACAGGATGTCACCGAGGCCGTTGCCGGCGCCGATGTTGGTCCCGAGCAGTGGATCGACCCTCTTCGGGGGAAGGGGAAGATGCGTTTTCGGAACCGAGACCAGCACCTTCCGGGACCAGGGCGTCGGGGGGATCATGTGGGCGCTGAAGGGGCGCGAGGAATCGTAGAGGACCAGGTCGCCGGTGCTCACGTCCACTTCCTTGCCGGCGTGGGCCAGTCCGAGCTTTCCTTGTTGAATGAGCGCGATGAAGTACACCTCGGGATCGCTGCGGCGGACCAGGCCCGAGGATCGTACAGAGGTCAGAGCCGAGCAGGTAACCACACTGACCTGCACCGGCCCGTGCGCCTGCAGTCGCATCGACGCCTGAAATTTTTCTCCCAGTTCGGAGTCCATGATGGTCGGGATAAGCGACGCGCAGGTCAGCTCGCGCCAGCTGTCAAGCCGCTCGGAGGCGGGAAGGGAATTGCTGTCGAAGATCAGATCCGTCAACGGAAGCCTTCCTATCTCAGGGGGTCCTGCCTGTCTCCCCAGTTGTTCCCCGCGGTCAAAGAGCTTTGATCGCGAGACAAGAACACTTCGTCTATGAGCCTTTTCTCTCGGGGCGCGCTCGTAGTGTATGCAGGAGTTAAGGCGGCCGCCGCCGCAACGGAAACCCGCCGGTGGAGGTCGCGCCGGCAGAGGACTCCCCGGCGCTTGCCGTCACCGTTGCGGCCGTCCCGTCCTTCGGACGCACCCGGACAGAGGGCCACCCCGTCCCGGCGCCGCCCCCACGTCGCCGGGACGGGCGGTCGTCGCGTCGGGCGCCGCGTCCGGTTCATCGGTCCCCCGCCGACGGGTACGCAAAAGCAGTCGAGCTGCCATCCTCCATGCGATTTCCGACACTCAAGGCCGACCCGATCGAACGATTTTGTCCTTTTTCGTCGGGGTGAACGTGCGGGAACATTCATCCCGTGAATCGGCCCGGCGCGTCCGAAACCACGGCCCGGTAACGGGTGGCCTCCGCGCTCCTCCGCGGTTCTTCGCGCTCCCCCGCGCTCCCCCATGGCCGGCCCGCGGCCGACGCCCCGCCCTCGGGGCCCGATGTCCCGGACCGCGACGACCCGGCCCGGCTCGAGGCGGGACGGCCCGGTGAACGAGCTCTCCGGCAGCCGCGACCGGTCGCGCAGAACCTCGCGATCCGCGAACGGGCCCCCTGCCGTCGGCGTGGAGGACCACTTGTCGCTCGGCCGTAACTTCGAGAGCACCGAGCCGAAATGCCGCCCCCTGTCCGTTTCCTCGATTACCGTCCTCGGCCATTCGTCCTGCATCCAGAACTTCCTTCACATAAATGACAAATTTAATGTTTTACCTATACGATCGCCGTTCGTGGTTGGAGTTGATCTTTCAGGCCCCCGGCTGGCCGACGACCTGTTCTTTGTCATGCACGACAACAGAACCGGCCGGACGAGACTGCACGCCCGGCTGACCGAGCTGGGACTGGCGGCGGCCGTCCTGGCGGAGCTGATGCTCGCCGGTCAGGTCACCGTGGGCTCGGCCGCGGGGCAGACCCGGCTCGTCGTCGTCGATGCGACGCCGCCCGGCGACGCGCTCCCCCGGGCGGTCCTGAACCACATCGTCGCCGAGCCCTCGCACCGGCTCAGGACCTGGCTGCAGTTCCTCGCCCGTACGGCGCGCGCCGACGTGGCGGCCCGGATGACCGCCGCGGGGTTGCTGCGCCCGCCCGGCAGACGTCCGTCGCGCGGTCAGGTACCGGCCGACGCGAACGTCGCGGCGTGGCCCGCGGGACGCGTGAACCTGGCGATCCAGCGCCGTGAGCCGCTCGGCGTCCAGGACCGCGTCCTGCTGGGGCTGCTCGTCGCGACCGGCGGCGACCAGCTCGTCCTGTGGGAGCAGGACGCCGCCTACCTCTCCGGCTCGTTCGCCGCCCTCCCGGCACCGCTCCAGGAACTGATCGCCCAGACCGAGGCCGCCGTCGGCGACGCCGTCATCACCCGCCGGTGAGCCCACCCCCCTCATTCCAAGGAGTCCCCTCAATGTCCATAACGGAGCACAGAACCGGCTCGGTGTCGGACGCGCTGGCCCAGGACCGCCTCGGCATCCCCTCGGTGGTGTTCTTCGTCATCTCGGCGGCGGCACCGCTGACCGTCATCGGGGGCTCGGTGACCGCGGCCTACGCCGCGACCGGCGTGTCCGGCGTGCCGCTGGCCTTCATCCTGCTCGGCGCCATCCTGGGCCTGTTCGCCGTCGGCTACGTGACGATGGCCCGCTACGTCGTCAACGCCGGAGCGTTCTACGCGTACACCGCGAAAGGGCTCGGAAGGCCGGCGGGGGTGGCGACCGCGTGGGTCGCGCTGCTGGCCTACAACGCGCTCCAGGTCGGTCTCTACGGCATGATCGGCGCGGCCGGTGAAGCGCTGATCACCGACCTGTTCGGAGCCTCCCCGCCCTGGTGGGTCATCGGGCTGGTCGCCTGGGTGCTGACCGGGGTGCTCGGCCTCATGCGGGTCGACGTGAACGGCAAGGTCCTGTCGGTCCTGCTGCTGACGGAGATCGCCGTCGTCATCGTGTTCGACATCGCGGACCTGCTGCACCCGGCGGCCTCGGGCTACAGTCTCGACGTCTTCGCCCCGGGCAACCTCTTCGGCCCCGCGCTGGGCGCGGTGATCGCGATCTGCATCGCGTCCTTCGCGGGCTTCGAGTCGTCGGTGGTGTTCTCCGAGGAGACCAAGGACCCCCGGCGCACGGTGCCGATCGCGACCTACATCGCGCTCGCCGTCATCTCCGGCCTCTACGCCCTGTCGTCCTGGGCGATGACCGTGCCGATCGGCTCGGACAGGATCGTCGCGGTCTCGCGCGAGCAGGGCTCGGCCCTGCTGTTCAACCTGGCCGGCCAGCACCTGGGGTCGACCGTCGCCACCATCGGCTCCCTGCTGTTCGTGACGAGCCTGTTCGCCGCGCTGATCGCCTTCCACAACACGATCGCCCGCTACGTCTTCGCCCTGGGCAGGGAGCGGGTCCTGCCCGCCGTCTTCGGCCGCACCTCCCCCAGGACCGGCGCCCCGGTCAACGGGTCGGTGGCGCAGAGCGTCATCGGCCTGGCCACGATCGTCGTGTTCGCGGCCTTCGGCCTGGACCCGGTCATCCAGCTCTTCTTCACCGTCGGATCGTTCGGCGGCCTGGGACTGCTCATGATGCTGGCGGCCACCTCGGTCTCCGTCCTGGTCTTCTTCGACAAGAACCCCGGCTCGGAGAACGCCTGGCGGACCCGGATCGCCCCGGGCATCGCCTCGTTCCTGCTGTTCGTCGTCATCGTGCTCGTCATGCTCAACTTCGACGTCGTGCTCGGTGTGTCCCCCGACTCCCCGCTCCGCTGGATCATGCCCGCCGTCTACTTCGTCGCCGCCGGGTTCGGCGTCGCCTGGGGGTTCTCCCTGCGGGCCAGGCGGCCGAAGGTGTACGCCAACATCGGCCTGGGCGCCCAGGCCGCCGTGGGAGGGACCGAGTGAGCGCCCTCGTCCGCGTCCCGAACACCCCCGAGGCCGCCGAGAAGGTCGGCGCCGTCATCGCCACCTCCTTCCACGACCAGGACGTGTCGGCCTGGCTCATCCCGCCGGACGACGACCGCCGCCGGGTGATGCCCCGCTTCTTCTCCATGATCACCGAGCACGCCCTCACGTACGGCGAGGTCCACGCCACGGCCGACATGTCCGCGGTGGCCGTGTGGCTCCACCACGACACGGGCGCGCCCCCCGACGTGCCCGGCTACGACGAGCGCCTGGAGGCGTTCGCCGGGCCGCACACGGAGCGCTACAGGCTGATGGACGAGGAGATGCGCAAGCACCACCCCGCGGATCCGCACCACTACCTGGCGTTCCTCGCCGTGCTCCCCGGACGGCAGGGGCGGGGGGCGGGAAGCCTGTTGCTCGAAGAGCGCCACCGCGGGCTCGACGAGAACGGGACGGCCGCCTATCTGGAGGCCAGCGGCACCGACAGCCGCAGGCTCTACCTGCGCCACGGCTACCGGGATCTCGGCGACCCGCTGATCCTGCCCGGCGGTCCGTCGATGTTCCCGATGTGGCGCCCGCCGAACCCCTGACCGCCGCGCCGGCCGCGACAGGCCGGACGGGGCACGACCGGCCACGGCCACGCTCCCCGATCACCGGGGAACGGTCGCGTGGCCGGTCGTGCCCGGGGCGCGGGTCCGAGGTGGCGGTTCGGCGCGGGCCCGCCCGGCGGGAGACCCCCGGCCCACCCTAGGCGGTGGTCTTCACGAGATGGCGCAGTGTCTCGCCGAGCTCGGTCGTGCACGTGACCCGCCTGTCGCCGCCGAACCGGAGGATGCCCCGCTGCTCGGCGTCGTACAGGCCGGCGAGCTCCTCGGCGAGCCGGGGCGGAACGCCCGCCTCCACCATCGTGCCGACCCATGCGGGCCGCGGGACGGTCACCACCGTGAGCGGCCGGCCCAGAACGGCCGCGAGCTCTTCGGCCACCTGCCGTTCCGAGTACAGGGGGCCGTCCAGATCGACGGTCTCGCCGGCCGTGGGAGGCGCCGTGAGGGATTCGGCGACCACCCCGCCGATGTCGCGCGTCGCGACCATCGGGACGGGCACGTCGGCCGACGCGCCGAAGACCGGGTAGACGCCGGCCCCGCGAGCGGCGTCGAGCACCGTCTCGACCTTCTCCTGGAAGTGTGACGAGCGGATCGCGGTCAGGAGCGCGCCCGTCTCGCGCAGCCGGTTCTCCATGTGGTGGAGCCAGCGGACGGGACCGGTGCCCTCGGCCAGCTCGGCCCCGATCGAGGACAGCATCACCACGTGCGGGACACCGCTGTCCCGCACCGCCCCGGCGATCGAGTCGGCCAGCCCGCGATGACAGGCGTCGGCGTCGGCCGCCGCCGGGTCCGTCGGCAGCATGACGAACGCCCCGCGGCAGCCGCGGAACGCCTCCGCCAGCGCCGCCCCGTCGCCGAAGTCGGCGACGAGGACCTCGGCTCCCGCCGTGGTCCAGTCCGCGCCCCTGGCCGCGTCGCGGACCACGGCGCGCACCCGTTCCCCCCTGGCCAGGAGGTCCCGGGCCGCCGCCCCGCCCACGTGGCCTGTCACTCCTGTGATCGCGTACATCGGGTACCTCCGGTGGGTCGTCGAAGTGGGTCATGCCCCAGTGAACACGCGCCGGGAAAGACGATCCATATTCCGTACGCTCGTTTCCATTTCTGTGCGTCTAAAATGGGGCGGTGGACCCCCTCGCCGCCCTGCTCGACGGCGTCCGTGCCCGAAGCGCGGCGTTCTGCCAGGCGATCCTGGAACCGCCGTGGTCGCTGCGGATCTCCGACGGCGCCCCGCTCGCCCTGGCCACCACGCTGCGCGGGCACGCCTGGATCGTGCCCGGCAGGGGCGAGCCGGTGCTGATGCGCACCGGGGACGTGGCCATCGTCAAGGGCCCGGACCCGTACACGATCGGCGACGACCCGGCGACCGCGCCGGAGATCGTCGTCCACGCGGGCAACCGGCTGACCACCGTGGACGGCGTCGACGTCACCGACGAGTTGCGGCTCGGGCCGCGCACGAGCGGGCGCACCCCCGACGGGTCGGCGATCGTGGCCAGCGGGACCTACCAGGTCAGCGGGGACGTGAGCGAGCGGCTCCTGAACGCCCTGCCGGAGATCGTGCTCGTGCCACGCTCGGACGCGCGCTCCCCGATCATGGAACTGCTCGCCCAGGAGGTCGACGGCGAAGGGCCGGGCCAGCAGGTCCTCCTCGACCGGCTTCTGGACCTGGCGCTGCTCGCGACCCTGCGCGCCTGGTTCGCCCGCCCCGAGGCCAAGGCGCCCGGCTGGTACCGGGCGCAGAGCGACCCGTTGATCGGCCCGGCGTTGCGGCTGATCCACGACGACCCGGCCCGTTCGTGGACGGTGGCCCTGCTGGCGGAGAAGGTGGGCGCCTCGCGCGCGGCGTTCGCGCGCCGGTTCACCACCCTGGTCGGGGAACCCCCCATGGCGTATCTCACCGGCTGGCGGATGGCCCTGGCCGCCGACCTGCTGCGCTCCTCCGACACCACGATCGACGCGGTCGCCCGCTACGTCGGCTACGCCAACGCCTTCGCGCTGAGCGTCGCCTTCAAACGGGTACGCGGCGTGTCCCCGAGCCGCCACCGGACGAGGGTGTAGGCGCCCGGAGCGACGCGGGGGCGATCATCGGGGGGCCGCCGGCGCGAAGAGACGGTCGAGGTGGTAGCCGATGATCGCGCCGGCGGCCTCGTGGCCGCGCTGCCGGCCCAGGATGCCGGCGGTCAGGCCGTTGGCGAGCGCCAGGAGCAGGGCGACCTCGGTGCGCGGGTCGCGATCGGAGGCGAGCTCCCCGGCCTGCTGCGCGGTGGTGAGCCGGGCGGTGAGGACGTTCTCCAGGGCGTCGGGCCGGGTGAGGGCGGCCGCGCCGAGTACCGGGTCGGTGAGGGCGGCGGTGTAGTAGGCGTTCCAGGCGGGTGGTCAGCTCGGTGAGACCGGGGTCGAGCAGGGCGTGCTTGTCGGTGAAGTAGTACTGGACGACGCGCAGCGAGCCCCCGGCCTCGGCGGCGATCTCACTCATCGACACCGCTCCCAGGCCGCGGGTGCCGGCGATGCGCAGCAACGCCTCGGTCAGCAGGCGCCGCCGCTCATCATGATCCACCTGTCGGGGCATGCCCGTTTCCTACCTGTTGTTCATGCCGTGCCTCGGCGTTGCAGTCTACGGTCGTACCCGGCCGGGAAAGGCGAGGATCCGTTCGGCGACCAGGTCGGGAGCCTCGACGGGCAGCGAATGCCCGGTGCCGGGCACGATGGCGCGTGCGTGCCAGCGGCTCAATGTAGCGGTACCAGGCCAGCGCGTTCCTGGATTTTTCCTAGCTGCATCCGGACGAGCCAGGCGAACGAATCAAAAGATGGCAAGGCTGATGTTTCCGGCCGGAAGCCCACGAAGGCTATCCGATGCCGTAGAACGGAAGGGGTAGGGCCGGTCTCCGGTCCGCACCCGGTCAGGAAAATCGTCCGCCCGCGGGAGCCGCCC
The DNA here is from genome assembly GCF_040640155.1 of Streptosporangium sp. NPDC023615. Lineage (NCBI taxonomy): Bacteria > Bacillati > Actinomycetota > Actinomycetes > Streptosporangiales > Streptosporangiaceae > Streptosporangium > Streptosporangium sp. NPDC023615. Next base: position 34,143 of record NZ_JBFABE010000050.1, read on the forward strand.
CGCCCGGCGGTCCGCCGGTCACAGCCCCCTCGGGGCCGCCCCGGAAGCGAAGCGGAACGGAGAGCCCTTGAACCTGTCGGTGCGTCTTTTCCGCGTACGCGCGGCGACCTTCATGGTCACCGTCGCCGGTGACCTGGACCTGTACAGCGCGCCGTCGCTGTCGCCGTTCCTGGCCCCGCCGCCGGGACCCGGCCCCCGCCACATCGTGCTGGCCGCGGCCCGCCTGAGCTTCTGCGACGTGGCCGGTCTCCGCCTGCTCACCTCCACCCACCGGATCCTGAGCGAGACCGGTGGAGGCCTGGTCATCGCCGGGGCGCCGGGCTCGCTGCGACGGCTGACGACGCTGGTCGCCGGGCATCCCGCCGGTGCGCCGGCGCACTACGCCGATGTCACCGAGGCCCTGCGGGCCTGCGCCGGGCCCGGCGGCGAGGGCTTCACCGGTCCCCCGCCCGCGCCCCGGCACCTGCCGTCCTTCCGGGGTCCGGGCGCGGGCCGGGCCGCGGCCACGGGCCCGCGGGTCCGCCGTCACCACGCCTGATCGTCCCTGCCCCCGGGCGGCGCCCGCCCTCTTTCGCCGGGCCCTTCAGGACCCTTTTCCGGCCGGGCTCCGTCAGGCGGGGCCGGCCTCGCCGGTCCGGGCCGCGGTGACGACCACCGTGGCGTAGGACATCGTGAAGACGCCGCCCATCGCGTCGACCGCGGCCCCGGCGCCCTCCAGCACCCGCGCCAGCCCGTCCGGCGGGAGGGTGGTGAGGGCGCCGCTGGTGGGAAGCTGGTCCAGCCACTCGTCGCGGGTGTAGGAGCGTTCCCAGTCGAACCGCCACCGCTCCGGCTCGTCGAAGCCGCCCACCTCCCGGACCCCGTCGGCGGCCTTGTCGAACAGCGGCCGGTAGCCGTCCATGGCCGACCTCGGCGCCCGGGGGTCGATCGTGAACGGCGAGTCGGGCATCACCTGCCGGTAGGCCTCGGTGAAGGCCCCGGCCAGGGCGGGCGGGAGGTCGAACACGTGCCAGAAGAGCGCCAGCCGCCCGCCGGGGCGCAGCACCCGCGCGGCCTTGGCCGCCCCCTCGACCGGGTCGACCCAGTGCCAGGCCGTACCGGCGACGACCGCGTCGAACGTCCGGCCGGCGGGGTCCCACGCCTCGAACGCGGCCACCTCGACCTCGACCCCGCTCCGCCGCGCGAAGTCGGCCATGCGCGCGTCGGGCTCGACGCCGAGCACCGTGCAGCCGGCCGCCTGGAACTGGCGGGCCGCCGTGCCGGTGCCGCAGCCGACGTCCAGGACGCCGGGTCCGGGGGCGGTGGCGGCGATCCGCTCCACCATGGCGTCGGGGTAGCTGGGCCGGGTGCGGTCGTAGCGTTCGGCGTCGACGCCGAACGACTCGGCCATCCGCCGGTGGCGGTGGGGCGCGGGATCGGAGGGGGGTGCCTGTCCGGCGGGTTGAGTGGGCATGCGCCCACATTAGTGGGCACGTGCCCACTCGTCAATCGATCTCGGGGGCCACGCGGGCTCCGCACGGTCTCGACGGGCGAGCGATCCGGCCGGGGCGCGTCGCGGCGGCGGGTTTACCGACAGCGGACCCTCGGCGGGCGTTTCGCACACCCGGCCCCGACCGGCCCTGGGTAGGTCCGACGACGACCGACGACGATGGAGGACCCATGCGAGCAACCCTGATCTACGGCGCCGGTGACGTGCGCGTGGAGACCGTGCCCGACCCGGTGCTGCGCGAGCCCACCGACGCGCTCGTACGCGTGCTGCGCTCGTGCGTCTGCGGCAGTGACCTGTGGCCCTACAAGTCCCGTCCCGCCTCCGAGCAGGGCGACCGTATCGGGCACGAGTTCCTCGGCGTCGTCGAGGACGTCGGCGCGGACGTGAGCGGGCTGCGGCGCGGCGACGTCGTGGTGACCCCGTTCGTCTGGTCGGACAACACCTGCGACTTCTGCCGGGAGGGCCTGCAGACCTCCTGCCGGCACGGGGGCCAGTGGGCCGCGAACGGCGTGGACGGCGGCCAAGGGGAGGCGGTGCGCGTCCCGCAGGCCGCCGGCACCCTCGTCAAACTGCCCGTCGGCGAGGACGACGAACTGCTGCCGTCACTGCTGACCCTGTCGGACGTGTTCCCGACCGGTCACCACTGCGCGGTCACCGCCGGGGTCGGCCCGGGCACGACGGTGACCGTGATCGGCGACGGCGCGGTCGGGCTGATGGCGGTGCTGTCGGCCCGGCGGCTCGGCGCCGAGCGGATCATCCTCATGGGCCGTCACAGGGAGCGCACCGACCTGGGCCGCGACTTCGGCGCCACGGACGTCGTGGCCGAACGCGGCCAGGAGGGCATCGAGCGCGTCCGGGAACTGACCGGCGGGGACGGCACCCGGGCCGTGCTGGAGTGCGTCGGCACCGAGCAGGCCATCGCGACGGCGTTCGCCGTGGCCCGCGACGGCGGCACCGTCAGCCGGGTCGGCGCGCCGCAGTACGAGCGGGTGCCGATGGGTTTCGGCGAGTTCTTCCGCAACCTCACCCTGACCGGCGGCGTCGCCCCCGCCCGCGCCTACATCGAGGAACTGCTGCCCGAGATCCTGGACGGCACCCTGCGCCCCGGCCGTGTCTTCGACCGGATGGTCTCCCTGGAACAGGTGCCCGACGGCTACCGTGCGATGAACGACCGCACCGCGCTGAAGGTCCTCATCCACTCGTGACCGGGAGGAGAACGACGGCGGTCCGGACCTGCGGCGATCCCGTCGCGGACGAGGAGGAGGGCGTGCCGGAGGCCGAGTGGGGCGAGCACGTCACCGACGAGGAGTACCGTGCCCGTCCCCCCGCCGGCTGACCGGGCCCTCCAGGACCGGCACGGAAAGGCGCGGCGCGTGTCAGGTCGCGCGCTCGCCGCATTCCGGCCCCGGCCGGATCGCCGAGACGGGCGGGCGGACGGCCTGCTCGCCCCCCGCCCTGACCGACCACCGGCGTCACACCGTCACAGCGCGCCGCCGGCGTCGTCCCGTGCCGCCGGTGGAACGCGGGAGCGTCGCCCGGAACTGGGCGCGCCCCGAGGATCGATCACAGGTCACCGGGGGTCACCAGGCAGAACTCGTTGCCGTCGGGGTCGGCCATCACCACCTGACCGGCCTCGTGCAGGCCGATGTCGATCCGCGTCGCCCCGAGGGAGACGAGACGGTCGGCCTCCGCCTGGAGATCACCGTGCGCGGGCGGGGCGAGATCGAAGCGCAGCCTGTTCTTCCCGGTCTTCGGCGCCACCGGCGGACCACCCCACGTGATCTTCGGGCCGCCGCGCGGCGAGCGGATGGCGGTCTCCTGGTCCTGGTCCCACACCAGCGGCCAGCCCAGCGCCTTGCTCCAGAAGTACCCGACCTCCTGTGAACCGTCACTCGCGAGCGCTCCGATGAATCCGCAGTCGGCGAGGAAGGCGTTGCCCGGCGCGATGACGCAGAACTCGTTGCCCTCCGGGTCGGCGAGCACCACGTGCCCCTCCTCGGGGAGCTGCCCGATGTCGATGTGCCGCCCGCCGAGTTCGAGAGCTCTGGCCACCGTCCGCCGCTGGTCCTCCAGGGAGGTGCTCGTCAGGTCGAAGTGCATCTGGTTCGGGCCGGTCTTCTCCTCCGGGCTCGGGAGGAATCGGATCCGGAACCCGGTGTCGTCGCCCGGCAGGAGCGTGATGCCCCCGCGGGGGTCGTCGGCCGTCTCCCACCCCAGGACCCCGGCCCAGAAGCGCGCCAGACGGGGTGGGTCGTTCGCGTCGAAGCAGAGCGCGACAAGCCGAGCAGTCATCCCGCACACCAATCCACCGACTCACGGACGCGGGCGGGGTACGTCCCGTCGCGCATGACGCGGCCAACGCTAGCCCGCTCCGGGAGCGCGACGCCAACGCTTTTGGAACGGGGGACGACGCCCGCGGTGCCCCGCCGGTACGGGACGCCCGCGGTTCCGGGAACCGTGTTCGACGCGCGTGCGCCGGCGCCGCGTGCCGGCCCAGGCGTGCCGGCCCAGGCGTGCCGGCTCCCGCCCGGCACGCGCGCCTGTCAGCCCGGCCGGCCCAGTCCGACGGCCCGCTCGAGGAAGACGATGCCGTCGATCGTGTCGAGGTGAGCCGGGTCCAGCGGGAAATAGGCGAAATCCTGGGAGACGCGCGGGGAGGGCTTCGTGACGGCCTCGGCCAGGCGGCGGGCGTCGACCAGAGAGCGGTCCCACGGGAGCGTGGCCAGGACGCCCTCGACGGTGTCCGGGGGCGGGGTGTCGTCGCCGACCGTGCCGAGGGCCGAGGCCAGGAAGGCGTACCGGTCGCCCAGATGGGTCGCGGTGATCGCCCCCGCGCTCCACCACTCCAACGTCTGGTCGCCGAAGGGCATGAGGCTCTTGTTCCGCTGCAGGTGGAGGTTGGAGGCGAAGACCATGGCCGGACCGTGCTCGGCGACGGCACGCAGGTTGGCGGCCATCATCGCGTCCCGCAGGGCCGACAACCGGGTCCATCGCGCCGGGGAGTCGTCGGCCATCCAGTGGTGGTAGCGCAGCAGGCCGGTGGCGGTGCGCGCGTACAGGGCCGCCCGCTCCCTGTCCTCCGCGCCCAGGTGCGGCAACTGCGTCTCCAGCAGCGCCACCAGGTCGTCGGCGATCGGCCGCAGCCGCCGGGCGTCGTCGGACCGGCCGATCGAACGGGACGGGTCCATGGCCGCGGCCTCGTTCGACCACCGCTCGTCCGGCCCCAGCAGCGCGTCGAGGACCTCCCCGGTCACCACGGTGGAGGGCAGCGGACCGTCGAGGAGGGCGTACAGGCCGGTGAGCGCCTGACGCGGGCTCGCCGCCCAGTACTCCAGGGGACCGTCGAACCCGAAGAAACGGAGCTTTTCCTCGTGCTCCTCGTTGTACGACCGCATCCAGCGTACGAGCTCGCGGTTGGCCGGGATCGCGCCGAAACCGTGACTGAAGCCGCGTTCCATGACCTCGTCGAGCGTGCCCGCGCCCGTCGTGACGTGGTCGTCGACCACGAGGCCCATGAGGCAGTCGCTCTCGACGGCGATCGACCTGTATCCCTCGTGCTCGACCAGGTGCCGGAAGATCTCGTTGCGCAGCTCGCCCAGTTCCTCCACGAAGTGCCTGGCCTCCCCCAGGCCGAGCAGCAGGGGCATGGCGGGAAGCGATCGGAGGAACGCCGAGACACCCGTGCCGTCAAGCGGCCGGGCTGTGTCCTTGATATCCATACGTTCAACGGTATCGTTGAACATTCGATGTAAACTTTGGCGCCAAAACCGCACCACGGCCGCCGTCAACCTTCAATCGACGGTGCATCCACGAGCTCGCGCCGCCGGGGCCGCGCCCTCCTCCGGGGTGAGCACGTGTCCGGAAGCGGGGCCGGGACGACAAGGCTCCGGCCCGAAGAGGCGAACGGCTACGCGAACGCGACGACGGCGTACCGCTCGTCGTGGACGGCCCGTCCCCACAGGGCGGGATCGGACAGCGGCTCGACGCGGGCGGTCTCGACCAATCGAAGCGCTGTTCTCGGACATCGGCCGATCGTCTCATCCGTCCCCGACGGAAACCAGGATCGCTCTCCCCCGTCGTGACCGGGCGCCGTGCCCGCCGTCCGGGCGGTTCCCGTCCCTCTCGCCGGACCGGACCGAACGGTGTTGACGGCCGGCCCGGCCGGCTCGTCACCCGGTCGTCCCCCCGGAGGTCAGGGGCGGCTCCGGCGGGGGTCGTGCGCGAACCGGACGGTGACCGACAGGCCGCCTTCCGGGCGTGCGCCGGTGGTGACGGTGGCGTGGTGGGCCCGCGTGACGGCGTCGACGATGGCGAGTCCGAGACCGTGGCCGTCGTGGCGGCCGTGACGTTCGGGCGCCAGTCGCTGGAAGGGCTGGAAGAGGCGCTGGATCTGGTCGGCGGAGACGACCGGTCCGCTGTTGGTCACCGTCAGGGCCGCCCGCGCGCCGCAGGTCCGAGTGGTGACCGACACGTGCCCGTCCGCGTGGTTGTGGCGGATGGCGTTGTCGACGAGGTTGGCGACGAGGCTCTCGATCAGCCTCGGGTCCCCCCTCGTCGCCGCGGGCCCCAGGTGTCCCGTGAGGTCGACGCCGGCCTCCGCCGCCCGCTCGCGGCGGGAGCCGAGCACCCCTTCGACGATGCGGGCCAGATCGAGGGTGTCCCAGCGGGTCACGCCGCGCTCGCCGGTGGCCAGGGCGAGCAGTGCCTGGACGAGCCGCTCCTGGTGTTCTCCCAGGACGAGGGCCTCCTCACAGGCCGAGCGCAGGGTGGCGACATCGGCGCCGGGGTCGGCGAGGGCGACCTCGAGGAGGGTGCGCAGGCCCGCGAGAGGGGTGAGCAGCTCGTGGGAGGCGTTGGCGACGAAGTGACGCTGCGCGTCGAAGGAGGCGTGCAGGCGGGCGAACAGGTCGTCGAGGGTGTGGCCGAGCTCGGTCAGCTCGTCCGTGGGCTCACCGAGATCGAGACGCCGATGAAGGTTCCCCGCGGAGATGATCCGGGCGGTGGCGGTGATGGCGCGCAGCGGGCGCAGGAACCGGCCCGCGACGAACCAGCCCAGGGCCAGGCTGACGGGGATCAGGAGGGTCAGCGCGACGGCGGACCCCGTGAGGAGCTGGGGCAGGCCGATCCCGGACCCGGTTCCGGTGGTCACGTCCGGCGGAGGGTGGCCTTGGGAGACGGTCGCCTGGACGCCGGCGAGCGGGACGGCGACGAACACGAGCACCACGACCCCGGCGGCGTAGACGCCCGCCGCGTAGGCGAGCGCGAGCCGCGTCTGCAGGGACCTTCCGGCGAGCCTGCGGGGGGTCACGACGATCCGATGCGGTAACCGCCCTCGCGGACGGTCTGGATCACGGGCGGGTCGCCGAGCTTGGCCCGCAACCGGTGCACGGTGTGCTTGACGGCGCTGCTGAAGGGGTCGGCGGCCTCGTCCCAGACACGTTCGAGCAGTTCCTCGGCGGAGATGACCAGGCCCGGTACGGCGAGCAGGCATTCGAGCAGGGCGAACTCCCTGGGGCTCAGCTCCAGGCGGCGACCGGCCCGGAACGCGGTACGGCGGGCCGGGTCGAGGGTGACGTCCCCGCACGTCAGGGTGGGCGGCAGCGGCGGGGTGGCGCGGCGGGCCAGGGCGCGGACGCGGGCGACCAGTTCGGCGAACGCGAACGGCTTGGGCAGGTAGTCGTCGGCGCCGAGACCGAGCCCGTCGACGCGGTCCTCGATCGTGCCGGAGGCGGTGAGCATCAGTACGCGGGTCTCGCAACGGCCGTGGGCGAGCCGCCGGCAGATCTCGTCCCCGTGGACGCCGGGCAGGTCGCGGTCGAGGATCACCACGTCGTAGCGGGTGACGGCCAGGCGGTCGAGGGCGGCGGTTCCGTCCAGGACGACGTCGACGGCCATGCCCTCGCGGCGCAGCCCGGTCCCGACGGAGCGGGCGAGGATCTCGAAGTCCTCGACGACGAGGACCCTCACCGCCGCTCACCGCCGGTCGTCCTGCGGGCGGGGCGGCCGAGCCGGCCGCCGGGTCGGGGTGCCATGGGGCAACGATGTCAGATCCCCGGTTCCAGCCGGGTCGCGGCCGCCGCGACCCGGCCGGGACCGGGTGCCGCGTACAACCGTCGGCATGAGTTCATTCACGCCTCACCGAGGCGGCCGGGCGGCCGGACGGGACGGTTTCTCCCGGTCGCTGCGCGCGGAGTGGGCCGCGTTCCGCTCCGCGCGGGGCCGGCTGCTCACCCTGGCGGCCTCCGTACTGATCACCGTGTCGCTCGGGCTGCTGATCGCCGCGGGCGCCCACAGCACCTGCGTGACCTCGAAGGGCGAGGGCCCCTGCCCCGCGCCTCTGGTGGGACCCGACGGCACGGCGGTGAAGGACAGGTACTACTTCGTGCACCAGCCGCTCAGGGGGGACGGCGCCGTCACCGCCCGTGTGTCGGACCTGACCGGGCAGATGCGGCTGCCGGACGCCGTGCCCGGGGTGCGCAACGTCACGCGGGGCGTGGTGCCGTGGGCGAAGGCCGGCCTCCTCGTCAGGCAGAGCCTCACGCGGGGCACACCGTACGCCGCCCTCATGATCACCGGTGGCCACGGCGTGCGGATGCAGCACAACTTCGTCCACGACGTGGCCGGCGGCCCCGTGCGGGGACCCGTGTGGCTGCGGCTGACCAGGTCGGGCGACACCCTCACCGGCCACGAGTCGCGTGACGGCACGAGGTGGACCGAGGTCGGCACGGTCACGCTGCCCGGGCTGCCGGAGACGGTCGAGGTCGGGCTGTTCGCCACTTCCCCGGGCGTGCTGTGGGAGATGGCGAAAGCCTTCGCCCAGGTCACCGCCGCCTTCGACCGGATCAGCCTGCGGGGCGCGAGCGGTTCGTGGCGGCATGACGACGTCGGCGTCTCCCCGGGGCCCGACGGCAGGACCCCGCACCACCCGGGCGGGGTCGTCGAGTCCGGCGGCAGGCTCCTGCTGACCGGGAACGGTGACATCGGGCCCGCCACGGTGGAGGGCGGCCTGCGCGCCGACCTGATGCTGACCGGCGGGGTCGTGGGGCTGATCCCGGTGCTCGTGGTGGCGGTCCTGTTCCGCACGTCGGGACGTCGGCGGGACACCGAAGGACCCGACGGACCCGACGGGGCGGTCGGGTCCTGTGGGAACGGCCCGCCGGCCGGGCCGCAGCCGGCGCGTCCACCGGCGGCCAGGGCCGCGGTGGTCGGCGCGGCCGCGTTCGCGACGGGGCTGGTGGCCTCCGGGATCGTGGTCCCCGTCGGCCTGGCGGTGTTGCGCGCGAATCAGAACCCGATCCAGCCGATCACCCTGGGCACCGGGCTGCGGGTGGTCGTCGGGTACGCGGCGCTGACCGCGGCCGCCGCCGTGCTGGCATCGGGCCTCGGCGCGCTGGTCAGGCGGGGTGCCGTCGCCGTCGGGCTGGTCGTCGCGCTGGTCGTCGCACCCCACCTGCTGGGGACCGCGGGCCTGGTGCCGTGGCTGTCGACGATCACCCCTGCCGCCGGGTTCGCGATCACGCAGAGCGTCCCCGCGTTCGCGCACGTGGACGTGCGGTGGTCGCTGATCGGCGGCTACCATCCGCTCCCGCCCTGGGCGGGCCTGGCCGTGACCTGCGGGTACGCCGCCCTCGTCCTCGGGGCGGCGACGGCCGTACACCGCGCGAGGGTGCCACGCCGGGTTCCGCCTCCCTGAAGGCGCGCAACCCGCTCGGCGCCGCAACCGTGTGACCAGGCGTCGCGAGGGGGAGATCGAGACCCGGCCGGTGGTGCTCGACCCGCCGGGTACGCCGTGCCGAGTCCGGAACGCGAGGACCGCCCGCGGGCGCGGATCGCGCACCGATGAGGTTTCCACGCCGCGCCCGTCTGTACGTGTGAGATCGACTCACGAGAGGCTGGCACGATGCGGAAACTGATCTTCGGCATGAACGCGTCCCTGGACGGCTACATCGCCGCGACCGGCGACGACCTCGGCTGGAGCGGCGGGGAGGGACCGGACTCGTCGTCGAGCGACGAGCTGTTCCAGTGGTGGTCCGACCGGGTGGACGCGACGGGCCTGGCGCTGTACGGGCGCAAGCTGTGGGAGGCGATGATCCCCTACTGGCCGACCGCCGACGAGCAGCCGGGGGCCACACCGGCGGTGATCGAGTTCGCCCGCCGCTGGCGGGACATGCCGAAGGTGGTGTTCTCCTCCACGACCGGCACGGTCGACTGGAACACCCGTCTGGTCACCGGCGACGCGGTCACCGAGATCACCAGGCTCAAGGCCGGCGACGGCGGCCCCATGGACATCGGAGGCGCCACCCTCGCCGCGGCGGCCATGCGGGCCGGGCTGATCGACGAGTACGTGATCGTCACCCATCCGGTCCTGGTGGGCGGCGGCACGCCGTTCTTCACGGCCCTGGACAACTGGGTGAACCTGAACCTGGTCGAGACGCGGGCGTTTCCCGGCGGCGTGGTGCTGACCAGGTACGAGACGAGGCGATGAGCACGGGCCGTACGCCCGGCTCGTGAGGCCGGGCCGGTATCCCTCCTGGCCTGCCCGCCGTGCCCGCCGTTCCCCTCGGCGACGAGGGGACCTTCTCCCGGCCCCTCCTCGCGTTCCGGGTGAGCTGTCGACCGACCCGCCGACGACGACGACGACGGCGACGGTGACGACGACGACGGTGACGCCGGTGACGCCGGCCCGCGCGCCGGACTCGCCGACGACGGGGACCTGCCCGATCACAGCGTCGCGGGCAGGCCCAGCCATGGTTTGCCGGTGGCGTCGAACCCGGTGAGCTCGGCGATCTTCCCGTCGACGATGTGCAGGACCGCGATGTTGAACAAACGGTGTTCCGGGTCCTCGGGGGTGCGGCGGTACAGCGCGGCGGCGGGCATGCGGTTGACCGTCGTGGCGACGCAGCGCCAGTCGTCGTAGCCGCGCTGGAAGAGCCCGCTCGAGATCCAGCCGTCCACCGCGTCCTTTGCCGTGACGACCAAGGCGCCCGGCTCGGGCAGCATCGCGAAGCGCAGGTCGTCGCGCAGCAGGGCCGTCAGCCCGTCGAGGTCGTTGCGCTCATGGGCGTCCATGTACGACCTCACCACGCCGCGCTCGTCGTCCGACAGTTCGTGTGTGGCGGGGCTCCGCCAGTCGAGGCGGCGGCCGGGCAGTCGCTCGCGCATCGTCACGCGCGCCCGCTGCAGCGCGCTGGTCACCGATGCGACGGTCAGCTCGAGGGTGTCGGCGGCCTTCGGCGCCGGCCAGCCGAGGACGTCGCGCACGATGAACACCGCCCGCTGCCGCGGCGGCAGGTGCTGGACGGCGACGATGAACGCCAGCTCTATCGTCTCCCGCGCCACCACCGCCTCCTGCGGGTCCTCCGGGAGCATCCGGTCCGGGTAGGGCTGCAGGTGGTGCACTTCCGAGCCCGTGCCCGGCAGCTCGGCGGGCACGGGTGTGCGGTCGTTGCGCTTCTCCAGGAAGTCGAGGCAGGCGTTCGTCGCGATCCGGTACAGCCAGGTCCGCGGGGCGGCGTGGCCCTTGAACGACTCCCGCTTGTTCCACGCCCGCAGGAACGTCTCCTGCGTCATGTCCTGGGCGTCCTCGTAGTTGGCGAGCATCCGGTAGCAGTGCACCTGCAGCTCACGCCGGTAGGGCTCGGTGATGAGCGCGAACCGGGCCGAGTCGTTCGAGCGGGCCGCCGCGATGAACGCGGCCTCGTCGTCGCCCGGCAGTCTGGTGTCGGTCATGGTCGTCGATCCTTCCGCAGGTGGTGAGGGGCTACCAGAACCGACGACGTGGCGGAGGATTTCTGAGCGGTGAAGCCGCTCACACCGGGCCGTTCGTCACGGCCGGCCGGCGGCAGGCCCTGTGCGTCGTCCTCGGCGTCCGGGTCACGCAACGGGCGGTGGCCGCCGCCGAGGTCGGGCAGGCGAAGCCGTGGCGCCCGTCGACGGTGACGGGACGGGAAGCGTGACACGGGGACGGCGTGACGCGGGCGGTCAGCGTGACGGGGGGGCGGGCAGCTCGTGGAGCCGGTGGGCCTCGTCGAACAGGGCGGTCCGGGCCAGGCGCGCGGTGGTGACGGCGGCCAGGGTGGCCGCGGCCAGCAGCATGTACATGACCACGATCTGGTAGCGGATCGCGGTCAGCGGTTCGACACCGGCCAGGATGAGACCGGTCATGGCGCCGGGGAGGCTGATCAGCCCGACGACCTTGGTGGCGTCGACGGCGGGCAGCATCGCGGTCCGCAGGGCGGTACGGGCGTGCGGGGCGAACGCGGCGGCGGCGTCCAGGCCGAGGCTGAGGCGGGCCTCGATCTGCGGGCGGGCGGTCTCGACCTCCTCGCGCAGGCGGGTCAGGGTCAGGGCGGTGGCCTGCATGGCGCCGGAGACCACCATGCCCGCGACCGGGATCAGCACGTGCGGACGGGTGTCGATCACCCCGGAGACCACCAGCGTGGCCACGGTCACGACGGTCGCCACGGCGACCGCGAGGGTGGCCACGGAAGGGGCGCGTGGCAGGCCCCGGGCGCGGCGGGCGGCGACGTGGCCGGCGATGAGCACCATCACCGCGATCCAGGCGAGCGAGCCGGGCACGCCGCCGTGGGCGAAGACCACCGCCAGCACCGCGGCGACGGCGACGAGCTGGCCGAGGGCTCGTGCCGCGGCCACGAGCATGTCGGCGGTCAGGCCGAGCCTGGCCCGGGCGGCCAGCAGGGCGGCCAGCGCGACCAGCGCCGCCGAGGCGGCCACTCCCGGCCAGCCGGGGATCGCCGGGGCGGTCACGAAGGCCCCAGGTAGCGCAGGCCGGCCGGGTCGCCGGTCTCGGCCAGCCGCCCGGCGCGCAGCACGAGCGCGTGCCCGGCGAGCCGCCGCGTGTGCGCGGTGCGGTGGCTGACCAGGACCGCGCTGCCGCCGCCCGCGACGAAGGCGGTCAGCAGGTCGTCGACGAGGCCCGTCGCGGCGGCGTCCAGCGCCGAGGTGGGCTCGTCCAGCAGCAGGATCTCCGGGTCGGTGGCCAGCGCGCGGGCCAGGCCCAGCCGCTGGGCCTGCCCGCCGGACAGGCCCTCGGTGGAGCGGGACAGGAAGGAGGCGCCCAGCCCCACCCGCTCCAGCAGGCCTGCGGCGCGCTCCGCGTCCAGGGTGGGGCACCCCACGGCCAGTTCCCGGGCCACCGAGCCGGTCAGCAGCACGGTCTGCTGGGCCACCAGGGCGACCCGCCGGCGCAACGACAGCGGGTCGTAGCCGTCCAGCGGGCGGCCGTCCAGCAGGATCCGCCCGGCGCAGGGTTCGGCGAGGCGGTTGAGCAACCGCAGCAGGCTGGACTTGCCCGCCCCGCTGGGGCCGGTCACCAGCGTGCAGCATCCCCTGGGCAGGTGCGCGGAGAGGCCGGTCAGGACCTGCGCGCCACCCCGGCGCAGGCCGACCCCCTCCAGCACGAATCCCGCCTGGGACATGCGAGCCGCCTTTCCGCCGTGCCCGGTGGCCAGGTCGTCGCCGCTCCCGCCCACCGGACGGACGCCGGGTCCCCTTCTCCACGATGGTAACCACGGCCGAAACGACCGCGGCCACCGACGGCGGGAGCGCCGCGTGGATCGACGATCCCCGGGCCCGCCCGGCCGACGGTGGCGGGCGGGCCGGCCGGGTCGGGGCCTCCGCCTGAGGTACGGTGGACGGGCGCCCACCGTACCGGGCACGGCCCGTCCGCCGACCCGGACGCGGCCCGGCGAGCAAGGAGAACCGCACGGTGCCGACAGGGGTACACATCCGCGACGCGCGCGCGCAACTGTTCGACGCCGCCGAGCGTGTCCTGCTCCGGGACGGGGCGAGCGCGCTGACCAGCCGGGCGGTCACCACGGAGGCGGGCTGCGCCAAGGGCGTCCTGCACCGTCACTTCGCCGACTTCGACGCCTTTCTCGCCGAGCTCGTGCTGGACCGCGCCGGACGCATCGACGAGAGGACCGCCGCCCTGCGCGATTCCGCCGGCATCGGCACCGTGGCCGGCAACCTCACCGGCGCGCTCACGGCCCTGTTCGAGTCGGTGGCCCTGGCGATCGTCGGCCTCATCGCCGCGCGCGACGGGCTGCGCGCCCGGTTGCGCCGCGACCTGCCGGCCGGTGTCCCGGTGCTGACGGACTCCGCGATCGTGATCGCCTCCTACCTCGCCGCCGAACGGGACCTGGGCCGCATCGCGCCGGACGCCGACGTCGACACGCTCGCGGCCATGCTGATCGGGACCACGCACCTGCTCTTCGCCGGGCGGGACGACACCCCGCCGGAGACCGAGGCCGTCCGCAGGATCGTGACCACCGTCCTGGCCGGCGTCACGCCACGACCGCCGTCCTGACCCCTCCCCCGCCGGGCGCCTCCCGCGACCACGACCGGCAGGACCCCGGCAAGGCCGCCACGACCGCCGGGACCGCCGCCGGTCTCACGGCCGCACCGGCGGCGCCGTGCGGTAGTGGTAGCCGCACACCTCCTCGAAGCCGGCCCGCGCGTACAGCCGTACGGCGGCCTCGTTGACACTCTCCACCTGCAGGTACATGTGCCCGGCCTCCTGGGCGCGGGCCCAGGAGGCCAGTGCGGCGAGCACCTCGCGGGCCGCGCCCCTCCCCCGCGCCCGGGGCAGTGTCGCCATCCCGAACACCCCCGCCCAGCCGTCGTCGGCGACCGCCCGGCCCACCGCGATCACGTCGCCTCCGGCGACCACCGAGGCGTAGGCGCTCGGCCGATCCACCCGGCCGAGCAGGTCCCGTTCGCCGTCGTGACCGTGCACGGCGTGCCACCCCTCGAACCAGGCGTCCGTCGGGCGCTCCTCCACCCGCACCCGCGACGGTCCGGCCGGTACCCGTTCGAGCACCCGTACGGTCGAGGCCGACCGGAGCGACATCCGGGCGCCGCGGCGGTAGCGGCGGGCCGCCAGGAACGCGTCGAGGCCGACCGGGCAGGCGCGCGGGCTGACCTGGAAGCACGCGACCAGGTCGTGCCGGGCGTAGAAGTCCTCGGCCACCGCCACCCTGCGCGCCAGTTCCCGTGGTCCGGCGTCGCCGTGCGGCAGCACCGTCCCCACCCACCACGAGCAGGCGGGTGCCAGGCGCAGCCACCAGTCGTCCAGGCGCTCGACGTGCTCCGCGGGCAGGGCCCGGGCCGCCTTCTCCTGAAGGCCCCTCACCAGGTGCGGGCCGGCGGCGGGGATCATTCCCGCATCGTCCCACGAGGCCGGGGCGCGGTGACGGCGGCGGGCGCGGGCCCGCCGCCATGATCGTGTACAGACGTACACGCCTGTGTACGTTGGTACGCATGACCCCTGACGCGGACGGCCGTTCGATGCGCGAGCGCATGCTCGCCGGTGACCTGTACATCGCCGACGACCCGGCGCCGGCCGAGGACGACCTGCGGGCCATGGACCTGATGGAGGCCTTCAACGCCACGCCCGCCCGCGATCCGCAGAATACGATCGAGCCCGGCACGGCATGAGCGGGCCCGCCGCGGCCCCGCGCTGATCCCCTCCCCGCCCTCCGCCGCTTTCGGCCCGCGCCCCCGCGAGCCGCCCGCGCGACGAAGATCCCCGAGACCGATGACGAGGAACCGTCGTGACCGAACCGCCGGACACACGCATCGCCCGCCGCCGTTACGTCATGGTCTGTGTGCTCTTCTGGTTCCCCCTGGGCCTGACCATCGCCCCCTCGGTCCTGCTCTTCACCGAGCGCGGCATGTCCCTCGTGGCCATCGCGGGCTTCGTCGCCGCGCACTCCCTCACCGCGGCCGTGCTGGAGCTGCCCACCGGAGGCCTGTCCGACGTCCTCGGGCGCCGCCTCGTCCTGGCCGCCGCCGGCCTGCTGAACCTGGCCGCGTTCGTGTTCCAGGGCCTGGGCACCGCCCCCTGGGCGCTCACCCTCGGCATGGCCCTCATGGGCGCGGGCCGCGCCCTGTCCAGCGGACCGGCCGAGGCCTGGTACGTCGACACCGTCCAGGCGCACTCCGGTCCCGGCGCCGAGTTGCGCACCGGCCTGGCCCGCGGGAACTCCGCGATCTCGGCCGCGCTCGCGGCCGGCACCCTCCTGGGCGGGGCCGTGCCCTGGGCGCTCGGGCTCGGCCCCGACGCCGGCGCCCGGCTGAGCGAGGCGACCTCCGGGCTGGTGCCGCCCCTGTCGGTCCCGCTGCTGCTGGCCGCCGCCGTCGAGGTCGCCTTCGTGCTGTACGTCCTGGCCGCCCTGCGCGAGCCGCCCCGGCCGCCCACCACCCTGCGCGGCGTCCTGGCCGGCGTCCCGGCCACCGTCGCGGACGGGCTGCGCCTGGGAGGGCGCGACGCCCTGGTCCGGCGGGTCCTGCTCAGCGCGGGCGCCACCGGCAGCGCCCTGGCCGCCGTCGAGCTGCTCACGCCGGGCCGGGCCGCGGCCCTCACCGGCGCGTCCGAGTCGGGCGCGGTGGTCTTCGCCGCGCTCGCCTGCGCCGGCTTCGTCTGTTCGGCCGTCGGCAGCCACGCCGCCCCGCTCCTGGCCCGCCTCGCGGGCGGCGGCGAGCGGGCGGTCCTGGTGAGCCTGGGGGCCGGCGCGAGCGGCCTGCTCCTGCTCGGCGCCACCGCGGCCTCGACCGGTACGGCCACCACGGTCCTCGCCGCCACCGGTTACGGCCTGGTCTACCTCGGGCTGGGCGCGGCGCAGCCGATCGAGAGCGACCTCCTGCACCGCCGGGTCACCCGTTCGGGCCGCGCCACCGCTCTCTCCGTCCAGTCGCTCGCCCTGCAGCTGGTGGGCGCCGTCACCGGCCTGGTCGTGGGCGTCCTGCCGCCGGGGCCGCCGCCCTGGCTGCTGGGCGGCGCCGTGCTGCTGGCGGGCGCCCTGCTGTGGCTCCGCCGCGGCGGGGAACCCCCCGCGGGCCCGTCCCCGGACGCCGCGGCCGGCCCGCGGGAGGCTCCTCGCGACGGTGCCCGCGCCCCGTGACTTGACCTCGAGCCCGGTTGAGGTTGCACGCTGGGGCCACAGTCGGCCGAACAGGGGAGAACACGTGCGTGCGGTGTGGTTGAAGGAGTTCGGCGGTCCCGAGGTGCTCGTCCCCGGTGACGCCCCCGACCCGGTCCCGGGACCGGGACAGGCGCTGGTCGACGTGGCCTACGCCAACATCACCTTCGTGGAGACCCAGGTCCGCTCGGGCGGCCCGTCGCCGTTCACGCCGGAGCTGCCGACGATCCCCGGCAACGGCGTCGGGGGCGTCGTCGCGGCGGTCGGCGAGGGCGCCGACCCCGGCCTGGCCGGTCTCCGGGTGGTGACCTCCACGGGCGGCTCCGGCGGCTACGCCGAACGGGTCGCGGTGGACGCCTCAGCGCTCTTCGCCGTTCCCGATGACCTGGCCCTGGACGACGCGGTCGCGCTCCTGGCCGACGGGCGTACCGCGACCATGATGATCCGGGCGACCGCTCCCCGGCCCGGGGAGCGGGTGCTGGTCGAGGCGGCGGCCGGGGGTGTGGGATCGCTCCTGGTGCAGCTCGCCAGGGCGGCGGGCGCCACCGTGGTCGCGGCGGCCGGCGGTTCCCGCAAGCTCGGGGTGGCCCGCGACCTGGGCGCCGACGAGGTGGTCGACTACACCGCCGCGGGCTGGGGCGAGGGGATCCCCCCGGTCGACGTCGTCCTCGACGGGGTCGGCGGCGACATCGCCCGGACCGCGTTCGGGCTGCTCCGCCGGGGCGGGCGGATGATCAGTTTCGGCATGGCGAGCGGGCAGTGGGCCGGCATCGAGCAGCAGGCCGCCGACGCGCGAGGCGTCACCCTCCTCGCCCCGGTGAGGCCCACCCCGCAGATGATGCGCGAGTGCACCGAGAGCGCCCTCGCCGAGGCCGCCGCCGGCCGGCTGCGGCCCCTGATCGGGCAGCGCTTCCCCCTCGATCGGGCCGCCGACGCGCACGCCGTCATCGAGTCGCGCGCGGGCGTCGGCAAGACCCTGCTCCAGGTGGGCTGATCCGGGCGTCCGGCATCGGGGCCGGCCCCGGCCCGCCGCTGCCCCGCCGGTCCCCTTCCCGCGGATCCGTGCGACCATTCGAGCGGCGGCGCCCGCACCGAGCCGGCGCCCGTGGTGCCCGGCGTCGGGGGATGGTGGTCGTGTGACCCTGGAGGATCTCGTCCGGCTTCGCCGGGTCCGTGACCTGATGGACCGCGAGTACGCCGAGCCGCTCGACGTCGCGGCGCTGGCGCGGGCGGCGCTGATGTCGCCGGGGCACTTCTCCCGCAGTTTCCGCGCCGCCTTCGGGGAGACGCCGTACGGCTATCTGATGACGCGGCGGATCGAGCGGGCCAAGGCGTTGCTGCGGCGGGGGGATCTCACGGTGACGGAGGTCTGCCTCGCGGTCGGCTGCACCTCGCTGGGGTCGTTCAGCTCGCGCTTCACCGAGCTGGTGGGTGAGAGCCCGAGCTCCTACCGGGCCCGCCGTCCCGACGAGGGGGCGGCCCTCCCCGCCTGCATGGCCAAGATCTACACGAGGCCGGTCAGGAACGGAGAAGCCGGGCCGGTCCCCTCACCCCTAGCGTGAAACGCATGAACATCAACCTCTCGCAGTGCTTCATCGCCGTCGACGACCACGACAAGGCAGTGCCCTTCTACCGCGACGTCCTGGGGTTGGAGGTGCGGGGCGACGTGGGCTACGAGGGCATGCGCTGGGTGACCGTCGGGTCGCCGTCGCAGCCCGGGGTGAGCATCGTCCTGGAGTCGCTCCTGGCGAATCCGGAGGCGTCCCCGGCCGACAGGGAGGCCCTCACCGGGCTGCTGTCCAGGGGCATGCTCCGCGGGGTGATCTTCGACACCGACGACTGCGACGCCGTCTTCGAGCGCGTCCGCGACGCCGGGGGCGAGGTGGTGCAGGAGCCGGTCGACCAGCCCTACGGCGTGCGCGACTGCGCCTTCCGCGACCCCTCCGGCAACATGGTGCGCTTCAGCCGGCCCACCGGGCACTGACCACCGCTCCGGCGAACCGGGGACACCACGGCGCCGGCTGTTCACCACCCGGGGGCCGCGTGAGACCTCCCTGAGGACCTGATCGCCGGCGTCGGCACCGCCAGGAGCGCCTTCCGCGTCTTCCTCGCGTCGACGGGCAGATGGCCCTGTGGAACCACATGACGGAGGACGAGCAGAAGATCGTTCTCCGGTCGATGGAGATCTACGCCAAGGCCGCGAGGAGGGTACGGGATGAATCTGATCCGGTTGTCTGAGATCGACTCCTCCATGATCGAGGTGGTGGGAGGCAAGGCCGCCGGGCTGGGCGAGATGATCCGGGCCGGTGAACGCGTCCCCGACGGCTTCTGCCTGACCGTCGACGCCTACATCGGGCGGGAGCTGCCGGAGCGGGAGCTGATCGACGCCTACCGGCGGCTCGGTGGCGGGCGTGTGGCCGTGCGCTCCAGCGCCACCGCCGAGGACCTGCCGGAGGCGAGCTTCGCCGGCCAGCAGGACACCTACCTCAACGTCGAAGGCGCCGGCCCGCTCGCCGACGCGGTCCGCCGTTGCTGGGACTCCCTGCACAGCGAACGCACCGTGGCCTACCGCGCCGCGGCCGGTGTCACCGAGGCCGCGATGGCCGTCGTGGTCCAGCGGATGATCGACCCGGTGGCGGCCGGGGTGATGTTCACCGCCAACCCGATCACCGGCTGCCGCACCGAGACGGTCGTCGACGCCGCGCCCGGGCTGGGCACCGCCGTCGTCGAGGGGACCGTCGTCCCCGACCACTACGTCCTCGGCCCGCGGACACCGGCCGCACCCGCCGTACCAGCCGGATGCCTGGACCGGGAGCGGCTCGAGGAGCTGCGCGAGGCCGGCCGGCGGCTGCAGGCGCACTTCGGCTCCCCCCAGGACGTCGAGTGGGCCGTCGACGCCGGCGGCACGCTGTGGCTGCTGCAGTCCCGGCCGATCACCACCCTGTTCCCGGCCCCGCCCGAGACCGGTGACGCGCGGCTCTACCTGGAGTTCGGCCACATCCAGGGAATGCTGCGGCCGACCACCCCGATGGGCGTCTCGATCCTCAAGATGGGCTCCGGCGTGTGGTTCAAGGCCGTGGGCGCCACGGTCGATCCCCGTGATCCGCTGCCCCGGCTGGTGCCCATCGGCGGGCGGCTCTACTTCGACCTGACCGACTTCCTGCGCAACGCGGTCACGCGCAGGCGGCTGCACCTGTCGCTCGAGGTGTACGGGCCGCGCGTGCAGGGCGCCGTCGAGCGCGTGCTGGACGACCCTCGCTTCGCCCCGCGCCCCGGCCTGCCCTTCCGCCTCGGCAGCGTCGCGCGGATGACGGCCCGGCTGGCGCTGCCCGCGGTCGCCGGCATCGCCTGGAGCCTGGCACGCCCGGACGCCGCCCGGGTCAAGGCCTACCGCGCGGTGGCGGAGATGAGGCGCCGGATCGTACCGCCGCCGGGGCCGGCGACCTCGGCCGAGCGGCTGCGCTGGGTGATCGAGGACTCCCACCGGTCGGTCATGAGCGCCGACATGATGGGGCTGGTATGGCCGCTGCTGGCCGGGATGCTCGCCGGGACGGTGCCGTCCGGGCTGCTCGAGGGGGTCGCCTCGAAGGAGGAGCTGGACGCCGTCCTCGCCGGGATGCCGCACAACGTCACCACCGAGATGGACCTGGCGCTCTGGCGGATCGCGGTGCGGGCGCGCGAGCACGGTGAGCTGTTCCGCGCCACGCCGCCGGCGGAACTGGCCGCCCGGCACCACGCGGGAGAGCTGCCGGACATCGGGCTGACCGGCTTCCTCGACACCTACGGCATGCGGGCCGCCGCGGAGATCGACGTGGGCATGCCACGCTGGGCGGAGGATCCGGCGCCGTTGTTCGCCGTGATCGCCAACTACCTGCGGGTCGACGACCCCGCGCAGGCGCCCGACCGGCGCTTCGAGCAGGCGGCGGCACGGGCCGAGCGGACGGTGACGTCACTGTCGCGGCGGGCGCGGCGCACCAGGCCGGTACGCGGCAGGCTCGCGGCGTTCCTCATGCGCCGCTCGCGCAAGCTCACCGGGCTCCGGGAGATCGGGAAGTTCGCCTGGCTGCCCGCGATCCAGGCGGCGCGCCGTCAGCTCCTGCTGATCGGGGCAGACCTGGCCGGGCGCGGCCTGCTGGAGCGCGGCGACGACGTGATGTTCCTCGACCTGTCCGAGGTCCGGGCCGCCGTGCACGACGGGACCGACCACCGGGACCTGGTCGCGGCCCGCCGCACCGCCCACGAGCGGGAACTGCGGCGGCGCACCGTCCCCGGGGCCCTGCTGTCGGACGGGACCGACGTGGAGACCCTCGTGCCTCCCGCGCCCCGGGAGGAGGGGGTGCTGACCGGGATGGCCGGAGCCGCGGGACGGGCGACCGGCAGGGCGCGGGTGATCCGTGATCCGGTCGGCGCGCACATCGAACCCGGCGAGATCCTGGTGGCCCCGACCACCGATCCCGGCTGGACCCCGTTGTTCCTGACCACGGCCGGGCTGGTGACCGAGACGGGCTCGCCGGTCGCGCACGGCCCCACCGTCGCCAGGGAGTACGGCATCCCGGCGGTCATCTGCGTCCGCGACGCCACCCACGAGATCAGGACCGGGCAACTGATCACGATCGACGGGGCCGCGGGCACCGTACGGCTGGAGGAGGAAGGCTGACTTCCGGCCCGACGGGCCCGGGACGAGCCGGGTGTTCGGGGAAACTGGGTGTGACGACCCGTTCGAAGGAGAAGGATGAACGCACGTTCCACGTCGGGCGAACGTCTCACCGCCCTGGGCACGCAGCTTCTCGAGGTGCACATCTGGCTTCGGGAGATGCTGGAGGACCTCCAGGACGGCATCGACGACTACTTCGACGGCAGAGGGCTCCCGCCGCGTGACCTGCGCGCCCACTGCCTGTCCTTCTGCACGGCGCTGACGCGCCACCACACCGGCGAGGACAGGGGCGCGTTCCCGGCGATCGCCGAGGAGTTCCCCGAGCTGCGCAAGGTCCTCTCCGACCTGCGCGCCGACCACAACCAGCTGGACTGGCTGATGGGGAACCTGCGCAAACTGCTCGACTCCCTGCCGGAGGAGCCGGACCCGGCCACCGCCACGAAGGTGCGCGAGGAGGTGGGGGCACTGTCGGCGATCATGCAGACGCACTTCATCTACGAGGAGAAGAAGCTGATCTCCGTGCTCAACGCGATGGACGTGCCCGGGTGGCGCGAGAACCGGCCCGCCTTCCTGATGGTCGACGACGACGAGGACGGGCCGCGCGCTCCCTCCCGGTGAGCGGGAGGCCCGGCGGCCGACGCCGGCGTCCGGGACGGGGGCCGGTGCGGGCCGGGAATCCGGCCACCGCGCCCGGCCGCGCGAATCCCGCGCCGGTATCCAGGTTGACGAGTTCACCCGGCTGTGGAATGCTGAAAGCGGCAACGAGGTTGACGCTCATAGTAGTTGTAGACATACGTTTCCTACTTGCGTTATGCTGCTCCCTCGCGCTGTCTGCACACGCCCCGGATCCTCCCGGGGCGTTTGGCGTGCGCGCAGTTCGATTCCATCCGTGCCCTTCCGGAAGGACATCCTTTGACAGCCTCGCGTAACGCCCCCGCCGTACCCGCCGGTCCTCATCGCGTCTCCTTCGCCCGCATCCAGGAGCCTCTCGAGGTTCCCGACCTTCTCGCCCCGCAGACCGAGTTCTTCGACTGGCTCGTCGGGAACGAGAGGTGGAAGGCCCGGGTCGAGGCGGCCCGCCAGGCCGGGCGCAGGGACGTCCCGGCCCAGTCGGGCCTTGAGGAGGTCTTCGAGGAGCTCAGTCCCGTCGAGGACTTCTCCGGAACCATGTCCCTGTCGTTCCGGGATCACCGGTTCGAGCCGCCCAAGTACTCCGTCGATGAGTGCAGGGACAAGGACATGACCTACTCCGCCCCGATGTTCGTCACGGCGGAGTTCATCAACAACACCACCGGTGAGATCAAGAGCCAGACGGTGTTCATGGGCGACTTCCCGCTCATGACGCCGAAGGGCACGTTCATCGTCAACGGCACCGAGCGCGTGGTGGTCTCCCAGCTGGTCCGCTCGCCCGGCGTCTACTTCGAGCGCAGTGCCGACAAGACCTCCGACAAGGACCTGTACGGCTGCAAGGTGATCCCCTCGCGGGGG
>NZ_JBFABE010000051.1:0-56383 GCF_040640155.1 Streptosporangium sp. NPDC023615
GTAGCCGGCATCGGCGCACAGGTACCGGAACGGCGTGCCGGCCGCGAGCTCCTCCCTCAGCATGTCGATCACCAGCTGGGGCTTGGTGCGGAAGACCACATGCTCGGGCATCCCTGCCAGTGTGGCACCCCTTTCACGGCTCCCTAATGCCGCTGCTGTTCGAGGAAGCGCCGCTGGTCGTCGAGGAGGCCGGCCGGGAAGAGCGCGCGCGGGGCGAACACGGCCGTCAGGGCCAGCCGCCAGGAGGAGCGCTCGATCGGGGTGCGGACCAGGGCGTGGGTGGCGCCCGGGTAGCGGCGCACGGTCAGTGTGCCGGGCGCGAGCAGGCTCCGGTAGGCGGCCTCGGTCTCGGCGCCGTCCACGTTGAGGTCGTCGGCGCCCGAGATCAGCAGCACCGGGACGGACGGCATGGCCCGCAGGTCGGTGGTCGCGTCCGCCGTGTGGTTGCGGCTGATGAACGACCAGCGTTCCGCGGTGAGTTCCCGGTCGGCGCCCGGACTCGCCCGGTACTCCTCGTACGCGGCCCCGCGCCGCAGCAGCGCGAGGGTGGCCTCGCGGGTGCGCAGGGCGTTCGCCGTGCGCACGGCGGAGGCCCCCTCGGCGCGGAGACGGGCGCGCAGGTTGTACTCCCCCTGGCGGTGCCAGTTCACCGCGGTGCCGACCGCGATGACGAAGCGGACTCCGGGGGCCGGAGCCCGGGCCACCACCTTGGGCAGCACCCATCCGGCCTGGCTGGCCCCCCACAACCCGATCCGGGCGGGGTCGACGTCGGGGCGTGCGGCGGCCCAGGCGAGCGCGTCGGTGGTCTCGCGGGCCCGCTCGTCCATGGTCTGGCCCAGCCAGTCGGCGGGCTTGTCCAGGGAGAGCGAGGCGTACCCGGCACGGGCGAAAGCCTCCCAGTACGGCCGGTAGAAGCCGTCGTGGGTGGCGTCGACCGGGCCGTCGCCGTGCACGAAGACGACGAGCGGGAAGGGGCCCCGCCCCTCGGGGGTGGCGAGCACGCCGGGGAGCTCGCGGCCGGCGGCCGGGACGGTGACGTGCTGCTCGCGCAGGGCGTAGTCGTGCTGCCAGAGGACGACGCCCGTGAGGAGCAGGGCGGTGGCGAGGAGGACGGCGGCGGTACGGAGGAGCGCGGTGCGCAGCCGCCTGCGGGGTTTGCGGGGGGCGAGGGGCGTGCCGGGTGCGTCAGGCAGGGCGGGTGTGGTGGGTGTGGTGAGTGGGGCGGATGCGGCGGGCGTGGACGGTTTGCGGAGCAGCCGGGCCATGTGAGAACTCCTGTCATTCGCTTAAAGTAAGAACGATCGTAGCGACAACGAACGTAGTAAGCTTATGCGTATGACGACGGAGAGCGTGGACGTACGGCGCGGGGTGCCCGAGGGCGCCGCGGAGCGCGTCGCCGAGCTGTACTGGGAGGCCTTCGGGCGCAAGCTGGGCGTGGCCCTGGGTCCCGCCGAGGAGGGGCGGCGCTTCATCGCCGCCCACCTGCACGCGGACCGCGCGGTGAGCGCGGTGTCGGGCGACGGCCGACTGCTGGGCGTGGCGGGCTACCACCTCGCCGGCCATGGCCTGACCGGCGGCGACGCGGCCGCGGTCAGAGCGGCGTACGGGCAGGTCAGGGGCTTGTACCGAGTGTTCCTGCTGGCTCTGCTGGAGCGCACCCCGGCCCGCGACGAGCTGCTCATGGACGGCATCGCCGTGGATTCCGCCGAGCGGGGCCGGGGCATCGGCGGCCTGCTGCTGCGGGAGGTGGAGGCGGTCGCCGCGGAGCAGGGGTGCCGGCGCATCCGGCTCGACGTGATCGCCGAGAACCCGCGAGCGCGGGCCCTGTACGAACGGCACGGGTTCCACGCGGTGAAAGTGCAGCGGACGCCGTGGCTGCGGGACGTCCTCGGATTCGGGGCCGTGACGACGATGCACAAGGCGGTGGCGCGGTGAGCGCGGGCGAGGCGGCGGGCTCCGTCCCGACGCGCATGGTGGTGCATGCGCTGGTCCGGGAGGACGGGACCGTCGAGGGCGGCGAGCTGTACCGGGTCGCGGGACTGCTCGGGATGACCGACCAGCAGGTGCGGCTGTGCGTGAAGCGGCTGGTGACGGAGGGGCAGTTCACCGTGGAGGGCCGGGGGCGGCGGGCCGTACTACGGCTCGCGGCGGCCGCGGGGGCCGGGCCGGCGCACGTACCGGAGGTGGAGTTCGTACGGCACGCGTACCGGCAGGACGCCGGCCTGGAGCCCTGGGACGGCACCTGGCACGC
Source organism: Streptosporangium sp. NPDC023615 (assembly GCF_040640155.1). NCBI lineage: Bacteria > Bacillati > Actinomycetota > Actinomycetes > Streptosporangiales > Streptosporangiaceae > Streptosporangium > Streptosporangium sp. NPDC023615. The sequence goes on from NZ_JBFABE010000051.1 coordinate 2,252, forward strand.
CTTCGCCTTCGCCGTACCGGAATCCGCGCGGGCGGCCCGGGACGCCCTGCGGGACGCCCTGACCGGGCTGGGGGCGGCGCCGGTGCAGGGCGGCCTGTACGTCACGCCGAACGCGATCGGCCCGTACGTACGGGCCCGCGCGGCGGAGCTGGGCGTACCGGAGGCGCTGACCTGCCTGACCACCCGCGACCTGGAGGTCGGCGGGGCCACGGATCCGGCGGCCGTGGCGGCCCGCCTGTGGCCGCTTCCCGCGATCGCGGCCCGCTACGAGGCACTGCACACCCTGGCAGCCGCCGATGCACCCAGGGCGGCCGGGGACACCAGGGGCACCGGAGCGGCAGGCGCCGGCACGGGCGCCCGGGAGGCAGGCACGGGGCTCGCAGGTGCCGGAGGCGCGGGCGGCGGGGACCGTGACGGGGCGGTCGCGCTGGCGCGTGCCGTCGGGCTGGCCGCCGCGTTCTCCACCGCGATGCTCCCCGACCCGCTGCTGCCGCCCGAGCTGCTGCCGCAGCCCTGGCCGGGGACGGCGGGCCGGGCCGCCGCCGCGGCAGCCTGGGAACGGCTGTGCGAGGCCGCCCCGGCCGGAGGACCACGGTTGTTCCGGCTGTACGCGGAGGCCTCGGGCCGCCCCGGGGCCGCCACCGACGAGGAGTGACGCTACGAACCACCGAAACGCTCCTGGGCCGGGATTTCGTCGTCGCGGAACACCGCCGGGCCCTTGCGACGCGATCAGCCCGTACGGGTGATCCGGCCGGCCGGCCGCACCGCCGGGCCGTCGCCGTCCCCTCCCCCGCCGGACGAGGGACCGGCTCCACGACGATGCCGCCGTAGGTGGCGGGGACCGGACCCGTCGCCGGCCCGGCCCTGGATTGCGGGATCATATTTCCATATGGAAATATGAACGGATGAGCGCCTACGCAGCCCTGGCCGAGCCGCACCGCAGGAAGATTCTCGACCTGCTGCGTGAGGGCGAGCGGCCCGCCGGGGAGCTGGTGAAACGCCTTGATCTCAGCCAGCCCGGCGTGTCCAAGCACCTCAAGGTGTTACGCGAGGCCGGACTCGTCGCGGTGCGCGTGGAGGGCAAGCGGCGTGTGTACGCGCTACGCCCGGAGCCCCTCGCCGAGGTCGACCACTGGCTGGAGCCCTATCGCGCGTTCTGGTCGAGGCGCCTCGACGCCCTGGAACGACACCTGGAGGAGAACCCATGACGGACGGAACCCTGGAGACCATCGACGGCCGCCCGGCGCTGCGCTTCGAGCGCACGCTCGCCTATCCGATCGAGCGCGTGTGGCGAGCCGTCAGCGTGCCGGCGGAGCTCGGGAGCTGGTTTCCCGCGGCCGCCGACTGGACGCCGGCGACGGGTGAGATCTTCGAGGCCGGCGGCGCGACCGGCGAGGTGACCGAGGTCGATCCTCCCCATCGCCTGGCCTGGACCTACGCCGGCCAGTCGTACAGCTTCGATCTGGCCGCCCACGGAGACGGCTGCCGCCTGATCTTCACCCACGTCATCGACGACCGCGGCCTCTCGGCGCAGACCGCCACCGGCTGGGACGCCTACCTCTCGCGGCTTGAGCCTCATCTCGCGGGCAAGGACCTCTCCGAAGAGGACGCGCACGCGGGGTGGGCGGAGAAGCACGAGCGGTACGCCGAGCGCTTCGGGGTCGACCCGGCGCCGGGCCGGCGCTTCGCGGCGGTTCTGCGGGGAGACGACGGCGACGCCTGAGGCTGGTGACCGCGCTTGCGAGTCGGCCGCCGTGTCCGCCGGGTCACGGCACGGCGACCGGCGCCGAGGCGGACGCTCCCGCCCGACCGGGACGCCTTCCTCAGCGGGGACGTCCTCACGGACGTCCGGGACGTCCGGCCCGTCCGCCAAGACGTCCTGCGAGACGTCTGGGACGTCTTGGGGTGCCATCTTCCCCGCCGCGTCCCAGCCGGTGTGGTTCAAGCTGTGCCGTGGCTCCTGGCCGCGTTGTGCAGGTGGGTGCGCGGCGTGCCGCGCAGTTGCGCGAGCGGTGTGCGCGCACCGAGCCGGTGCAGGAACTCCTGGACGTCCCAGGTGATCAGGGCGCCTTGGCGGGACAAATACAGGCCGACGCGGTTGATGCGGTAGAGGTCGTCGTAGTCGAGCAGCAGGTAGCCGGCGAGTCGGCAGATCTCCTCGCGGCCCGGCCGCCGCGGGTTGCGGGTGGCTTTGCAGTCCAGCAAAAGGCCGTTGAGGATGTAGTCGGCGTCGGCTCCGCCGATGTCGCCGCTTCCGTGTCATGTGCCGGGGTCGTTGAGCTTCGGGTCCTTGCCGTCAGATGGCGGGGAAGTAGTGGCCGTTGTCCAGATCGGCGAGGAGGCGGGGCTGAGCGGGTTCCCAGCCGAGGGTCTGTCGGGTGAGGAGGTTGGACGCCGGGTAGCTCTGCGTGACGATGTTCGCGAGGAACCCGAAGTATCCCGGTAGCACCAGTTCGTCCACGGGAACGCTCACGGCGGGCAGGCCCAGACGGCTGCCGATGGCCTCGGCGATCTCGCGGAACGGGATGCCCCCGTCGTCGACCGCGTGCCAGTATTTGCCGGCCGGGCCCTTCTCCAGCGCCAGGCGGAACAAGGAGGCAACATCGCGGATGTGCACGGCGTTCCACAGGTTCGCGCCGTCTCCGGGGTAGCCGATGAAGCCCTTCTCCTTCGCGAGCGCGATCAGCGTCGGGAGGAAGCCGTCACGATCGGTCGTGCTGTGTGCGATGTTGGCGATCCGCACGACCGAAGACCGCACCCCCTGCTCGGCGAGGCCGACTACGGCGGTTTCCACGACGTTACGAGCCCGCATGGTGCCCTTGTGCTCGTCTCCACCGGGAAGGGCCGGGTCCTCCTCGGTGGCCGTCCGGCCCAGGAATCCCTGCCCGGGCGAGCCGATGCTCCCCGCCGCGACCAGCGGCTTTCCGGTTCCCGCCAGTACCTCGCCGTAGGCGAGCATGATCGGGAGCTCGGCGGAGGCCACGGCGTGGATCCCGCCGGAGAAAAGCAGGTCTTGCCGGTGCGCGACGTGGATGACGCCGTCGGAGTCCGCAGCCGCTTCCTTGAGCCCGTCGAGATCCCCGAGGTCGCCGCGACGCACCTTCGCACCGAGCGCGGACAGCGCCGCCGCGGCAGTGTCCGACCGGGCCAGGCCGGTGACCTCGTGCCCGGCGGCGATGAGCTCGGGGACGATGTACGAACCGGAATGGCCGGTCCCGCCAGTGACGAAAACGCGCATTCTGCTGTTCCTTATGAGTGAGGTGGCGCGAGAATCGGTGCTGCGGGTGCGCTCAGCTGGGATTGCTGACGCCGAGGGCGAAGTTGAAGTCCCCCGCTCCGTGGCGGGCCAGGTTGATCATCAGCAGGCCCGTCCCTTCCAGCCAGTGCGCCATCTCCAGGTCTCCGGCATCCAGGGGGCGCAACCCGAGGCTCTCGATGAACGCCGACACGCTTGCCTTGGCCCGCGCGTCGTCGCCGGCGAAGAACACGTCCAATGGGCGCCCCAGGGCCAGGACGTGGCCGAAGACGGTGTTGAACGCCTTCACGACGTGCGCGCTCGCCGGTGCGGCCTTGGCGATCTCCTGCGCGGCGGAAGTGCCGTCAGGGGTGGTCAGCCCGGTGGCGTCGGCTTTCATGGGATTGGTGATGTCGATGATGACCTTGCCGGCTAGCGCGTCCCCGTACTGGGCGACGACCGGCACGGCGCTGGCGTTCGGCACGGCGAGGATGACGATGTCGCCGGCTGGGGCGGTGGCGAATGTCCCGGCCGTGGCGCCGCCGCCGAGTGCGGCGGCCAGTTCCTTGGCCTTGGCCGCGTCGCGGCCGACGACCTCGACGGCGTGGCCGCCCTCGACCGCGCGGGCGCCAATGGCGCGGCCCATACCCCCCAGGCCGATGATGCTGATGCTGCTCATGGGGTGACTGCTTTCTGGAGCTGGACAGGACGACATGCCCACCCGTCGTTGTCAACGGCTGTGTCATCGACGTCCCCATTTGGTTAACGTGTGAACCAGAACGTACGCGGCATTTAGTTACCATGTCAACCAGACGGTAAAGTGACGTACGTGACCGAGCCGCGGTGGTTGGACGAGCGAGAACAGCAGGCCTGGCGCAGCTTGATGAAGATGCACGACGGGCTGTCGGAGTTCATCGAGCGGCAGCTGCGCAACCGGTGCGGGCTGTCCGGCGCCGACTACCAGGTCCTGGCCCATCTCTCCGAGGCGCCCGAAGGCCAGCTGAGGTCGTTCGAACTCGGCCGGTTGTTGCGCTGGGAGAAGAGCCGCCTGTCGCAGCACCTGGGCCGGATGCAGAATCGCGGCCTGGTGTCTCGCGAGCGGTGCCTCGCCGACCAACGGGGGGCGGTGGTCGCCATCACTCCCCGGGGCAGCGACCTGATCAAGGACGCGGCTCCGCAGCACGTGGCCGACGTCCGCGACGTGCTCATTGATCATCTCACTGCGACAGAGATGGCGATGCTCGTCACCATCGGCGACAAAGTCGGCGAACGGCTGGCGGCGCTGGAACACAAGCACGCCGCCGGACTACCGCCGAGACCAAAGCCGGCGAAATCGGCACCTGGTTCAAAACCCAGCACAGCCATGGTCACGGACACGCCATGACCATGGCCCGATGAACTGGGATGATCGGACTTGTCCAAGGTCCCGTCCACACCGGCTCAATCAGTCGTGAGACGGTGCCTGGGCGCCTCGTAGGTCGGAGAGCCATGCTCGGGGCGTGGGCGAGCCGAACAGGTCGGTGCCGCTGACCAGCCAATCGGCGCCGCCGGCCGTGGCGCGACGGCCGATCTCGCGGGTCACGCCGCCGTCGAGCCCCAGCAGGCGGGAGGCTCCGGAGGCGGCCTCCCGGAGCGCCCGCACGGTCGCGAGGGCCGACTCGTCGAACGTGGCGCCGGCCTCCCCCGGGACGACCGACATGGTGAGGACGGCCAGTTCGTCCGAGGGCACGAACGTCGCCGGGGTGCCCCGGGACAGGGCCAGCGCCGGCCGGGAACCGCGTCGTTCGATACGGTCGAGCGCCGCCCGCCACCCCTCGGCCTCGGCGTGGACGACGACGAGCTCGCAGAAGCCGGTCCATGCGTCGAGGCGGGCGAGCGGGTCGGTGACCATGAGGTGGGCCTCGGCGCGCATCCCGCTCTCCCCGGTCATCGCGGCGGCCGTCTCGGCCGAGAACCCGCCCTCACGGGCGAAGACGCCGTCGGTGGTGTCCCAGTGGAGCACGTCGAGCCCGGCGTCGCGAAGCCGGTGCGCCTCACGTGCCTGTGCGGCCGGGGGGACCGACCACAGGGAGCCCGCGATCCGCATGCGCTCAGCCACCGGCGGGGTGGTCGAAAGGCTCCTGGAGCACGACCTCGGCGAGGGCTCGGTCGGTGACCAGGGAGGACAGCAGCCCGGAGCGGGCCACGGCGAGCACGGCCTCAGCCTTGTCGGCGCCTGCGGCGACCGCGATGACGCGTGGCACGCGCCCGAGCTCCTGGGCGCTGATGGACAGGCACCGCTCGGCGAAGTCCTCTCCGACGAGGCGTCCGTGGCGGTCGATGAGGATCCCGGCGACCTCGGCCTGCACCCCCCTGGCCGCGAGTTCCGCGCGGTCGGCGTCGGACATGACCTCGCGGAACTGCGAGATCGGCGGATCCCATGAGCCGACGGCGACCACGGCGACGGTCACCTGGGTGAACAGCCGCATGGCCGCGGCGACGTCGGTCTGCCGTCGGAGGGCTGCCGCGGTCGCCGCGTCCTCCACGACCAGTGGCGCGAAGATGGCGTGCGCCTTGCCTCCCGCGCTCAGCGAGGCCTTGCGCACGACCTCGACGGGTGACTCGGCAAGGTCGGAGCCGACGGCACCGGTGAGCTGCACGACCGAGACGGGCGGTAGGGAGGTGAGGTGCTCGGTCATCGCGGTGAGGGTTCTGCCCCACGCCAGGCCGAGGACGTCGCCGGGGTGGAGCGTCTCGGTGAGCAAGGTTGCGGCGGCGGCCCCGACCTGGCTGCGCACCTGCGCGTCGGTTCCGAGCGTTTCGACGACAATCGCCTCGCGCAGCCGCATATGTGCGCTGAGCTGGGCGGACATGACGTCGTCGACATACCCGGCGTCCCTTAGAGTGATGGTCACGACACCGGTGCTCTTCGCCTGCTCAAGCAGTCGGGCGATCTTGAATCGCGAGAGCCCGAGCTCCTTGGCGATCTCCACCTTCGAGACGTCATCAATGTAGAAGCGTCTCGCGACGGTCGCCATGAGCCTTCGTTCGGCGGCCGTCACCTTCGCAGTATCGCTCATATGAGCGCCATTATTGCTCATTCGTTACCTCACTGCGACCCGTATGTCTTGTTAGCAGACTCTGATGGACCTTATAGTACACAAACGAGCACCCTGAATGCTCATATGAGCGGAGCTCGGGAGGGGTAGTTGTGAGAACACGCCGTATGCCGGACGAGATCGGGATCTTCGGAATTCTGATCCTGGTCGCCCTCGTCATGAGCCTGCTGTCCGAGAACTTCCGGACCGTCGACAACCTACAGATCTTGCTGCTCAACGGCGCGGTCATCGCCTTCCTCGCCCTGGGGCAGACCTTCGTGCTCCTGACAGGAGGCATCGACCTGTCCACGGGGTCGAACGTCGCCCTGACGGGGATGCTGGCGGCGGTCGTCATGAAGGCAGGGGTCGGGTGGCCGATCGCCGCGCTGGTGGCCATTGTCGCAGGGATCGCAGTCGGCCTGTTCAACGGCGCGATCATCCATTACCTGAAGCTTCCGCCGTTCATCGTGACCTTCTCCACCTTCGGCATCGCCGCGAGCATTCCCCAGATCATGACCGGCGCGAAGTCGGTGTCGGTCACCGACCCGATGTTCGCCGTCATCGGCCGCGGCGCCTTGCTGGGCGTCCCGATGCCGGTCGTCCTGGTCATCGTCGCCGCCTGCGTCCTGGCCTTCTTCCTGCGCAGGACCGCGACGGGCGTGCACATCTACGCCGTCGGCGGCAACACCGAGACCAGCCGCCTTGCCGGGATCGGGATCGGGCGCACCACCATGCTGGTCTACGCGGTGAGCGGCCTGTGCGCGGCGTTCGGCGGGCTCATCACCACCAGCCGGCTCATGGTCGGCTACCCCACCGCCGGTTCGGGCAACGAGCTGTTCTTCTCCATCGCAGCGGCCGTCGTCGGCGGCGTCAGCCTGTTCGGCGGAATCGGCTCCGTCCCCGGCGCCTTCCTCGGCGCGGTGCTGATCGCGACCGTGTCCAACGGCATGAACGTCATCGGCGTCGACAGCTTCTGGCAGCCGCTCGTCATCGGCGTCATCATCCTGCTCGGCGTCAGCCTCGACACCTACCGCCGCAGGCTCTCACTCTCCGACTTCTCCCGGCTGTTCAGCCGTTCCGGTCCCCCGGGCCCGACAGCTCGTGAACCGCTCGATTCCCTCGCGCCGGGCGAAGGCGCTGTTTCCATCGAAAACCAAAGGTAGCTCCCCATGAAACGACGTTTTTCCCTGGCCACCGGCGCGGCGCTCGCCGCGCTGACCCTCGCCGGATGCAGCACAGGGGTCGACACCGGCGCCCAGGCCGGCGCCGGCAAGCCCGAGGGCGGCATCCCCCGGCCCGAGGCGTGCGCCGCCGACTCCAAGTACGTGGCGGTCGCGCTCCCCAACCTGACCAACCCCTACTACGTGGCCATGAAGAAGGGCTTCGAGACGGCGGGCCAGGCGGCGGGCTTCAAGACCGAGGTCCAGATCGCCAACGACGACGACGCGGCACAGCTCGCCCAGGTCCAGGCGATGCTCCAGAAGAAGCCGTGCGCGCTCGCGCTCAACCCCGTGAAGTCCGAGCCCGCCGCAGCGATCGTGAAACTGGCCAACGACGCGGGCGTGCCCGTGTTCACCGTGAACGTCACCGTGGACGACGCCGCGCTCAAGGCCCAGGGCGCGAGCATCGTGCAGTACCTCGGCGCCGACAACGCCGCAGGCGGGAAGCAGGTGGCCGAGCAGGTGCTCAAGGACCTCGGCGCCGACGCCGACCTCAAGGTCGGTTTCATCACCGAGCCCGACGAGGGCCCGGTCGTCGCCCGGGACAAGGGCTTCGAGGACACCATCGCCGCCGACGCCAAGGCCAAGATCGTGGCCAAGGTGGACGGCAACGTCAAGCCCGACGACAGCCTTGCCGCGACCACCGAGCTGCTCCAGGGCAACCCGGACGTGAACGTCCTGTTCACCAGCACCGGCCCCGCCTCCTATGGAGCGCTCCAAGCCATCCAGAGCGGCGGCAAGAAGGTCAAGGTCTACGGCTTCTGCGCGGCCGACGAGCCACTGACCGACCGGTACCCGGCGTGCGTGGCGCAGGAGCCCGAGAACTACGGCAAACGCGTGATCGAGCAGATCTCCGCCTGGCTGGGCGGCGCCAAGCCCGAGGCCCAGATCCTGCGCCCGCTCAAGCTTTACACCAAGGGCCAGACGCCCGCACCGGGCGAGGTGGGCTGAATGACCGGGCCGACGGCGACGGCCACGTCAGGAGCGCACCCCGCACCGGCGGAGGGCCTCCGGGCCGAGGGGATCGTCAAGCGATACGCCGGCGTCCCCGTGCTCTGCGGCGTGACCGTCACCGTCCGGCCCGGCGAGGTCGTCGGACTGGTCGGGCACAACGGCGCGGGCAAGTCCACCCTGCTCAGGACGCTCTCCGGGGCGATCAGGCCGGACGAGGGGACGATCAGCGTGAACGGCGGCCGGATGCAGCTGACCGGCCCCGCGGTCGCCCTGAAGGCCGGCATCTCCACCGTCTACCAGGAGCTGTCGCTCCTGCCGAACCTCACGATCACCCAGAATGTGTTCCTGGGCCGCGAGCGGCGGCGCGGCACGCGGACGCTCGACGGCGAAGGCATGCGCCGGGCGGCCCGGGACCTGGTCGATCGCTTCGGCCTGCGGGTCGACGTGGACCGGCCGCTGGGCCACTATCCGGTGGCCACCCGGCAGCTCCTGGAGATCGCGATCGCCACCGAGCGCGAGACCCGTTTCCTGCTCCTGGACGAGCCGACGACGAGCCTGGAGGGTGAGCAGGTCGACAGGCTGCTCGAACTGATCAGGTCCTTGACCAGGGAGTCGGGACTCGGCGTACTGCTCGTCGACCACAAGCTCGACGAGCTGTACGCCGTGGCCGACTCGATCGTGGCCTTGGTCGACGGTGAGGTCCGAATCGCCGGGCCGGTCGAGGAGACCGACCGGGCGGACGTCATCCGCGCGATCGCGGGTGAGGAAGCCGCCGTGCACCTGGCCGAGACCGGGCAGTACGACCAGCTCCCGGTGGAGGAACTGGGCGACCTGGCCTCAGGGCGGCCCCGGGGACGGCGTCCCGTCCCGGCGCCGCCGGTCGGGGCCCGGCCGAGCCTGCGGGTGCGCGGCCTGCGGGCCCCCGGCCTCACCGACGTGTCCCTCGACGCCTACCCGGGACGGGTTCTCGGCGTCTACGGCCTTGTCGGGTCGGGGCGCACGGAGTTCCTGCGCGCGCTGGTCGGGCTGGACAGGATCGACGCCGGGCGGCTGGAGCTGTTCGAAGAGCCCTATCGGCCGCGCAACCCCTCCCACGCGCGGCGAGCCGGCGTCGTCTACCTCACCGAGGAACGCAAGGTCGACGGGATCGTGCCCGGGCTCGACTCGGCCACGAACGTCGTCCTGCCCGTGCTGCACGCGTTCTCCAGGTACGGAGTGCTGGACCGCCGTGCCATGGCGAGGAGCGCCGCCGGGTTCATGGACCAGCTCCATGTGCGCGGCGACAGGGACGCCCCGGTCGTCAGCCTGTCCGGCGGCAACCAGCAGAAGGTCCTTCTGGCGCGAGCGCTGGCGCAGGAGCCCCGGCTGCTGCTTCTGGACGAGCCCACCAAGGGCGTGGACATCGGCGTGAAGACCGAGATCCATCGCCTGCTCCGCCGCCTCGCCTCCGAGCAGGGCATGACCGTCGTGGTCGTGTCGAGCGAGGAGGAGGAGATCCTCGACGTGTCCGACGACGTCGCGACGTTCTCGCACGGGCGATGCGACGGCGACATCCGGCTCGCCTCCGAGCTCTCGCTGGTCAAACTCCGGCAGGTCGCGTGGGGGGCGGCATGATCCCCCGCCCCGGGCCCGCTCCCCAGGAAAGGCAACAGAGAACATTGATGGCCGCTGCTGCGAACGATGTCCTGTCCGAGGGCCGCGAAGCCGTACGCCGGGAAGCGGACGGCGTGCTGTCCGTCGCCGACCAGCTGGACGACAGCTTCGTGGAGGCGGCCCGCCTGCTCTACGACTGCGAGGGCAAGGTGTTCGTCACGGGGGCCGGGACCTCCGGGGCGGTGGCCCGGCGCATGGCCCATTTGCTGTCCGTCTGCGGCACGCCGGCGCTGTTCATCCAGGCGGCCGACGCCCTGCACGGCACGATGGGAGCCGTCACGGGGGGCGACATCCTGATCGCGATCTCGCGGGGCGGCGGGTCCCGGGAGATCAACGACTTGACCGAGCGCGTACGGGAACGCGGTGCCCGGGTGATCGCCCTGACGGCGGTCACCGAGTCCGAGCTGGGGAACCGCGCGGACCTGGTGGTCAAGCTGGAGAGCCCGCCCGGCGTGGATCCGGGCGAGGTGATCGCCATGGGTTCGACGCTCGTCACCGCGGTGTGGGGCGACGCGCTCGCGTACGTCCTGATGAGGCTGCGCGGCTACGGATGGGAGCAGGTGCTGCACAGTCACCCCTCGGGGGCCGTGGGGCAGATCCACGACGCCCCGGAGCCCCTGCCCGCGCTGACCTTCGACGCCGGCACCGGGGCGGCGGGCGTGCCGAGGGGCACGGTCTGACCATGCCCGTCGTCGCAGGCATCGACAGCTCGACGCAGTCCTGCACCGTGGAGCTCCGTGACGCCGATGACGGTGCGCTGCTCGGGACCGGCCGCGCCCCGCATCCGGCGACGCACCCGCCGCTCAGCGAACAGGATCCCGCGGCCTGGTGGCGCGCCCTGACCACCGCGCTCGCCCTGGCCTGCCGGGACGCGGGCGTACGGCCGGCCTCCATCGACGCCGTGAGCGTGACCGCCCAGTGTCACGGCCTGGTCGCCCTCGACGCCGCCGGCCAGGTCCTGCGGCCTGCCAAGCTGTGGAACGACACGACGTCCGCGTCGCAGGCGGCCGGCCTGGTGGCGCGCTACGGGGCCCGGAACTGGGTGCGCGCTACCGGCCTGACCCCGACCGCCGCGCTGACCGTCACCAAGCTGGCCTGGCTCGCCGAGCACGAGCCCGGCAACCTGCGGCGCCTCACCACCGTGCTGGTGCCGCACGACTGGCTGACGTACCGGCTGACCGGCGAGCGTGTCACGGACCGGTCCGACGCCTCCGGGACCGGCTACTACGCGGCGTTCGAGAACCGGTGGCGTACCGACCTGCTCACCGAGCTGGTGTCGGCGGACGTCGACTGGGACGCGGCGGTTCCCCGGGTGCTCGGCCCCGCCGAACCCGCGGGCCACGTGCTGCCCGAGGTCGCCGCCGAGCTCGGGCTGCGGCCCGGCGTGCTGGTCGGCCCGGGCGGCGGCGACCAGCATCTCGGCGCCGTCGGTCTCGGCCTGAGGACCGGCGACGTCGCCTACAGCCTCGGCACCTCCGGGGTGGTGCTGTCGGTGAGTGCCCACCCCGTCTTCGACTCCACCGGCTGGGTGGACGGCGTCGCGGACGCGACGGGAGGCTACCTGCCGCTGGTGTGCACGCTCAACTCCACCAAGGTCACCGACACCTTCGCCCGCCTGCTGGGAGTCGACGTCGAGACACTGGGCCACCTCGCGCTGGCCGCCGACCCCGCGCGGGCACGGCCTACGCTGGTCGCCTATCTGGACGGTGAACGCAGCCCGGACCTGCCGAACGCCCAGGGGGTGATGGCCGGCCTGACGACCGCCTCGACACGTGAAGGCTTGGCGCTCAGCGTGTTCGAGAGCGTGATCTTCGGGCTGGTGCGCGGGCACCAGGCGATCGACGCCGCGGGCGTGCCGACCCCGGGCGAGGTGGTGGCCGTGGGCGGAGGCGCACGATCCCTCGCCTACCGGCAGGTCCTCGCGGACGTGCTCGGCCGCCCGGTGATCACGCGGGACGCGCCCGAGGCGAGCGCCCGGGGTGCCTGCGTCCAGGGCGCCGCAGTGCTCTCCGGTTCCGGCATCAAGGACGTGCGCGACGCGTGGCGTCCACCTCTGGCGGCGATCGTCCCTCCCCGGCCCGGCGACCCGGCCGCGCTGATGGAGCGCTACCTGCTGCTCGCCGAACAGGTGAGGGCGGACAACGGCTGACAGATCGCCGTCTCACAGACTCGTGCACCCGCCGTTCACAGATCCGTGCAAAGGAATGGACCCATGACCCTCTACGTCGACTCCGCGGAACGCTCGGCCGTTGAACCCCTGCTGGCCACCGGCCTGTTCGCCGGCGTCACCACCAATCCGGCGCTGCTGGCCCGCGCCGGGCTGACCCAGGCCGACCTTCCCGCCGTGTTCACCTGGGCCACGGCCGCGGGCGCGAAGCAGGTGTTCATGCAGACGTTGGGCACGACCGCCGGGGAGATCCTCGCCGCAGGCAGGAGGATCCGCGACCTCGGACCGCAGGCGATCGTGAAGATCCCCGCCACGCGGGAGGGACTGGGCGCCGCCCGTGTCCTGGCGGACGAGGACGTGCCCGTTCTGGTCACCGCCGTCCACCACGCGACGCAGGCACTGTTCGCGGACGCCGTCGGCGCGCGCTTCATCGCGCCGTACGTCGGCCGGATGACGGACCAGGGCCGCGACGGCGTCGCCGAGACGATCCAGATGCGTCAGGTGTTGTCCGGATCGGGCACGCGGGTGCTCGCGGCGAGCCTGCGCGACCGGGAGGACGTCGCGGCGCTGGCCGCCGCGGGCGTGCCCGACTTCGCGCTGAGCGCTCCGCTGTGCGAGGCACTGCTGGCCGACGAGCCCACGCTCGCCGCCGCCGACCGGTTCGAGACCATCGCAGCGCGCCGGAATTGACGACGCCTCTCAGTCGACGGGGGTGCGGGACCCGCGTTCCGATGTCACACGTCGATCCTGTGAGCTGCGGGTTCGGCTGAATCCGCGCTCCGTGGCACCTTGTTCGAACGGCATCGCCATCGGCCTTGGTCGTCACGCGGACAGCGGGACGTCAACCGCGCCCATGCCCGTATCCGAGCCGTCGGCGAGCGTGCCGTGGCGACCTTGAAGTCCTGGAAGGTGCTGAGCAGGCTGCGCTGTCGCCCGCACCGCGCGACCGCACTCGTTCAAGCGATCCTCGTGCTGCAGCTCGTCGAGGAGGGCCGTGATTCAGGATGAAAAGGGCTCACCACAGCAGCAGGACACAATCGCGACATTCATACCAAAGTCAATCTTCAACTGGAATCGACACTGGACCTACGAAAAGGCGGCAGCTGACCACGTAGGCGACACGCCGCGGTGGCATCCCTGCCTGCTGACCCATGCCGCTTAAACTGCGGAAACAGGATCAGGTGGAAACTGGCCTCAGGTCACTCGGGCGAGCGTTCCCGTAAATCGAACGCCATGGACTTCTACGGGGGAAGAAATGACTGGGATCACTCGGTCCGTTGCCGTTGCGGTGGCGGCGTTGCTGGCGGCGGCACTGCTCGGTGGCTGTGGTGACGACACAACGACCGCCCTGAAGCCCGACGTCACCGCGTCCGGAAGTTCGTCGCCCTTGGCGGCCCCACCTCCCGAAGACGCCCCACCGGCGGGCGTCGGCGGACAAAACAAACACAAGGTGGATTGTCCGGCCCAGGCCAACGCCAAGCGGTTCGCGAAGACACGCTTCGCGCTGCACGCGGGCCTCGCCCTGGGAGCCTTCCACCGCTACATCTACAAACCACTACGAAGCGGCGGATTCCAGTCCGGAGCAGATGAGCGAAAGCGCACTTTCCTCAAAGCGGCGGTGGCCGGCGCCTTCGCCATTCACGAGCTGAGAGTCGCTCAAACCTTCGCCGAGGCCAACCCGACGCTGTGCAAAGCCGTCATGGCGGTCGACAACCGCTTCAGTGATCTGACCAACAAACTAGAAAAAGGAAACGCCGCCGCACCCGATCTCGAAGCCAGCAAGAACTCCTTCGACGGCCTGCGGCAAAGCGCCTCGCAAAACGGTTACAACTTCAACGAGCAGAACGTCGCCATACCCGGCGCAAGCTGAGATCACCACCGGCAAGGCCCTGGCAGAACCGCCCCGGTCCGTGTACGGGCCGGCGACTTCGGGGATCTCCGCGATGGCTGGCGCCGATCCCGCGGTGAGGTCGTCGATGACGCACACCTCCAAGCCAAGGAGGACCTCCAGGACCGGCACTGCCTTATCGGGTGGTTGGGCGAGCGCCGCCGCCAGGGCCGGGACCGGGATGATCAACGGGACGACGTCGGCCATGCGGGACCACACGATCGCCTCGACGCAGCGCGTCCTGCGGGGCGCGGAGTCGACGAGGACGATCGTTGTCTACAGCTTCGCGGCGTTCGAATCCCCGCCGGAGATGGTCCGGCGGGGTCGTCAGCGCGGGTTCGCTCAGTTGAAGGGGTTGTCGTAGGTCCAGGTCTCGGTGCGCTCGCGGAAGACGTTGGCGTTGAAGTCCGAGCCCACCAAGGTGAGCGTCACATTGTGAACCGTGCTTCCGTTGTCCACTTCAGCGGAATGCGCAGTCGCGATGTAGGAGGCCGGGCACAGGGCTGTTGGGGAGCCGCCGTTCCAATACAGGGAGGACTTGTAGACGTTGTTCACCAGAACTCTGACGTTCGGCCCGACGAAACTGGAGACGCGGCACAACGAGAGGTTGTACTGGTACTTCTGGTTCGCGTCGTCGAACTGAATCGTTCCGTCCACCCTGGCGAGGAGCTGGGTTCCGTTCCAACCGCCGTACACGGCCAGTGACACGGGGATCGGGGTGCCGTATGCCGCGTGTGCCGGCATGGGCGGCAAGAAGGCCGAAACGGCCATCAGCAGAACGATGACCAGGGACCTCGTCGGGCGAAGCCCCCGCGTACGTGCTTGCAATGCGCAACCTCCTTTGACCGGACGGCGGCGAAACGCCGCACGTCGCGTGCTGCGTGCTGCGGAATTCGGGAGCGGGCCGCACCGGGACAGTATGGGCGGGTGACGAGGCTGTCTAATGTGGCGTCCCGGCGCGGAAAACCACAGGTCACATACGCCCCACGAGCAGAACGGCGACCATTCGCGGTGCCCTTGATCAGGGCGGATTCACCGATCCGTATTTTCGGTGGGTAAGCGGATCCATGGAAGTTTCATACCGCCGCCGGGCGGCTTCGGACCGAAGGACAACGGTCGGCCCGCCACGGTCGGACCATCCCCGGAGGTAGGCGCAGGTCACCTTGGCGTGCCACCGATCCCGTGCGTCGTGGTCGTGGTCGGCCGGCTTGAGCAACATAGTCGATCACCTCGTCAGGCAACTCTGAACGCCCTCGAGGAAAGCGACCAGCGAGTACGGCCGCGCACGCCGCGGATGCGCGGGAACAACAGCCTGCCCACCAGGTCGAACAGAGCGAAATTGATCAACGTGACGCCGTGGGTGTCGGTCGCGTGCTCGGCTTACGGATGGCCGGGGTCGGGACGCCGGGATTCTTGGCGAGCGCGGGCACGAGCCGAAAGCGGGCGGTGTGGTACTGGACGGTGACCTTGCCCTTGCCGGTTCGGCGGGGCGAGCCGGCCGAGCTGAGCACAGACCCCGGCCCACGGCGCAGTCCTTAAAGAGGGCGTGCGCTACCTCGGCGGCATCAATGACCCGCGTGCGCGACCACATGCGCGCGCAGCCGCCCAGCTCGGCGGCCCCGCGCAAGCACCGTACCCGGTCAGAGACCCAGCACGGCCTCGAGGTCGTCGATGGCCGCCAGGGGCTGGGCGAGCTGCCGGCGTTCTGCCCCGGTCAGGGTGAGGGCGCGCGCCCGGGCCAGGGCGTGCCCGGCGGCGGCGTGGTCCTTGGCGCGGACGGCGAGCTCGGCCCGGTAGACCAGTGCCTCCAGCAGCTCGGCCACCGACGCGGTGTCCTTGTCCCGCTCCAGGGCGCCGTCCAGGATCTCGGCCGCCCGCTCGTGATTGCCGTTGGAGTCGCCCATCACGACCGCCCGGTCCAGCGAGGTGGTGAGCCTGCTCGTGGCCTCCTCCTTCTCCGGCAGGGGGCGGGCGGTCGTGAAACGGATCCAGTTGCCGCCTGGGTCGATGACGGCGAAGCCGGAGTGGTTGCCGTCGTTCTTCCGCCTGCGCGGCCGGGTCATCCGGGGGATGCCGGAGACCAGGAGCTTGCCGTGCGCCGCGCGCATGCCCGCGGCGAACGCCTCGAACAGCTCTCCGGTGTCCGGCACGACGATCACGCAGGTCCCGTAGGAGTCTTCGGGCTTGAACGCCTCCGGCATGCCGAAGAAACCCAGCTGGAGATCCTCGCGTTTGAGCAACACGTACGGGTTCGGCCGGACCTGGTAGTAGACCTGGCGGAAACCCAGCATCGTGTAGAAGTCGACCATCTCGTCGACGGAGCAGCAGGGAAGCAGCGGTATGGCGATCTCGTTGGCCATCGGGGGAACTCCTATTCGTCGGCCATGGTGAACGCGCCCTCTTCCAGGCGGCGGATCATTCGGTCGGTCCACCGGGCGCCGGCGTCGGCGGTGCCCAGCCACAGGGACAGCACCTCGCCTACCGGGCCCCAGGTCGCCAGATCCGTGCCCTCGGGCAGGTACGCGGTGATGCTCGCGCGCCACTCGCGCATGGCGCGGGCCCGCCGGCGCAGCAACTCCAGGGCCCGCTCCCGGGGAAGGTCCTCGATGAGGCCGACAGCGGCGCCCAGCACGTCCAGGCTGGGCTCGCGATCGGCCAGCGCCCGGCCCAGCAGGTCGAGGTACTCCCGCTCGCCCTGCCGGGTCAGCTCGTACTCGATCCGCGGCGGTCCCCCGGCCTCGGAGGCGACCGTCTCGTGCGCCACCAGCAGGCCCTGACCGGCCATGCTCTTGAGCGCGTGATAGACCGAGCCCGAGGTGGCGGTCGACCACTCGTGCGCGCCCCACGACTCCAGATCCGCGCGGACCTGGTAGCCGTGGGCGCGCCCGCGCCTGCGCAGCGCGCCCAGGACCAGCAGCCGTACCGGCTTCATCGAACCCTCCCGAACTTCGCTAGCCAAATTTGGCTAGCTGCTGCCGGGAGCTTACCGCATCAACATGGGGGAAATCGGCGTAAACCGTCTGGCTTTCGGATCGCTCACAACCGGCGTACCGGAAAATCCTCGAAAGAAGTCCGGACGGCGGTGTCGGATCGGGGCTGAGCTGTTCGTAGCAGGGGTGAGAGGTCGCCCACGAGGGGCGTCCCCAAACCACAGGAGAATTCGGCCGGAGGGATCCTGTCGCGACCGCTGAGATCGGCGCCGCGGTCCGGTCGAATCGAACGACGACAAAACCCGGCGAGAAGGAATTTCGATCATGAAACTGACGACCATCACGCACGTCTCCGTCGACGGCGTGACGCAGGGCCTCGGCGCGGTGGACGAGGACCGCAGGGGTGGATTCGAGCGCGGCGGATGGGCCCTGCCGCTGTTCGACGACGAGGGCGAGACGTTCCTCGGCCAGGTCTTCCAGCGCGCTGACGCGTTCCTGTTCGGACGGCGGACCTACGAGATCTTTGCCGGATCCTGGGGAACCGGATCCTGGGGGGCAGATCAGGGCAACAACCCGATCTCAATGGCGTTGAACACGCAGCCCAAGTATGTGGCATCGGCCACGCTCACCGACCCGCAATGGGCGGACACGACCGTCCTCTCCGGTGACGTCGCGGCCGCCGTCCGCGAGCTGAAGGCCAAACCGGGGGGTGAGCTGCAGGTGCACGGCAGCGGCAGCCTGGTCCGCTGGCTGTTCGGCAACCAGCTCGTCGACGAGATCACCCTGCTCACCTATCCCGTGGTCGTCGGCCAGGGCACACGGCTGTTTCCCCCCACCGGCCCGGACACAGCACTTGAACTGGTCGGCTCGCGAGCCACCTCGAACGGCCTGACGATCCAGGTCTACCGGCCGGCCGGGCGCCCGCGGTATGCAACGGCCTGAAGTCCCCACCACCGAACCACGCTGTCTTGACACCACAGGAGATGATTTTCAGATGCGGTACCTGGTTTCCGTGATCGATGACAAGAGCAATCCCGGCAGCACGGACAGGCGGCCTGCCATCAGCGCGTTCAACGAACGACTGATCGCCGAGGGCTACTGGGTTTTCTCGGGCGGACTCGCGGACACCGACGCGGCCACGGTCATCGACAACCGAGGCGAGCAGGCCGTCTTCAGCGACGGGCCTTTCGTGGAGTCGAAGGAGTACCTCGCCGGCGTCTGGGTGTGGGAGGCCCCCGATCTGGATGTGGCGCTCGAGCTCGCCGCCGAGGCGTCGAAGGTCTGCGATCGGAAGATCGAGGTGCGGCCGTTCCGGTGAGCGACGTCGAGGAGGCGATCACCCGGGCCCATCACGACGAGTGGGCGCGGGTGGTCGCCGCCCTGACCAGGCGTTTCGGTGATCTCGACATCGCCGAGGAGGCGGCGGCCGAGGCGTTCGCGACCGCCGTGGAGCGGTGGTCGGCCGACAACCTGCCCCCCAACCCGGGCGCGTGGCTGACCACCAGCGCCAACCGCAAGGCCATCGACCGGATCCGGCGCGAGAACAAGCGCGGCGACAAGCAGAAGGAGGCGCAGATGTTGTACGACCAGGCCCCGCCTGAGCCGCTGGGCGCCATCGACGACGACCGGCTCCGGCTGATCTTCACCTGCTGTCACCCGGCGCTGGGGGTGGAAGCGCGCGTGGCGCTGACGCTGCGCATGGTCGGCGGTCTGACCGTGCCCGAGATCGCCCGTGCCTTCCTGGTGCAGGGAACCACCATGGAGCAGCGCATCACCCGCGCGAAGGCCAAGATCAAGGCGGCTCGCATCCCCTGTCGGATGCCGTCCGCCGACGATCTGCCAGTTCGTGTCTCCGGCGTCCTGGCCGTCCTGTTCCTCGTCTTCAACGAGGGTTACCTGGCCAGTGGCCCCGGCACCGATCCCGTACGCCACGACCTGACCACCGAGGCGATCCGGCTCACCCGCCTGATCCGCGCGCTCCTGCCGCAGGACGGGGAAGTGGCCGGGCTGCTGGCGCTGATGCTCCTCATCGAGGCCCGCCGCGCCGCCCGGATCTCGGCGAACGGCGAACTGGTCGCGCTCGACGAGCAGGACCGTGGGGCCTGGGACGCGGAACTGATCGCCGAAGGTCATCGGCTGGTGCGCGAGCGCCTGGCCGCCGCCGCTGCCGGGGTGGCTCCGGGGCGCTACCAGATCCTCGCCGCGATCAACGCCGTGCACACCTCCGCCCGCGACAGCCGCGACACCGACTGGTCGCAGGTCGTCGCCCTCTACGACCAGCTCGTCCGCCTCGACCCCTCACCGATCATCGCCCTCAACCAGGCCATCGCCGTGGCCGAGCTCGACGGGCCGGAGGTGGCACTGGCCATCGTTGACCGCCTCGCCGAGGCGTTGACCGGCTATCACGCCTACCACGCCACCCGTGCCGACCTGCTGCGCCGGCTGGGCTGCAGTCACAAGTCGCGCGTGGCCTACGACAAAGCCATCGAGTTGGCGGGCAACACCGCCGAGACCGCCTACCTGACACGCCGCCGCGACCAGCTGGGGTAGTGCCCGTCGAAACCCCGCGCAAAGCGGCGCCCGGCCCCGATGGAACCGCGGTCTGGACACCGACAGTCGCAGGTCTCCGGGCCGAGCAGACAACGGTCAACGTGCTCGACCCGGCTGCCTTGAAGACCCTGTCAGGGGAGGCGACGGCCAATCGTGGTCGTCCCTCCCCCGGCCGACGAGGTTGTCGACCATGAGGACCTGGAAGATCCCTGCGGTCGACAGGACGGGATCGCACCCGCCCCCTGGGCCGACATGTAATGGCCCAAGCCACTGACGCAATGTGACAAAACTGCACTTCAGGGTATAAATTTCAGTGTCAGAACGTGGCATCCTGCCGGCAATGACAGTCCTCTTGAACAGGGAAAGAGATCAACTGCAGAACGCGGCAGGAGGGGCAAGACAGGTCTCGAGGACCGACCGCGGCCCCCCGTTCCGACACACCGCGAGCCAGACCCACCGGACCGCTCGGCGTGCGAGAGGAACCGCTCCGACGACATCGGCCCCCACCGCGCAGCGGCGCCGGCCTGCCTGGACGAGAGTCGGCACGGACACCGTGTCGTCCAGGGCCACGGCGAAGCAACCTGACGTGAGGTTTTAACGTGCGTATGGCACGAACCCCCATGAAGATCACGCGTTTCCTCAGACGCCCCCGCGTCTTCGACACGACGCTGGTGATCATGCTCTCCGTCCCGGTGCTCCTCGGCGTGGTCTCCGTGCTCCCGGACACGGTCACCGAGACCGTCCCGGCCGACACACGGGTGATGCTGGCCGGCGCGCTCCACCTCGCCAGCTCCCTGAGCCTGCTCATGAGACGTGACCGGCCGGTCCTCACCGCCGCACTGGTGGCCACGCTGAGCGCGGTGGGCATCGCGACACACTCGCTGTCCTTCCTCGGCCTGCCCTCGTGCGTCGCCTACTACAGCCTGGGCCGCTACACCACCGGCCGCCCGACACTGATCACCTCGCTGGCGGTCTACGCGGTCTACGCGATCGACATGCAGCTGTCCCTCCCCATGACGGGCGGCTGGCTGGCGTCCCTGCTCAGCGTCTTCGCACCCGTGGGCATCGGCCAGTTCGTCCGGCTCAGAGCCGAGCTCAACGAACGCAGCAGACAGCAGGCCGCCGGCGCGGCCGTAAGCACCGAGCGACGGCGCATCGCCAGGGAACTGCACGACGTGGTCGCCCACCACATCACCGTGATCAACGCCTTGGTCGGCGGCGCACGGGCCACCCTCCCCCCCGACCAGGACGTCGCCAGGAACGCCCTGGAGAGCGCCGAGCGAACGGCCCGCCAGGCCATGTCGGAGATGCGCCAGCTGCTCGACGTACTCAGGGCCGACGGCAACGAAGAACCGGATGCCGCGACAGGGGTGAACGCGCGGCGACTGCCCGTACTGATCGAGGAGGCCAGGTCGTCGGGACTCCCCGTCAGCCTGTCGGTGACCGGCGAGCCCGTCGAGCTGACCGCCGCCGTGGACCACGCCGTCTACCGGATCGTCCAGGAGGCACTGACCAACACACGCAAGCACGCCATCAGCGCCAGGGCCGACGTACGGCTGGCGTACGAACCGGCCGCGGTCGAGGTCGAGGTGGTCGACGACGGCCTGGCGAGAGAGGCCGGCGCAGCGGGGTTCGGGCTCAGCGGCATGGCCGAGCGGGTGGCGTTGTGCGGCGGCCGGCTGTCCACGGGCCCGCGCCCAGAAGGCGGCTTCCGGGTGCACGCCCGCATCCCCCTGGAGAGATCATGATCAGAGTCCTGCTGGCCGACGACCACGAGTTGGTACGCGTGGGCTTCAGGCTGATGCTGAACGCCCAGCCCGACCTGACCGTGGTCGGCGAGGCCGCCGACGGCGCGGAGGCCGTGGAGCTGAGCAGGAGACTCCGCCCGGACGTGGTCCTCATGGACCTGCACATGCCCGGCCTGGACGGCGTGCGCGCCACCGAGCTGATCACCGCCGAGCTGCCGGGCGTCCGGGTACTCGCGCTGAGCACGTTCGACCTGGACGAGAACGTGGTCGCGGCCCTGAGAGCGGGCGCCGACGGATTCCTGCCCAAGGACATCTCCACCGAGGAACTGATCGAAGGCGTACGCGTGGTGCACTGCGGCGAGTCGGCCGTCGCACCGCGCCTGCTGACCAGGCTCATCGGCACCTTCGTCCGCGCCTCACGCCCCAAGGCGGTGCCCGCCGAGCTGGCCGGGCTCACCAACAGGGAACGGGAGATCCTCGTGCTGATCGCCCGTGGCCGCTCGAACCCGGAGATCGCCGCCCACCTGTCCGTCTCCCCCTCGACCGTCAAGAACCACGTGACGAGCCTGTTCGCCAAGATCGACGTCAGGGACCGGGCCCAGGCCGTGATCGTCGCCTACGAGGCGGCCCTGATCCAACCTGGAGAGTAGGAGCAGCATCCCAGAACCCTCCCTCCAGGACCGTTCCCCGGCAGGAAGAAACCGGCCGCCCACAACGGCACGCTGGGACCATGACCGTGATTCGCGCAATCAACCTGAGCAAGCGTTATGGCGACGCCACCGCGGTGGCGGGCCTGTCGTTCGACGTCAAACCCGGCCTGGTGACCGGATTCCTGGGCCCCAACGGGGCCGGTAAGTCCACGACCATGCGCATGATCCTCGGCCTCGACCGGCCGTCCGGCGGCTCGGCGCTCGTGGCCGGGCGGCCCTACCACGAACTGCGGCACCCGTTGCGCAAGGTCGGCGTGCTGCTCGACGCCAAGGCCGTACACGGCGGACGCAGCGCGCGCGACCACCTGCTGGCCATCGCCCAGAGCAACGGCATCCCCGCGACCCGGGTGAACGAGGTGCTGGAGAGCACGGGCCTGCGGGAGGTGGCCAGGCGAAGGGTCGGCGGCTTCTCGCTGGGCATGTCGCAGCGGCTCGGCATCGCCGCGGCGCTGCTCGGCGACCCGGAGATCCTGATCTTCGATGAGCCCGTCAACGGCCTCGACCCCGACGGCATCCTGTGGATCCGCACCCTCATGCGCGACCTGGCCGCCGAGGGGCGCACGGTGTTCGTCTCCAGCCACCTCATGAGCGAGATGGCCCAGACCGCCGACCACCTGATCGTGATCGGCAGGGGCAGGCTCATCGCCGACACGAGCGTGGAGGAGTTCATCGGGCGCAGCTCGCAAGGATACGTACGGGTGCGCTCGCCCCGCCTGGCCGAGGTGACCGAGCTGATCAAGGTGGGCGAACTGCACCCGGACCACCTGCGGGTGACCGCGATGAGCCCGCTCGAGATCGGCACGCTCACCGCGAGGGCCGCCATCCCGCTGGAGGAGCTGACGTTCGTACAGCCCTCGCTGGAATCGGCCTACATGGAGCTCACCAAGGACAGTCTGGAGTTCACGTCATGATCGACATCTTCCGGTCCGAATGGACCAAGATCCGCTCGGTCCGCTCGACGATGTGGACCCTGGTCGTCACCGCCACACTGATGACAGGCCTCTCCGCCCTCATCAACGCCTCGGCCGAGAGCGTGGGCGCAGGGCCGGTCCCGCTCGGCCAGGTGATCGGGATGAGCCTGGCCGGTACGATGCTCGCCTCGCTGTCCATGGCCACCCTGGGCGTTCTGGCGATCTCCAGCGAATACCGCACCGGGGGCATCCGCACCTCGCTCATCGCCGTGCCCAGGCGCATGAGGCTGTTGACCGCCAAGATCGTGGTATTCGTCGCGATCTCTCTGGTCGTCTGCGCGGTCGCGTCGGCCGGGGCGATCGGCGTCGGCCTGGCGATCTCCCAACCGCCGTCGATCGAGATGGGCGAGGTGGTGCGCTCCTCACTCGGGGCCACCCTCTACCTGACCGCTTGCGGGCTGCTCGGACTGGGACTGGGCACCCTGGTCAGGCACACGCCGGGCGCGATCATGTCGGCCATCGCGCTGATCCTGGTGCTGCCCACGGTGGCGAACCAGCTCCCGGGCGGATGGGGCAGGACCGTGGCCGAGTACTTCACCACGAACGCCGGCTTGCTGATCGTGTCCGGCCTCGACAACGGCTCCCTGGGCCCGTGGAGCGGGTTCGCGGTCTACCTGGCCTGGGTGGCCGTCATCGTGATCGCGAGCGCCGTGCTGATGCAGCGCCGCGACGCGTAGCCGCCACAGGCCACCCGACGTCTTGGAGCGCCGCCCACAGGGCGCCGGGGCCCGCGTGGAACCCGGCGATGACCGAGGGGAGGTGGTGACTCACGAGTCACCACCTCCCCTCGGTCACATGAAAGGCTCCGCACCCGGTGCCGGAAGGGCGGTCCTGGACTCACGGTGCAGCAAGGCCCGTCCACACTGCGCCGCAAGCGGATCGCCCATGCCCGCCGCGCCCGATCCGCGCGGGCCACCACGGTCCAGCTGATCACACCGTCTCCACGCCTCACTGTGAAACGATCGGTCGGCGCGCTCCCTTCTGGTTGATTGGTCTTTAGTCCACTGTATTTTTGATCTTGAAACTCCCGATCGCCTTTACAATGTAGATTTATGGCGAGAGGCCGGCACGTTCGATCTCGTACCTGTCACCACCGACACCACCCCGGCTTCCCTGCCTGACGGCGCGCCCCTCACTCCCCTGGGCCACCTATGGCCCACGGCCGCCTACGCTCCCCCCATGTCAACCTCGGAACTACAGCGGATCAACTCCTTCCTGTCGGCCTTCGCCCGCCGCCAGGCCGCGCGCAGCGTCGACCTTCCAGGCGGGTTCGCCGTGTACGACGACGCCTTCGCGCACTCCCGCGCCGACAACCAGGTCATCATCGACACGGTCGTCGACCCCGAGGCGGTGCCCGCCATCGCGGAGGAGGCACTGGGACACCTGCCTCACCGACTGGTCTCCGTCCTTGACGACGAGGTCGGAACGGCGTGCGCACAGCCACTGATCCGGAACGGATACACCCACTCCACCTATCTGGTCATGCTGCATGCGGGCCCGGCGCCGGCCGGCGGACCCGCGGAGGAAGTGGACCTCGACGCGATACGTATCCCCCTCACCCGGCGATGGCGGGGGCTCCTTCCGGACGTCGACGACGAGGTCATACGCCATCTCGTCGACCGACGCGAGGCCCGCCGCCGCGGGGCCGACATCGTTCACTTCCTCGGCGCCCGTACGGAGGAGGGCGAGGTCGCCTCATGGGCCGACCTCTATCTGGACCCGGCAACCGGCACAGCCCAGATCGAGGACCTGATCACCTCGGAGGACCACCTCAGGCGCGGCTACGCCGATGCCGTCCTGACCACCGCCCTGCGCCTGGCCGCCGACAACGACTGCGGTACCCGGTTCCTGACCGCTGATGCGGCGGACTGGCCACGGCACTGGTACGAGCGCCGCGGCTTCTCCGTCGTCGGTCACTCTCACTGCTTCGAGCGGGGCCGATGACAAGTACGAGGAGCGTGCGTCAAACACCCTTCAGAACACGATCAAGTGCCGCCCGGCCTGCAGGTCCCCAGTTTGGTTTGCCACCGGGAAGGCCGCGATGCCCGTTCTGTCCCATGAGCATCAGGAAGAGGCTCTTCATGGCGGCCAGCCCGCGGGCGCGCCGGATCGCCGCCTCGTCCGCGTGCGCGTACGCGTCGAAGAACCGTGCGGCCGCGCCTGCGGGGAGCAGTACCCACGCGGCCCCGAGATCCCACGCGGGGTCGCCGGCGAACAAGGAACCGAAATCGATCACGCCTGAGAGCGTTCCGTCCGAGACGACGACATTCGCGGGATGGAGGTCGCCGTGCACCCACACCGGCGGGCCCTCCCACTCGGGGGCCGCGACGGCATCGGCCCAGACGGCCCGGACGGCGCGGGCATCGCCGACGGCGTCGGGGTCGATTGCCTGCAGGAACCGCTCGAAGCCGTCCGTGCACCTCCTGGGGTGAGCGCCGCGGTCCGAACCGGCCGGGGCCTCGGCGGGCGCCTCCACATGGAGCGCCCGAAGGAAACTCGCCAGCCTGTCGGCCGCGTGGGCGCCGCGGCTGATCGAGGCATGGTCCAGCGGTTCGCCGGGAACCCACGTCATCACGGTCCAGTGCTTGGGGAAGCGCTCGGACGGTTCGCCGAACCGCACCGGGGTCGGCACCGGGAGCGGCAGGCGCGGGGCCAGCACGGGCAGCCACCGCCGCTCCTTGAGCTGGAGCTCCGGGGTGGGGTCCATGCGTTGCATGCGCACGGCCAACTCATCACCGAGGCGCCACATGTGGTTGCCCCAGCCGCCCGCCACCTCGCGGATGGCCAGCCCCGCAAGGTCTGGGTGTTGCTCCTTCAGCAGGTCGCGGACCAGGTCCGCGGTGATCTCGATCTCGGTGTCGGTCATGCGAATTCACAGTACCGAGGCGGCGGGCGGAGCGGTCCTCGCTCTCCGCCATCGAAGTCCGCCACGGAGTGGGCGTCGGCCTGATGGTTCGAAGCGTGTCGTCGATCGGCAACGAGCGCGGTCTCCGACGGGTGTTCGTCGACCGGACGAGCCGAACTCCAGGGCCGACCGTGCCTACCTACGGCGGCGGGGCATCAAAGCGATGATTCCCGGCAAAGCCAATCAGGACGTCAGCCGTCGTGAGAAGGGGCCGATGGGCGGCCGGCCACCGACCTTCGACCCCGGGGCCTGCAAGCAAGCGCGCCATGCCGTGGAGTGCGGGATCAACCGGCTCAACCGCCATCGCGCGGTCGCGACCCGCTTCGAGAAGCCGGTCGTGCGCCACGAAGCCACGGTCCTCATCACCGCGATCGACGAATGGCTCTGACCGGCTTCTGCACGGGCTCCAACCGTGTCCGCTCGCGCCGGGTCGGACGCTTACGCTCAGGAGTCGAGTACGGCGGCGACGGCTTCGATCTCGACGAGCTGGTCTTCGTAGCCAAGCACGGTGACTCCCATCAAGGTGCTCGGTACGTCATGCTCACCGAACGACTCCCGGACTGTCTTCCAGGCAGTCCCCAGATCCTCCTGCCGGGTGGACGCGACGAGAACCCTTGTGCTGATGACGTCCTGCAACGATGCGCCGGCGGCGGTGAGGGCCGTCCGCATGTTCTCGACGGCTTTCGCCGCTTGACCCGCGTAGTCCCCGATCGCCGCCGTCGAGCCGTCCTCGTTCAGGGGACACGCTCCGGCGAGGAAGATGAGTCGTGACCCGGCAGGCGCCGTGGCCGCGTAAGCGTACTGAGCGACGTCGGACAGAGAAGTGGAGCGGATCAAAGTGATGGCGCCGGGCATGGCCGCTCAGGTCCTTTCGCGTCGGGTACGAAGCGACCATGCTGGCATGGGCGTGTGGCTGCCGCATCCTGTTTTCGTGGGCCGAGCCGCCTGGACCTCGCGAACCCCCGCAGTCACGCCGGCGCCCGGATGCGACATGGCGATCGCCACAGGTGGAACCTCTCATCGCCATCGGCACAGGCCGTCCCTCCCGGCGACCGGTTCCCGGAGAACCTTCAGCGGCTCCTCGACGCCCTGCTTTCGCCGATCGACCTTCCCCGGTGGGGGCGCGGGGCCCCGCGGCCCTCGCTCGGCGTCGCGCAGGCGCCGCTCGACCCCGTGTCATTGCGCCGATCGGAGCTCGAACAGGCGGGACAGGTGGCCTCCGGGGTCGGCTATGAGATCGTCGAAGGAGCCCTGTTCGGCGACACGGCCGTCGTGGAGGACGACGATGTGGTCGGCGCGCCGGATGGTGGACAGGCGATGGGCGATCACCAAGGTGGCGCGGTCGCGGGCGGCGGCCTGGAGGGTGTCGGCGAGGCGGACCTCGTTCTCGGGGTCCAGGTTCGCGATGGCCTCGTCGAGGATGAGGACGGGGGCGTCCACGGCCAGGGCGCGGGCGACGGCGACGCGGGCGCGTTGGCCGCCGGAGAGCATGGCGCCGCGTTCTCCGGCCGTCGTGTCCGGGTCGAGGCTGAGCCGGGCCTGGGCCAGCGCGGGTGCCGGGTCGGCGGTCGGGGCGCCGAGGCGGACGTTGTCCCCGATCGTCCCGGCGAAGAGGTGGACGTCCTGGGGGACGACGGTGACGTGGGAGGGAAGGTCCGCGACCTGGTCGAGGGGTGTGCCGCCGAGGAGGATGCGCCCGCGGTCGGGGTCCCAGTAGCGCAGCAGTAGGGATACACAGGTCGTCTTCCCCGCGCCGGATCGGCCGACGAGGGCGACGGTCCTGCCGTGCGGGATCGTGAAGGAGACGCCGCGCAGGACCTCGGGCCCGTCGGAGGAGTAGCCGAAGTGCACGTCCTCGAAGACCACGTCCGGGCCCGGTGCGGGCGCGGGACCGGCGGAGGGCGCGGGCACCTCCGGCCGAGCGGTGACCAGGCCGTGGACGCGGGCGGCCGCCGCGCGGAGCGTGCCGTACTCCTTGAGGAGCAGGGCCACCTGGGTGGCGGGGCCGAGCGCGCCGGCGGTCAGGACCATGGCGGCGGGCGCGTGCGTGAGCGGCAGGTCGCCGGAGCGGACGAGCGCGGCGACGACCAGGAGCGTTCCGGCCGTGGCGACGGCGACGAGCATGTCGAGCAGGGCGGCTTCCAGGCCGCCGCGGCCGGCGTTGGCGGCCTGGACGCGCGCCAGGTGCCGGGTGCGTTCGGTGAGCGCCTCCCGGCGCCGCCCGAGGGCGCCGAACGCGGTGAGTTCCCGCATCCCCTGCACGGTGTCGATGACGTCGGCGGTCAGTTCCGCGGTGGCCTCGCGCAGTTCCTCGCCGTGCCGTCGCGACATCCGGCGCAGCCACGTCGGGAGGGTCAGGACGCACACGGTGACGGGCAGCGACACGAGCAGGAGCCGGGGGTCCAGGATCGCGGTGAGCACCGTGCCGAGGGTGAGGACGGTACCGGCGGTGAGGGACTGGGCGAGGGTGTGGGCGAAGAGCCATTCGAGGGCCTCGACGTCGGAGAGCACGGTCGTGGACAGGTCTCCGCTGCGTCTGCCGAGCCGACGGGACGGGCTGGTGCGGGCGATCGCGTCGTAGACCCTGCCGCGGAGCCGGGCGAGCACGAGGTAGGCGAGGTCGTGCGCGACGTAGGCCTCCCACCACGTCGCGAGGGTGGCGATCAGGACGAGCGCGGCGAGGGTCCCGGCGAACACGTTCAGCGGCGTCGCACGTCCCGCGACGGCGTGGCCGGCGAGCCAGGCCGCGGTGACGGCGATGCCGAAGGTGGCGAGCTGGCCGAGCAGGTGCGAGACGAGGGTCGCGGCGAAGGCGCGGCGGTGCTCGCCGACCGTGCGGGCCAGCCACCACATGGGCGAGGCGGTCATGCGCGGGTCTCCTGGAGTGCGAGAAGGCGGCTGTAGGAGCCACCGGCGGCGTGCAGGGCGTCGTGGTCGCCGGTCTCGGTCACCCGCCCTCGTTCGAGGACGACGATGCGGTCGGCGTCGCGGACGGTCGAGAGCCGATGGGCGATGAGCAGGCAGGTACGGCCCCGCCTGAGGCGGGCCAGGGCCTGCTCACCGCGAACGTCGACGTGCGAGGTCGCCTCGTCCAGGAGGAGGACGGGCGCGTCGGCGAGCAGGGCGCGGGCGACGGCGACGCGCTGGCGCTGCCCGCCCGACAGGGTCGCGCCGCGCTCGCCGAGGACGGTGGCGTACCCGTCGGGGAGGCCGGTGATGAAGGCGTGCGCGTCGGCGTCCCGCGCGGCCCGTTCGAGGTCGGCGTCGGAGGCGTCGGGGCGGGCCAGTCGCAGGTTGTCGGCGATCGTCCCGTGGAAGAGGTAGGTGTCCTGGGCGACCACGGCGATCCCGGCGCGCAGGGTGCCCAGGGTGAAGTCGGCGAGCGGGGAACCGTTGACCGTGATGTTCCCCGAGCCGGGGTCGTGGTGCCGTTGCAGGAGCGCGGCGACGGTGCTCTTGCCCGCTCCCGACGGTCCGATGAGCGCGACGCTCTCCCCGGCCGCCACGGTGAACGTCACGTCGCGCACGGCCTCGGCGGACGCACCCGGGTAGGTGAACGTGACGCGGTCGAAGACGATCTCGGGGCGGGCCGGGAAGTCCGTCCTCGTGCCGGCGTCGGAGACGACGGGCTCGGCCGACAGCAGATCCTCGAGCCCGTCGACGGCGGTGATCCCGAGGTAGCCGGCGTGCCAGTACTCCGACAGCTGGCGGACGGGGCGGAAGCACTCGGCAGTGATCACGAGGACGACGAACACCGACCAGGGGTCGGGAGAGGTGACCGAGACGGCGGCGAGGACCGCGGCGACGGTGCCCGCCTGGACGAGGAAGGCGCTGACCCCGGTCTCGATCAGCGACACCTTGAGCTGCCGCATCGTGGTGGTGTACAGGTCGTGGGCCCGGCCGGCGAGCCTGTCCCCGAGGCGGCCGACGGCGCCGAACGCGCGCAGGGTCGCGACCCCCTGCATGGCCTCCAGGTAGTCGGCGGCCAGGTCGGCGAAGGCCCGCCAGCGCGCCCGGCCCCGGCGCAGCAGCGTCGCGTCCCACAGTCTCGGGATCACCAGCACCCCGGCGACGGCGACGGCGAGGACCGTCGCGGCCGCCGCGTTCACGGAGAAGAGCCAGCCGACGAGCGCGACGGGAACGCAGATCGTGATGACGACCTGCGGCAGATAGCGGCTGAAGTAGGCGTCCAGGCCCTCGACGCCGTCCACGACGGTGGTCTGCACCGAACCGGTGCGGGCCTCGGTGAGATGGGCAGGCCCGAGCAGCCCGAGCCGTTCGACCAGGCGGTCGCGCAGCCTGCCGCGGATGTGGGCCCCTGCCCGGACGGTGACGGTCTCGCGTGCCCACAGCAGCACGGCCCGGCCGGCGATGACCGCGAACGCCCAGGCCAGAAGCGTGACGGTGGTGTCGTGATCGCCCCGGGCCAGGGCGGCCAGCGCCCCCGCGAGCAGGAGCGCCTGTCCGACATGGGCGGCCGAGACCGCCAGGCCGAGGCCGACGCACGCGGCCATGGGGGCCTTGACGGTACCGGACAGCTGCAGAAGGCGACGATGGACGATCACGATGCTTCCTCGCACTCCTGTTCGCCGACGCCTGGCACGCCGGTCGCCTTTGCTCGTCCGTCCTGGAGGAAAGAGGGGTGCCGCGCGGCATCGACGGAGAGATCAACCGGCGAAATTACGCATCCTTCGCATAACGCCCCTTGGCACGCCACATACAATAATGGTAACCATTATCAATGTCTACGCATTGACAATGATCATCATTCTGGAGGTTCCATGCGCTTCGCAGCGCTCTCCCTTGACACCGCACGCCTGGTCGCCGGAACCGTCGACGCCCCGGCCTCGCTCGACGGCGGAATCGGCACCGGCGTCACCGCCGGCGCCGGTTCCGCGGGCAAGGCCGATCGTCGATGAGAAAGCCGATCGCCGCGCTCGTGCTCCTCGCGCTCACCGCCGTCACCGGATGCGGCGGCTCGGACGCGAAGGAGCCCGCCGGCCCCGCGGACGCGAAGAAACCCGCCGGCTCCGCGCCCGCGACCCCGGCCGCCCCCGCCACCGCGGTCGCGGCCTCCCTGACCGTCACCGACCCCGCAGGCAAGACCCTCGCGCTGAAGAAGGTCCCCGAACGCGTCGTCTGCCTGACCGGGATCTGCGACGACATGCTCGTCGAACTCGGCCTGGTCCCCGTCGGCACGACCACACCCGAGCTGCTGACCCGGCCCGACTACCTCGGCCCCGCCGGAAAGGACGTCCCCGTCATCCCCGGCGGCTTCGGCGGCGAGGACGTCGCCGCCATCGCCAGGGCCAAGCCCGACCTGGTGATCGGCCTGGCCGGCGTGCACGAGGGCCTGGCTCCGGCGGTGGAGAAGTTCGCGCCGCTGTGGAACGTCCAGGTCAAGTCCTACAGGGACTCCATCGGCTACCTGCGCAACGTCGCCGCGCTCACCGGTCGCGGCGAGCGGCAGGCGGAGGCGGAGAACGCCTTCACCGCCAAACTCGCCGACGGTGCCACCAGGGCCGAGGCCGCGGGGCTGAAGGACAAGACCGCCCTGGCCATGTACGGCGGCAGCTCCATCGGCGTCAACACCACCGACGACGTGCTCGGCGACTTCCTGTCGCAGTACTTCGGCTACCCGTGGCCGAGCAAGGGCGGCGGGTTCGAGACCGCGCAGGCCTACAGCGTCGAGGAGATCCTGGCCAAGGCGCCGCAGGTGATCTTCGTGCAGTCGTTCTCGTTCGGCAACTCCAAGCCCGTCACCGAGACCTACCGCGACAACCCCGTGTGGAAGCGGATCCCGGCGGTCACCACGGGCAAGATCTACGAGGTCCAGCCCGAGCTGTGGGCGTCCGGTCGCGGCACCCGCGCGTTCGGCATCATCCTCGAAGAGGCCTTGGCGAAGGCCACCGGGTGACCTCCTCGCACGTCAGGGGGCGCGGCCGGGCCGTGCCCCCGCTCCGCCTCGCCCTTCCGGCGGCCGTGCTGGCACTGCTGGCCCTGTCCGGTCTGTGCCTGGGCACCCCGGTGATCGCGCCCCGTCACCTCCCCGCGGTCCTGGCCGATCACGCCTCCCTGGAGTACGTGGTGCTCTGGGAACTGCGGCTGCCCCGCCTCCTGCTCGGGCTGCTCGGCGGTGCCGCGGTCGCCGTGGCCGGGTTGTTGCTCCAGGAGGCGCTGCGCAACCCGCTCGCCGTACCCGAACTCCTCGGTGTCTCCTCCGGCGCGGCCGTAGCCGTCGCCGCCTGCGTCGTCTGGGCGCTGCCCGTCTCCCCCTCGCTCCATCCGCTCGTCGGCCTCGCGGGCGCCGCCGCCGGAGGCGGACTCACCCTCGCCGCCGCCCGCACGGCCCGCACCGCCGGCGGGGTCCTGCTCATCGGATCCGCGGTCACCGCGGCCGTCCAGGCCCTCCTGCTGGCCGTCATGGCGACGGCCGACCGGCTCCAGTACGACCTGCTCTTCCGCTACCTCGTGGGCAGTCTCAACGGCATCATGTGGGAGCAGGTCTCCCGCACCCTCCCCTGGCTCGTCCTGGCCGTACCCCTCGTCGTCCTGGCCGTACCCGCGCTCGGGCTGCTCCGCCTCGGGGACGAGGCCGCGACCTCCCTCGGTGCCGGTGTCACCGCCGCGCGCACCGGGGTCCTGGCCGTCGCGGCGCTGCTGGTCGGAGCGGTCACCGGCCCCTGCGGCCCGATCGCCTGGGTCGGGTTCGTCGCCCCGCTCCTGGCCCGCAGGATCCGGCCGGACGGCGACGCCCGCTCGTGGACGTGCTGGACGGCCGTCCTCGGCGCGACGATCACCGTGGCCGCCGACCAGGTCGCCCGGCTGGCCCTCGCTCCCGTCGAGACGCCGCTCGGCGCCTGGACCGTCCTCATCGGCGTCCTCGCCGGGACCGCCCTGCTGCGCCGGGGTGCGCGATGAGAAGAGCGCCGCTCCCGCTTCCGGCGGCGCTGACGGCGCTGACGGCGCTGGCGGCGCTGGCGGCGCTGGCGGCGCTGGCGGCGTGCCTTCACCTGTGGGCGGGAGGGGCCTCCGTCGACGACCTGCTCGCCATCACACGCCCGCAGACGCTGGAGGAGCGCATCCTGTGGGAGCTGGGACTGCCCCGGCTCGTCACGGCGGCGCTCGCGGGTTCGGCGCTCGGCGTCGCCGGTCACCTTCTGCAGACCTCGCTGGGCAACGAGCTGGCCGCCCCCGAGCTCACCGCCGTCAACCCGGGAGCGGTCCTCGGCGTGCTCGCCGCCGCCACCTTCGGGCTGGCGCCCGCGGACTCGGCACTCGGCGGCCTGGGCGCGGCACTTGTCGGCGGCGTCCTGGGAGGGGTGGTGACCTGGCTGCTCGCGGCGGGTGGAGGACCCGGCCGCGCGGTGATCGCGGGTCTGCTCGGATCGGCGCTCATGGGCGGGGTCACCACGCTGATGCTCGCCTACCAGCCCAGCCGGTTCGGCAACGTCCTGCGCTGGCTCGTCGGATCCGTCGAGGGCCGGGTCTGGGACCACCTGGTCATCGCCGTCTGGTGGATCCCCCTGTGGATCTGCGCCGCGTGGGCGGCGACCGCCGTCACCACCATCCTGCAGGGCGGGGACCAGCACGCCGCCTCCCTCGGGGTGGCACCGCGGCGTGCCCGCCTGACGGTCCTGGGCATCGCCGTCGCCCTCACCGCCTGCGCGGCGAGCCTCGCCGGGGCCCTGGCGTTCGTCGGGCTGGTCATCCCGCACGCCGCACGGCGCCTGCCCGGCACCGGCCCGGGCGGCCACGTGCCCGCGGCGGCCCTGCTGGGAGCCGCGGTCCTCGTCGCGGCCGACGCCGCCGCCCAGTCCCTCACCCGCCTCATCGCCGGCACCGAGCTCGGCCACCGCCTCGGCCTGCCGACCGGCGTCGTCACCGCGCTGGCCGGAGCAGTGATCCTCGTCGTCATCGTCTCCAGGGAGAAGCACCCGTGAGTCTGAGAACCCTCGGCCTGGCCTTCGGGCACGACGGCCGCCGTCTCCTCACCGGAATCGACCTGACCGTCGAAAAAGGCGAGTCGGTCGCGCTGGTCGGAGTCAACGGCAGCGGGAAGAGCACGCTCCTGCGGCTGCTCTCGGGGATCCTGGCCCCGCACGCCGGCACCGTCGAGCTCGACGGCCGCCCCCTGACCCGGATGTCGCGCAGGCAGATCGCCCGCCGCGTGGCCGTCATGCACCAGACGCTTCCCCCGGTCCCCGGTCTCACCGTCCGCCAGCTCGTTCACCAGGGCCGTTATCCGGGCCAGGGCCCGCTCGGGATGCTCCGCACCACCGGGCACGACCCCGCCACCGAGGAAGCCCTCGCCCTCACCGGTCTGGCCGGTCTGGCCGACCGGGTCCTGGACACCCTGTCCGGCGGAGAACGGCAACGCGCCCGCCTCGCGCTCGCCCTCGCCCAGGAGAGCGATGTCCTCCTGCTCGACGAGCCCACCGCGCACCTCGACATCCGCCACCAGCTCGAGGTCCTCGAACTCGTCCGGGAGGTGCGCGCCGCCCGCGGGCTGACCGTCGTCACCGTGCTGCACGAACTCGACCATGCCGCGCGTTTCACCGACCGCGTCGTCGCCCTCCACCGGGGAACGGTCCACGCCGACGGCCGGCCGATCGACGTGCTCACCCCGGACCTGCTGAGCGAGGTCTTCGGCGTGACCGGCAGGGTCGTCCTCGACGAGGTGCGCCACCATCCTCGCTGCATCCCCGACGCCCCTCTCGCCATCGGCCCGGCCGGCGCCCGTCCCGGACCGGTGGGGAGCGTGTCGTGACCGGCGGGCCTTTCACCGTGCTCGTCTGCCGGCCCGGCGCGGCGCGCCCGGTCACCGGCCCGCGTCACGCCGGGCGCACCGGTCCGGCCAGGCGGTCCAGTGGCAGGAAGACCCGGGGCAGGCCGTCGTGCCCGTGATCGACCTCGGCCTCGACCCGGTAGACCGCGCGCAGGAGGTCCGTGGTGATCACTTCGGTCACCGGGCCGTCGGCGACGACGCGTCCGCCGTCGAGGACGACGAGGTGGTCGCAGGCGGCGGCCGCGAGCTGGAGGTCGTGCAGGGTCACCAGGACGGTGACGCCGAGCGTTCGGACCAGTCGCAGGAGATCGACCTGGTGGCGCAGGTCCAGGTGGTTGGTGGGCTCGTCGAGGATCAGCAGCCGGGGTTGCTGGACCAGCGCGCGGGCGAGGTGGACCCGCTGGCGCTCGCCTCCGGACAGGGTCGCGAACGGCCGGTGCGCCAGGACGGAGACGTCGCACCGCTCCATCGTCTCGGCGATGAGCGCCTGCTCGGCGGCCGAGAGCCAGCCCAGCGCCCCCAGGTGGGGGATCCTGCCCAGGGCCACGATCTGCTCGACGCTGTCGTCGAGGTCGGCGGGGGTGTCCTGGGTGACGACGGCGACCTGCCGGGCGACCTGGCGGGGCGGGGTGCGCCACACGTCGGCGCCGTCGATCAGGACCCTGCCGCGGTCGGGGCGGATCCGGCGGTAGACGCACCGCAGCAGGCTGGACTTGCCGCTGCCGTTGGGGCCGATCAGCCCGGTCACCTCTCCGGAGCCGGCCGTGAGGCTGACGTCGCGCAGCACGTGCAGCCAGGAGACGGCCTGGATGTCGACGTTCACCGCGGGGTCCTTCGATCGGCGCGGACGAGCAGCATGAGGAAGAAGGGCGAGCCGAGCACGGCGGTGATCACCCCGATGGGGATCTCGTCGGGCTGGTTGAGCATGCGGGCCGCCACGTCGACCCAGACGAGCAGGAGCGCTCCGGTCAGCGCGGCCAGCGGGATCAGGCGGCGGTTGTCGCCGCCGATCACGAGCCGTACGGCGTGCGGGACCATGAGCGCGACGAAGCCGATACCGCCGCTGACCGCGACGACCGTGCCGATGACCAGCGCGCACATGACGATCAGGCGCAGGCGCAGCCGGTCGACCTCCACGCCCAGGCCGGTGGCGCCCTCGTCGCCGAGCACGAGGGCGTTGAGCAGGCTCGCCCGCGTGGTGGCCCAGGCGATGGCCGCGGTGACGACGAGGGCGGGCACGCCCACGTCGCGCCATTGGGTGCCGGACAGGCCGCCCAGGGTCCAGAACAGCGCCGAGCGCACCTCCTTGTCCGGTGTGGTGAGGACGATGTAGCTGGTGACGGCCTCGGTGAGCGCGGCGACCGCGACGCCGGCGAGGATGAGCCGGGTCGGCGCCAGCTGCCCGCCGCGCCGCGACATCGTCAGCACCAGCGCGAAGGCCGCCATGGCGCCGGCGAAGGCCGACAACGGCAGCGACAGCGGCCCGAACGGCGACAGTCCCGCCAGCATCACCAGCACCGCGCCCAGGGACGCCCCGGAGCTCGCCCCGATGATGTAGGGGTCGGCCAGCGGGTTGCGCAGTACGGCCTGCAGTACCGCGCCCACGAGGGCCAGTCCCGCGCCGACCACGGCGCCGAGCAGGACCCGGGGGAAGCGGATGTCCAGCACGATGACCGCCTGGGGGCCTGCCGGCGCCTCGGTCACGAGCCAGGGCAGCAACCGGTGACCGAGCATGCGGGCCACGTCACCGGAGGCGATGGCGACCGGCCCGAGGCCGACGGCGGCGACCAGCGAGACGCCCAGCAGTGCCGACAGCAGGGCCGACGTGCCCAGGAAGGTCAGGCGGCCGGCCGGCGCCCGTCGTCGCGCCGCGCCAGTAGCGCCAGTAGCGCCGGGAGCGCCGGGAGCGGGGCCCCGCTGTCCTGAAGCCACGGCGGAGGGGTCGGCGGAGCTCGTGGAGCCCCCGGAGTCCGCGGAGCGTGATGACCGTCGCGTCCCCGCCGTCCCCGCCGTCCCCGCCGTCCCCGGCGGCGGAGCCTGGGGCTCCGCCCCCGGAGAGGTCACCTGGCCAGTCCGGCGACGAGCGTCTTCAGCGCCCGGCCGTTGCGCAGGCCGGGCTGGGTGTCGTTGACCGGGATCACGACGAAGCGCTTCTCCCTGATCGCGGTGACGTTCCTGATCGGCTCGTAGGAGGTCAGGAAAGCGATCGCCTTGTCGGCCGGCTCGAACGCCTGGTCCTCCACGACGATGGCGTCGGGGTCGCGCTTGACCAGCTCCTCCCAGGAGATCTGCGCGTAGGAGGTCACCTCGGGGAAGACGTTCTCGCCGCCCGCCCGGCGGATCAGGTCGTCGATCAGGCCGTTGGATCCGGCGGTGCTCGGCTTCTCCAGGCCGCCCGCGTAGTCGAACACCTTGGGGGTGCCGGAGACCGGTCTCACGGCGTCCACCTCGGCGGTGAGCCTGCTCACCAGTTCCTCGGCCCTGGGCCGGGCGCCCAGGATGCGGCCCAGCTCGCGGATGTCGGTGTAGGTGTCCTCGACGCTCGCCTTGCGGCCGGGGCAGTTGCCCGACAGGAGGTAGGAGTTGACGCCCTCCTCGCGCAGCTGGGCCCGGTCGCCGAGGGCCTTGGGGCCGTAGTCGTCGCCGTAGCCGCTGACCACGAAGTCGGGGTTCGCGGCGAAGACCGTCTCCTTGGAAGGAGGCGGGAAGGCGGACTTGGCGATGATGTTCACCCCTTCGAAGGAGGCGGCGACCTCGGGCAGGAGTTCGCCCGGGGCGACCGTGCCGGCCAGCCGGTCGCGGGCGCCCAGGGCCAGCACGATCTCGGTGGCGATCGTGCTGGAGGTGACGATGCGCCGCGGCGGGCGCTCGAAGCGGTAGGTGGCGCCGCAGTTGCTCACCTCCGTCGGGGTGGCCGAGGGCTGCGCGGTGGCCTGTGCGGCGGCGGTGTTCGCGGCGGGGCTCGCGCTCTGGCCGCACGCGGCGGCGGCGAGCACGCCGGCTCCGGCGAGCAGGGCCCGGGCCGCGCGGGGGGTGATGAGTCTCATCGAAGGTGCTCTCTCTCGGGTCGGTGCGGGTTCTTCAGACGGTCGGCGTGGCGGCCGCGCGGCCGGAGCACGCCGAGGATCGCGCCGGGCGGTCCGGCTCCGGCCGACGCGGCCCGTGCGGCCTGTGCGGCCTGTGCGGCCCGTGCGGCGGTGAACCCTTCACGGTGCGGGTCGCCCGGGGGACGGGACGGGCGAGGTCAGGCATGGGGCACCGGCGACGGGTCGGGGCGGTCGGGGAGCGGATCGGCGCCGTCGCCCAGGAAGGGAAAGGCCGCCGGGGCCGTGGCCCGCAGGCCGGGCACGACGACGCGGACGACGGCCAGGCCGCAGGCGGCGACGTCGGGGGTGGTGAGGTCCACCGTGACGGCCCGCAGGCCACGGGCGGTCAACGCCGCCTCCGTGTCGAAGCGGCCCCCCGCGGGGGGCGTCGCCGGTGCCGCGAGCCCGTCGCCGGCCAGGCGGGTCAGCACGCGGGCGCAGAAGGAGGGGTCGGCCAGGAGCTGCAGGTGGCAGGTCACGTCGGTGACGTCGGCGAAGTCGGGCCGGTAGGAGGAGGCGAAGGCGCGGTCGGGGCGGTGGGGCGCGAGCGGGCCGTGCGGGCGCTCCCACTCGGGCAGATCACCCGCGGCGAGCTGGGCGGTGGTGTCCAGGGACTGGACGGCCTCGGCCGCGGCCTTCCACGCGGCCGAGGTCACCGGGTCGGCGGCGCCGGGAGCGAACGCGCACCCCACCCCCACCGTCCCGCCGAACTCCCCCGCGGTGTCCTCGGCGACGCACAGCACCACCGGGGCGTTCAGGAGGTTCGGTACGGCGTGCGCGCTCAGCCGCACCCCGGCCACCCCGGGCAGGCGCACGTGCGCCAGTTCCGGGAAGGCGCCCCCCGAGGCCCAGGCGGTGGCCAGCGCGTGCCGCTCCACGACCTCCGCCAGTGCCGAGGCGCGCGCGGCGGCCGGGCCGGGGCCCGCGGCGATCCCGGCCGACACCGGCAGGACGACGGGCCGGGACCGTACGGGGAAGGGGGTGAGCCAGGCCAGGGCGGCGGGCACCCAGGCCGGCGCGCCGTCGTCGCGGGTGCCGCGCACCCAGTGGGTGCGGTCGGTACGCGCCAGCCCGGCGAAGGGAAAGTCGCCGCGGGCGGTCTGTTCGGGTGAGTACAGCGCCAGGGCCCGCGGGTCGACGGCGTCGGGGGCCAGCTCGTACCAGGTGGCCTCGACCAGCCGCTCCTCGGGGACGAGGTGGCCGCAGTGGCGTTCGGCCCCCTCCCCCAGGGCGCGGCGGCGGGCCTCGGCGGGATCGTGCCAGGAGGCGCCGCAGACCGTGGGGTTGCCGAGCGGCAGGCCGTACCCGGCGGTGGAGGCGAGGTCGGCGAAGGCGACGTGCAGGTGCCCGCGCAGGAGCGCGGTGCGCACGCCGGTGACCAGACCTGTCCGGGAGTCGACGGGGATCATGTGTGCGGCAGGGGGACGAGGTTGACCCGGTCGGCGGCCCGCAGGCCGAGCCGGGCGGGGTCCTCGCGCAGGCGGTGCCCGCCGAGGAAGGGAAAGGCGGCGGGCGCGTTGGAGTAGGCGCCGGGCACGATCACCCGGGCGACCGACAGCCCGGCGGACGCGATGTCGGGCGTGGTCAGGTCGGCCGCGTAGGCGCCCAGCCCCTGGGCGGCGATCCGCTCGAGGTAGCCGTCGAGCACGTCGCCGTCCACGCGCGGCAGGTCGGCCAGGGCGATCGCGTCGGCGCAGGCGGTGATCGGCGTCAGGTGCGCGCGCATCCGGGGGTCGAGCCAGAGCTGGCTGTGGCAGCCCAGGTCGACGACGTCGCGGAAGTCGCCCCGGTAGTCGTCGGCGTAGCGGCGGTCGGGGCGGTGGGGCTTGAAGATGCGGGCGTCGATGACGTCGGCCGCGGCGGCGGCCCAGATCTCCCCCTCGGGGTCGATCAGGCCCAGCGCGTAGCGGCGCAGGGTGACGGCCTCGGCCAGCGCCTTGCGTACGGCCTCGGCGGGGTCGGGGCGCGCGGCGACGCCGAGGACGGCTATGCCGGTCTCCGGGTCGTCGAGCAGCACGCCCAGGACCGCGACCTCGAAGACGGTGGGGATGGCCACGACCCGGTAGCGGCAGCCTCCGGTCGCGCCGGTGGCGCGGTACCAGCCGGGTTCCGTCTCCGGCAGCAGGGGCGCGGCGGGACGGCCGGCTCCGGTGACGGGCCGGGCGGGCAGTTCGCCGGCCCACCACACGACCGTGGCGTCGCGTTCGATGACCTCCTCCAGCGCGGCCGTGCGGGCGGCCCGCGCCGAGGGCCCGGCGGCGATGCCGGCGAGCATGGCGTAGTTGGTCGGCGGCTCGTCGGCGCGGGGCGGGGTGAGGTAGTTGACGTAGACGAGGGAGGCGGGCAGCCAGGCGGGCGTGCCGTCCCTCAGGTCGGTCCCTGGGGTCCACAGCACCTCGAGGTCGGCGGTGAACGGGACGAACGGGAAGCCGGGTTCGGCGTGCTGGGCGTCGGAGTACAGGGCGAGCCGGGCCGGGTCCAGGGCGGGTTCCCGCAGCCTCCGGTAGGAGGAGCGCGGCAGGCC
The DNA here is from genome assembly GCF_040640155.1 of Streptosporangium sp. NPDC023615. Lineage (NCBI taxonomy): Bacteria > Bacillati > Actinomycetota > Actinomycetes > Streptosporangiales > Streptosporangiaceae > Streptosporangium > Streptosporangium sp. NPDC023615. The sequence continues at coordinate 42,658 of NZ_JBFABE010000051.1, forward strand.
GGCGGGGACGAAGTTGCCGCAGTAGCGTTCCACCGCCTCGCCGACGGCGCTCATCGTGGCCCGTCCGGGGTCGCCGAACGCGGTGCCGGTGGAGACGCGGTCGGCGGGCCAGGGCAGCAGCCGGTGGGGCGAGCTCACCTCGGCCGAGCAGATCGTGAGCCCCTCGGGCCACCACGGCTCCGGCTCCAGCAGGTCCAGCCTGCGGATCAGGCCGGTGCGCTCGTCGGCCAGGAGCGTCAGCGGGTCCTGGCCGGCCGGTGCGGTCCCGGGCCGGTCCGCGGCGCCCGTCGCGTCACCGCCGGCGTGACCGCCCGGGTCGCCGGAGGTGGCGCCGGGCGTGCCGTCGGCCGTGACGTCTGGCGTTCCGCCTGCGTGCGTCATGCGAAGGCGTCCTTTCTCGGGCGGGGGAGGTGCAGCGTCACGTCGCGGAAGGAGAGCTCGGCCCGCCGCCGCGGCGCCGGGTGGCGGGGGGTGCGCCCGGCGGTCAGCTCCACGTGGAGGCGGTGGCCGGGCGGCAGCTCGGCCGCGGCCGGGGCCAGGCGGATCTCGCAGCGGGAGGTGCCCGTCGCGACGGGCACCGTGCCGTCGGCCATCCGGGTGGCGGCGCCGCCGGGTCGCTCGTGCACGAGCGTGGCGACCAGTTCGGCGCCGGTGGCGGTGGTGACCTCGGCGGTCAGGCGGGGCGCTCCGTGCCAGCGCAGCGGGCCGTCCAGGGTCAGCCGGACGACGTCGTCGCGGTCGGCCGGCGGCGCCAGGTCGGCGGAGTGCGGCGCCGACGGGTAGGGGTCGGCCGGGTCGTGCCGCAGCCGCGTGCCGTCCGCGCCCAGGGGCAGGGCGGTCCAGCCGGGCCGGCCGGGCGGGATCGGATCGGTGTCCGTCCAGCGGCCGGTGCCCAGCAGCAGGCACCCGTCGCGGCGCAGGCCGCCCAGCCACTCCAGCGTCAGCGCGAAGGGGTGCGGCCCGGGAGGTTCCGGCAGGGCGCACTCGCTCTGGAGGCGGTGGGTGAGCGCGCTCGCCCAGCCGCCGACGACGACCTCGGCGTACGGTGCCAGCATGGCCTGGCGCAGGGTGGTCGGCGCCGACCGGCAGTACCAGCTGCCCAGGTGCAGGCTGGGCACGGTGGCGGTGCGGGCGGCCCGCGCCGTGCGCCGGGCCGCGGTCCTGTAGGTGCTGGGCGTGGCCGGCCACGGGCCGACGTCCACCGGCCAGGCCTCGACGACGGCCGCGGTGGGGATGAGCGCGGCCAGTTCCGGCGCGCGGGCCAGGGTCGCGTCGTACAGGCCGGTGCGCGTCGTCCGGCCGGTGCCCAGGTCGGTGCGCCACCACAGCTCCTCGTCCAGGGCGGGCGAGCCGATCGGCGGCCAGGGCTGGCGGCTGACGATCCCGCGGACCGCGGGATGGCCGGCGGCGCACCAGGCGGCGTAGGCCTCGTAGGCGAGGCCGTACAGGAAGACCTCGCCGTCGCACCAGGGCTGGGCCGCCGTCCAGTCCAGGGTCGTGCGGCCGTCGGCGCCCTCGTCGGCGCCGGGGGTGAAGGTCCCTTCCGACAGGTGGCGGCCCCGCAGGTCCTGTATCAGGCAGGCGAATCCGGCCTCGGCCAGGGTGAGCGCCTCGGGCAGGCAGCCCGAGGTGCCGTACGGGGTGCGGATCACCACCGCGGGGGCGGGCAGCCGGTCCGGCAGGACCAGGTCGGCCACCAGCCTCGCGCCGTCGGGCGCCGTCACCGTCAGGCCGGTACGCACCCTGCTCACGCGGGCGTCTCACGCATCAGGCCGCGCGGCACCGCCAGCACGGGGTGACGGCGGATCTCCCCTGCCGCCAGGTCGACGCCCACCTGGTGTCCGGCGCCGGGCACGGGCGCGCCGTCGAACCAGGCGCGCAGGTCGGCGGCGACGAGGGCGGCGGCGACCTCGGCCCCGGCCGGGTCGGCCGGGGTCGCGGGCCGGCCGCCTGCCTCCAGGAAGGCCCAGTAGGCGGCCAGCTCGTCCGGCCAGGGGCAGGCCGCCAGGCGGCGCAGCCGCACGTCGCCGTAACCGGCGCCGCCGGTCGGCGGGGTGAACGGGCCGACGTACCAGCGGCGGCCCTCGCTGTGGCCGCGGTGCCAGGCCAGGCGCAGGTCGCGGCAGCGGGCGTCCAGTTCCCGCCAGGCCGTGTCGGGCAGGTACTCGGCGCAGGCGACCAGGGCCGTGACCCGTGGGCCGACGTCCTGGCCGGGCTCGCCGCGTCGTACCGGCAGGCCCGCCCGGCGCAGGTGGCGCACGAGCGGGTTCAGCAGCGGGCCGTCGCCCGCCAGGAGCACCTCGGCCGCGCGCGGGGGCGCGACGGCCGCGGCGGAGCCGCCGACGCCGCCGGGGTCGCCGGGGTCGCCGGGGTCTTCTGTGTCGTCCCGCGGTGCCGTGGCGAGTTCGGCGATCAGGTCGGCGGCGTCCGGGACGCGCTCCAGCGCGGCCCGCACCCCGAGCTCCCCGCTGATCAGACCCGCCACCGCGGCCCTGTCCTGCGGCGGCACCTGCACGACCATGAAGTCCTCGTCGGGGCCGTGGACCAGCCACCCGTCCCCGGTGGGCACGAACGTGGTACCGGCCGCCCAGCGCGCGGGCCGGTCCAGCCCGGAAGTCATCGCGAGCGTACCTTTCTTCGAAGTAACATCCGTCGCACCCGGGTGCGGGCGTGGTTGGCTCATGCCCGCACCCGGGGTCTCACGTCGCGACTAGCGCCAGGCCACCTTGGCGAGCGCCACCGTGGCGTGGTTGGACGAGTGAACGGACGCGTTGCGCGCCTTCACCTTCAGCTTCTTGACGGTCATGCCGAGTCACCTCCTTTCATCGGATAGAGGAACGGGGGCCTCGGACGCTCCGGTCAGCAGCACCGCGGTGCCCGTCGGAGAGCGCACGAGACGTTCGCGGGCCTCGCGGCGGGCGAGGAGTCTCGGTGGGCGGCCGTACGCCCGGTGCGAGCGGCGCGGTGCACGGGGACCGCACGGGGTCTCCCGCACCGATCCGCCCCGCCGCCGCTCGACCGGCACTCTGTCCACCCCTGTCGTTCGTGATCTCCCTACAAGGAGTAATGAAAACGGAAATCAAAGTCAAGTCTTGATCTTTGGCGATTTAGCAATGAAAATCATCACCATTCGATCGTCGGGGGTCCCGGTGGAACCTGCACGCACTCTGCGTGAGCTGCTCGTCCGCAATCGCGACCTGCGCATGCTCTGGCTGGGCAACCTCGTCAGCGTGTGCGGCGGATGGTTCTCCGCGGTCGCGGTGTTCGCGATGGTCTACGAGTACAGCGGGGCCGGCCTGGCCGCCGGGCTCACCCTGGCCGTGCGCTACCTGCCGGGCGTGCTGGCGGGGGTGTGGGGAGGCGTGCTGGCCGACCGGGCCGACCGGCGCACGGTGATGCTGGTGACCGACGCGCTCATGGCGGTGCTCGCCTCCGCGTTCCTGCTCGCCGACGCCCCCGGGCGGCTCTGGCTCGTCTACCCGCTGACCTTCGCCTCGGCCGCCGCGGGCTTCGTCTTCCAGGCCGCCCGCAGCGCCTGGATGCCCAGCCTGGCCCGGCCGCAGGAGTACCCCCTGTACGCGGCGGCCGTGCAGGTCAACGGCCTGGTCTTCCAGGCGCTGGGCGGCGTCGCCGGAGGCCTGGTGGTCACGCTGGTGGGCTGGCGGTGGGCCTTCGCCGTCAACGCGCTCTCCTTCCTGCTGTCGGCCGCGCTCACCGCGACGGTCCGCTCCGGCGACCGGTCGGCGGGCGCTCCCGCGCACGGCTGGTGGCGCTCCCTGCGCGAGGGGGTCGCGGTGGCCGCGCGCAGCCGCGTCATCGCCGCGCTGCTGGGGCTGGAGGCGCTCTTCTGCCTCGGGCTGGGCGGTGCGATCACCGCGATGACCTATCTGGCGCTGCGCGTGCACGACCTCGGCGAGGGCGGCACCGGCTGGTTCTACGCGGTGCAGGGGACCGTGGGCGGTGTGGTCCTGGTGGTGGCCGCGTCCCGGATCCGCGCCATGGGGCCGCGCGGGCGCCACCGGGTCATCGGATGGTCGTGCCTGGCCGAGGGTGTGCTGACCATGCTGCTCGGGGTGCCCTCGGGCGTGCCGTTCGCGCTGGCGCTGTGGGGGCTGGTCTCGGCCGCCGAGGTGATGTACGGCCCGGCGGCCATGACCACCCTGCTGACCGCGACGTCGAACGAGACCCGCGGACGGGTCACCTCGCTGTGGAGCGCCACCGCGACCTTCAGCCTCGGCCTCTCCTCCGCCGTCACCGGCGTCCTCGTCGACCGCCTGGGGGTGACCGCGGTCTTCGTCGTCCTCGGCCTGATCATGGCGGTCTCCGGTGGTGCCTGGCTGATCGCGGGCACCCGCGTCCACATCGCCGCAGGCTCCTCACCGGCCGCCGGCGGACCCTCGGGCGCCCCCGGCGAACCGATCTCCCCCGGGCCGGCGCCGAAACGCGAGAGCCGTCCCGGCACGGAGGAGGACGAACACGCGGTGCGGCCGGGGCGGACCGGCCGTTGACCGTTGTCAAGCTCGGTGAGGACGGGTGCGCGTGACCGATCCGTACGAATGGTCGGCCGAGTTCGTCGACGTCATGATGGCCCCGCACTGGGATGCCCCGGGTCCCGTGCTCGCGAGGGCGCCACAGCAGGCCCGCCCCGGCCCTCAACGGGCTGCGCCTGCCGCGCGGTCGGGAGTCAGGCACTTGGAGCGAGTCGAGCCGGGTGCTGCAGTAGACGCCGAACTCGCCGGCGGGTAGACGAGCCAGAGACCGATTCGCGCAGTTTCGGCCTCGGTGAGACTTTGACCTGTCCGGCAGCGGGTGTCGCGTACGACGTGGACGCATTCCACCTCGAAAAGGGGTGCGGTTTGTCGTTGACCACTCTGCGAGCTGAACGCTCTCACCGGTACCCCTGGCTGTACCTGTGTTCGGGTGTACGCGGGAATGACCGGGAGGGCCCGTGCCTGGTGTGCTGATCACTGTCGGTCAAGCTCCTGTGGAAGAAGGCGAAATGACAGTCAGCAGCCAGCCGGACATCGAGCGGTATCCGAGTCGGACCGGGGTTCGAGGCCTCATCCGTCGCAGTCCACTGATCAGTTTCTTCGTGCTGGCCAACCTGATGAGCTGGATCGCCTGGCTTCCCTACATCCTTTCGGCGACCGGCCTGGGGGTCTGGGATTTCACCTTCCCCTCGCGGTTCGGCGGCTCGCAGATCCTCGGGGTCCTCCCCGGCGCCTATCTCGGACCCATCCTCGCCGCGTTCATCGTGACCGCGGTCGTGGACGGCAGGGAAGGCGTCCGCCGGTGGGCCGGGCGAATGACGAAGTGGCGGGTGGGCTGGATCTGGTACCTCGGGACCCTCCTCGGTGTTCCCGCCGCCATCGTCGTCGCCGGTCTCGCGGTGTCCGGCGGGGACATCCACCTGCCGCCCGCCGTCGTGCTGGTGGCCTACCTGCCGGGCCTGCTGATCCAGATGGTCACCACCGGTCTGGCGGAGGAGCCCGGCTGGCGTGACTTCGCCCTGCCCCGCATGCAGCGCAGGTTCGGCCCGCTGGGCGGCACCTTCGTCCTCGGCCCGCTGTGGGGCCTGTGGCACCTGCCGCTCTTCATGAGCGAGTGGGGCGGGTGGCCGGATGTCACGTGGATGAGGGTCGGTGAGTTCATCGCCTTCTGCTGCGTCTTCAGCGTGGTCGTCACCTGGGTGTTCAACAGGACCGGCCAGAGCCTGCCGCTGGTCATACTGCTGCACGTCGGCGTCAACAACTTCATGTCGCTCGCCTACTCGGACATGTTCCCGTCGATCGCCGGCGCCGAGCAGGCGTCCCGGGTCACCCTGCTCGCGGGCACCGTGGCAGCGATCGTGACGATCGTCGCGACCCGCGGCCGCCTCGGCTACCTCCCACGGGAGGAACCCGGCCCGGAGGTCACACCTCAGAGGTGAGCGAGCTGCCGCGGTGTGCCGGCGCTCCCGCGTGCGGGCCCACAGGCGCCGGGAGCGCTCATTGACCAGGGCCGAACCGTGCCCGCCACGGCCCGGGCAGGTCCTGCCGTTCCCAGTCGTCGGTGTAGGCCGGGGGCCTGACGCCCCGGTGGGTCACGATGATGTCGTAGCCGCGTTCCCGGAATCCCTGGATGCGCCGGGGCATGGTGTCGCCGAACCGCTGGGCGATGGCCTGCGACTCGCAGCCCAGCAGGTAGCCGAGCTGGGCGCCGCCCTGCCCGTAGATCACGCACGGCCCCTCGATCCGGGGTCTGAGCTCCTCGGCGGCGGCATTCATGACGTCGCGGTCGGCGCGGACACCCGACGACATGGCGACGGCGACGGCGCCCTGGAGGACCAGGTGAGCCGCCACACCGGCCAGGGCCGGCACGGGGGCCAGCCGCGCGGTGGTCGCGACGGGGAGGGCCAGCAGGGCGTACGCCGGGAGCAGGAAGCGGGGGGCGGCGTAGTCGACGTAGAAGAAGTACGGCAACGCCATCGCCACGGCGGTCGCCGTCGCCAGCGCCAGCGGGCGGAACCACGCGGTACGCCGAGCCGCCCACAGGCCCGCGCCCGCGGCCAGCGGGATCGCGATCCACCAGATGAGCAGGACGGGGGACACATCGCCGCACTCGACCCCGAAGCGGCACAACGCCGGCCCGTCGAGGGCGCGGGCCTGCTCGTCCAGGGTGATGGTCAGCCCGGTGTCGTTGTGTTCCCCGGCCGCCCCGAGGCGTTCGGGGACCCCGCCGAACCGGACGACGGCCTCGGCCGCCCACTGGCCCCAGCCGATCGCCAGCCCCGCGGCCAGCGCCGCCAGTTCCCGGAACCGCCGCTGCCACAGGGCGTAGGCGGCAAGCGGCACCGCCAGCACCAGCGCGTCGGTCGGCCGCATGAGCGAGACGAGCACCATGGAGACGCCCAGGCCCGGTGGGGTCCCGGTCAGCAGGAAGCCGGTGGCGGCGACCGCGCCCAGCGCGACGTAGAGGTTGGGCATCGCCTGGTTGCCGTAGAAGAGGGACAACCAGCATCCGGCCAGCAGCAGGGCGGCCAGCGGCACGACCCAGTGGTTCCTGACCCGCAGCCAGACGGCGAAGGCGCCGAAGAGGGCGGCGGAGGAGACCAGGGTCAGCCAGATCCGCAGCACGAGCACCTCGTCGGTGATCGCCACGATCGGCGCGACGAGGAGCGGCACCCCCTGGGCGCGCGGGGCGGAGTAGACGGCGGGCGGCGCGTGGGCGGCGTACTGGGAGGCGTAGACGGCCTCGTCCCAGCCGATCCCCATGCCGAGGGTGGGGATGAGGAGCTGGGCGGTGAGGTAGAGCAGCGCCACTCCCGCGAGCAGGACCGCGGGAACGGTGGCGACCTCTCGCCGGACGATGACCATGGTGCCCTCCCCGATACCGCCGAAGGGACTCCCCTAACCCGCGGACGATCGGGCACACCTGGCCGGCAGGAGAGTCTTTCCCGAGGCGTCTCGACACGGCAGGGCTCCAATGACCTTCCTCACCCGCGGGTCGCGTCCAGCGAAGTGGTGTGTGAGCCGGCCTTCGCGTGATCCTGTTTCTGCAGGTTATACGGCAGGTGCCTGCGGGATCGGGTTCTGCTGCGGTGTGTCGCCGGCGGGCGAACCCGGCCGGAGGTCGTCAGTCGCCTTCGGCCGGCCCGTGCCGGTCGACGCGCACGACCGACACGTCAGGGCTGTCGATCGTCTTCGAGGCGATGGGGGTGCGCCACCCCCGCGGCCGCCGGGGCCGGGACGATGACGTCGGTCAAGGACGCGGCGCCTCCTTGCGGTTCGCGGCGCCGTCCAGGGCGGTGGCCACGAGCTGTTCGGCGTAGTGGCGGTCCACCGGGGCTCCGGTGATCAGGACGCGGTAGTAGAGGGCTCCGGCGAGCTGGTCCAGGAGCACGAGAGGGTCGAGGTCGGCGCGCAGTTGCCCGCGCTCGCGGGCCCGTTCGATCAGTGCGACGGCCAGGGCGTTGCGCCGGGCGTAGTTGTGGCGGCCCATCCGCCCGATGTCGTCGTGGCGTGCGCCGGCGGCGACCAGCTCGGCGACGACACCGGCGGACCGGTTGTCCTGCCCGGCTGGTCTTCCGGCCGACCGCAGGCGGTTGAGAGCGGTGGCGATCTTCTCCGTGTAGTCGCTCAGATCCCGCCGGATGTCTCCGGTGTCGGTGATGTCGTCCTCATCTTGGAGGTGGGCCACCACGGCGACGGCCAGGTGGTCCTTGGTCGGCCAGCGGCGGTACAGCGTGGTCTTGGCGACGCCGGCCCGCTCGGCCACCTCCTCGATGGACAACCCTGCGTAACCGTGTCGCAGGAGCAGCGTGGCGGCCGCCCGAAGGACGCGCTCGTCGATCCGGGTGTCGCGTGGCCGCCCACGCTGGGCCTGGTTCATGTGCGCCTCCTTTACGCTACCCATGTATCGTAAACAGAAGGTAGGCGCTTCCACCCCGCCGCGCAACCATGCGGTCCCGCCCCGTTGACGTCCACGCGACCGGTTTTCTTCAAGGGCTGCCCGGGGACGCCTGCTGGCGTTCATGTCGTTCGACAGGAAGAGGGCAGGGGCGGTGCTGCGACTCAGCGTTCCGGAACACTTCGAGCCACCTCGTACGGGACATCTGGCGATGGGCGACGAGCCAGACCGGCCGGACGCCATCACGGTGAACTCCCGTCACCTGAGCAGGGGCGGGGTGCCCTGGTTGCCCGTCATGGGCGAGTACCACTTCAGCCGCTACCCCGCCGCCGAGTGGCGGGAGGAGCTGCTGAAGATGCGGGCCGGCGGGGTGGGCGTCGTCGCCGCGTACGTCTTCTGGAACATCCACGAGGAGGTGCGTGGCCGCTGCCTGTGGAGCGGCGACCGCGATCTGCGCCGATTCGTCGAGCTGTGCTCGCGGGTGGGGCTCGACGTGGTGGCGCGTATCGGGCCCTGGGGACACGGTGAGTCCCGCTACGGCGGCTTTCCGGACTGGTTGATGGCGGCCGACTGCGAGCCGCGCACCGACGACCCCCGCTATCTCGCCCTGGTCCGCCCCTGGTTCGAGCAGATCGGCGCCCAGCTTCGGGGACTCACCCGCGCCGACGGCGGGCCGATCGTCGCGGTCCAGGTGGAGAACGAGCTGTACGACCGGCCCGGCCATCTCCTGACGATCAAGCGGCTCGCCCGGGAGTGCGGCATCGACGCCCCCCTGTGGACGGCGACCGGATGGGGACACGCCCAGCTGCCGCCCGGCGAGGTGCTGCCCGTCTTCGGCGGCTACCCGGAGGCGGCGTGGGACGACGCGCACGACGGATGGCCCGCCCAGAGCCGGGCGCACTACTTCTTCGGACCCGGCAGGGACGACGACTCCATCGGGGCGGACCTGCGTGAGACGGGCGCCGCTCCCGGCGAGGCCGCGGACCGGCCCGTCCCTGCGTCCGGAGGGGAGGAACACCTGACCGACTACCCGTTCGCCACCTGTGAGCTGGGCGGCGGCATGTACACCTCCTACCACCGGCGCGCGATCGTCGCGACCCCTGACCTGGCGGCGCTCGCCCTGGTGAAGCTGGGCAGCGGCTCCTCCTGGCAGGGCTACTACCTCTACCACGGCGCCTCGCAGAAGATCGGTGAGCTGTCGACGCTGCAGGAGTCGCACGCCACGGGCTATCCCAACGACTGCCCGGTGGTGAACTACGACTTCCAGGCCCCCCTGGGTGAGTACGGCCAGTTTCGCGACTCCTACCGGCACCTGCGCCTGCAGCACCTGTGGCTGGCCTGCGACGGGGCCGCCCTGGCGACGATGAGCCTGGTCATGCCGGACGGCGCGCCGTCCGACCCCGCCGACCGCGCGTCACTGCGCTGGGCGTTGCGCTCCGACGGCGAGTCCGGTTTCCTGTTCGTCAACAACCACCAGCCGGTCGAGACGTTGCCCGCGCACGACGACGTCCGGTTCGCCATCACGATCGGCGGCCGGGAACTGCTCATACCGTCACGACCGGTGCCGATACCCTCCGGCGGCTACTTCGCCTGGCCGCTGAACCGGCCCCTCGGCGGAACTCTGCTGCGCTGGGCCAGCGCGCAGGTGGTCTGCGTCCTGGACGGTCCCGAGCCGGTGCTCGTGCTGACGCAGACGGCGGGCCTGCCGGTCGAGCTGGCACTGGACGCGGCGACGGTCGCCTCCGTCGACGGCCCCGCGACGGCGATCCGCCTCGGTGACGACGTCGTCGTGTCGGCCCTCGTGCCCGGCCTCGACTGCCTGCTGCGGGTCACCGCACCGGACGGGACGACCACGCGCGTCCTGGTCCTCGACGAGGAAAGGGCGCTGTCGGCGGTCCGCGCGCCCGTCGCGGGCCAGGACCGGCTGGTGATGTGCGACAGCCCCGTGGTGCCCGACGGCGACCACTTGATCGTGTACGGTGACGCCCCCCTTCACGTCTTCCCGCCCCTGGACGTTCCCCTGGGAAGGGGCAGGACCCGCCCGCCGATCCCGGTCGAGGCCACCCGCCTGGCCGAGGCCGGGCCGCCGCGGGCACCGGTGATCGACGAGGCGACCGGGCGCGCGTCCGCGCCGGTGGACGCGGACTTCGACGACGCCGCCGTGCACCACCTCACCGTCCCCCAGGAGGCGTTCGACGGCGCCGAGGAACTGCTCCTGCGCCTGGACTGGACCGGTGACGTGGGCCGCGCCTATGTCGGCGGACGGCTCGTGGCCGATCAGTTCTGGTACGGCCCCGTGTGGGAGATCGGCCTGCGCCGCTTCCGCGACGAGGTCGTCCGCCACGGGCTGGAAGTGCGGCTGTTGCCGTTGGGGCCGGACGCACCCGTTCACCTCTCCCCCGAGGTCCGTCGGGACGTCGGCCCCGGCGGGCTGGTGGAACTGCGCTCGGCCACGCTGGTCCCGGTGACGCGCACCGTCCTGACCGCGGCGCGGGCATGACGGGTGTTCTGGAACGGACGCGGGAGGCGCGGGAGGCGCGGGAGGCGCGGTCAGCGGGGAGGCGCGGTCAGCGGGGGGGGGCCGGGAACACCTCCCCTTCCCCGTCGGTGACGCCCGGTCTCCCCGTCGGTGACGCCCGGTCTCCCCGGCCGGGACGCGCGCCCGGCGGCGGGCGACGAGGGCACGGTGGCCGTCGATCGCTACAGCGTTCCGCACTGTCCTGACTTCGGGCCTGTCACGGCGTTGGTGAATCCGTTGTTCACGGGGGGTACGGCGTTGTCGGCGCACGACAGCGGGCCGTTGATCTCGTTCCCGGCGATCACGTTCCACCCTCGCGTCCCGGTCACCGTCAACCGGCCGATGATGGTGTTGCGGGTACACCCCAGTCGTGGGTTGCCGAACGTCACCGACGAAGCCCCGGACACGCTCACCGGGCCGAAGACCCGGCTGCCGCAGACCACGACGGCACCGGCGCCCTCCGCCTCCACCGGGCCTGCGATCACCGTGTCGTTCACCCGCAGCGAGGCTCCGGTCCGCACCGACACCTCACCCGACATCGTCGCCCGCTCCAGGCACGTCACGCCACCGGTCACCGTCAGCCGCCCGGAGTACCGGCCGGTGATCGTCCGGTCGCAGTGAAGGGCGGCGTAGGCGTCGACCACGTCGACCACCGCCGTCACCGATCCGAACGCGGTGGAACCGCGGACCGTGAGCCGGCCGGCCGTACCGGTTCCGCCGTCCGGTACCGCGTCCCACACCACCGGGGCCGGCCCGGCCGAGCCGTCCGCCGTGGTCAGCACCCGCACCGAATCCGGTAGAGCGATCGTGTCGCCGACCCGTGCGGCCGCGTACACGGTGTCCTCCACCACGTGCGACGCGTGACTCCCGGTGAAGACGTCGATCGACGCGTTCGGCTCATACGTGTTCGTCATCCCGGGAACGGCGCGGAACAGGGACTCCCATCTGGCCGGTTCCCACGCCAGCACGCCCAGTCCCCGGTTGCCCGGGATGTCGTTGACGATCTGGAACACGCGCTGCAGGGCGTCCGCCTGCCCCTGAACGGTTCGCGGGTACGGCGAGTCGGGAAGCGGGGTCCCGCCCCCGCCCGAGGCGGGGTACGACGTCTCGGCGACCTCGATCTCGTACGCGGGGTGCGCCGCCGCCACGGCGTTGACGACGGACTCGTAGTACTCCGGCGACCCGTGCCACTGCGGGTAGTACGAGTGGGCGATGACGTCGGTGTCGGCGCCCTTGGCCTTGATCCGGGTCAGGTACTGGTTCCAGAACTCGAGCGTCTTGCCCTCGATGCCGCTGGTGATGACGTGCGTCTCGACCTTGATGTCCTTGTCGTGGGCGGCCGACACGTCGCGGACCGCGCGGACCCCGGCCGCGGAGAGCGTGGTGAAGCGGTCCCACGCCTCGTCGTACAGCCGCCGCTGGTCGGGGTCGGTGGAGCGCCAGTAGTTCCAGAGCAGGCCGCCGCCGGGTTGTGACCGGTAGATCTCCGGCTGGTCCCGGAAGTACGCCGGGGCCGTCACACCGGCCAGGGCCGCCTCACTGCCGAACATGAAGCCGTTCGCGATCTCGTTGCCGACGGCCACCTTGTCGGGTGTCGTGCCCTGCTCGATCAGCCGCTCGATGTAGGCGTAGGTGTAGTCGTACACCGCTTCGGTCAGATCGTCGAACTCGAGCCGGGCCCAGGCCCGCGGCTTGGGTTGCTTCGACGGGTCGGCCCACGAGTCCGCGTAGTGGAGGTCGACGCCCAGGCCCATGTTCCGTGCCGTGACCCACTTGGCCACCTCCGCCGATCGCTCCGGGCCCTGGTACGGGGTGGCCAGCGGATCGCCCGTGCCCTCGCTGCGAGGTTCGTTGAAGATACGCAGCCGGGTGTACTCGAAGCCGCGGTCCTTGAGCACGTCGAGCAGGTGGGGCCCGGCGCCTCGATCCGCCTCCAGGGGGTTCACCCAGTAGTTGCGGCCCTCGGCGACGTCGTTGTCGACCCAGGAGGCGTCGGAGCCGAGCACCAGATCCTCGCGCAGGTAGTTGTAGACGTTGAGTTCGCCGATCCCCACGGTCGCGCCGGGTGAGGCTCCCGTGATCCTCACCCGTACGTATCTCGTCGCCGGCCGGGTGAACAGGTCGACCGATCCGCGGCTCGGCCGGTGGTTGGCCGAATGGTCGGCGATGACGTGCCAGCCGGTGCCGTTCGCCGACGCCTCGATCACGTACTGGTAGACCGCTCCCGCGTCCGGGAAGACGACCCGGACCTTCCTCACGTTGTCGTAGGCCCCGCCGAGATCAAGGGTCAGCCATCGGCGCGAAGGCGTTCCCCCGGCGATCCACGCGGTCCGCTCGTCCTGGTCGATCGCCAGATCGGCGGTGGACGCCCCGCTGCCGGCCTTGACGCTCGCCCATGACTTGGCGCTGATGTCGCTCTCGATCGGCTTGATCTGCGCATCACCGTGGAGCGCGGAGGCCCGGAGGGCCGGCCCGAACGTCGCCGCACCGCAGATCAGCGAGATCGTGGTGGTGATGCCCAATATCGTACGGAGGGGATGCGTGCGCGTCATCTCTCGTCTCTCGTCTCTCGTCTCTGTCGGCGCCTGTGCCTCGGTTTTCGCCGGTCCTCGCCGGTCCCGCCGGCGTCGTGGCCCCGTGGGGGCCGGTCGTGGCTAGCCGGCCGCGGTGGTGACGTCGAGGTGGTCGATGTTGGGGAGTCCGGCCGTGGTGGTCGGGTCCAGGCGGACGGTGTTGGTGCCGGCGTTCAGCGGGACCGTGAGGGTGGTGGTGGTCCAGGTGGTCCAGGCGCCGGTGGGGGCGAACGGGACGGTGCCGGTG
>NZ_JBFABE010000052.1:0-56200 GCF_040640155.1 Streptosporangium sp. NPDC023615
AGATGAAGCCCAGCCCGATCCGGGTGATCGCCCAGACGTAGGCCGCCGGACGCCGGTCGGCCGAAGCGGGGGTGCCACGCCGGTCGGCCGAAGCGGGGGTGCCCTCCATGACCGGCCCGATGTGAGCGCCCTGTGCGCGAGTGGTGGCCATGACGGCTCCCCTTTCGTGGTGATTCGCGGTTTCTCGTACGTCCTCATTCCATCGCCCGGCCGCGTGCCGCCCACAGTGCCGTACGGCATCCCGCGCGGCCCCGAAGGTCCCGCCCCGGTGGGACCTTCGTCCCTGGGTCACCCCGTACGGGCCGGGTTCGCCCCGGTCCCGGTGACACCGGTGACACTGGTGACACCGAGGACACCGAGGACACCGAGGACACCGACGGCACCGACGGCGAGGGCCTCGCAGGGCACCCGGCCGCACCCCTCGGGGAGCCCCGCCTCCGGCGCGGCGGGAATCAGAACGGGACGGCCGCCGTTGTCGCGAATGCGGCTCCGGACGGGATCCGCCCGGACGAGACGCGCCGTACCCGGCCTGAAAAGACGACGCTCCTTGCCGGAGGGAGCCGTCATGGCCTGGATCATGATCATTGTCGCGGGGCTGTTCGAGGTCGTCATGGCCTACTCGCTCAAGCTCAGCGACGGGTTCTCCGTACCGCTGCCGAGCGCCGGTTTCGTCGTCTCGGCCGTTCTCAGCTTCGGCCTCCTCGCGCTCGCCCTCAAGAGCCTCGACGTCGGTACGGCCTACGCCGTCTGGACGGGCATCGGCGCCGTCGGCACCGCGACCCTGGGCATGATCCTCCTGGGCGAGGACGCGTCCCCCATCAAGATCGTCTCGATTCTCCTGATCCTCAGCGGGGTGGTCGGCCTCAACCTGGCGGGCGGCGGTCACTGACCGGCGCCGTCACATCCGTGGCGTAGCCCCGCCGGGGCCGGCGCGGCGAGATCAACTCATCGGCGGTCGAACCCCGTGCCCCTCGCGTAAAGTGATCATCCATGACGGACGCGCACACGCCTGACGTGAAATCCTGCATCACCCGGGGCGGCCGACCGGCCTTCGTGGTGAACGTCGAGGTCTTCCTGAACAGGGACGGCCGCTGGCTGCTCATCAGACGGGGCGCGCGGGAGGCGCACGCCCCCGGCACGCTCGCCGGTGTCGGCGGCAAGGTCGAGCCCGAGGGCGCCGGGGCCGATGCGCTGGAGGAGACCGCCCGCCGGGAGGTCATGGAGGAGGTCGGCGTCGACCTGACGGGGACCGAGCTCACCTACGTGGAGAGCGGTTTCTTCGTGACCGACGACGGCGATCCGGTGATCAACGTGGTGTTCTCGGGCCGGATCCCGGCTCACGTCCAGCCGGTCGCCGCCTCCGCCGAGGAGGTCGCGGGGATCGTCTGGCTCACCACCGCCGAGGCCGAAGCCGATCCGGACTGCCCGCCGTGGATTCTGCGCCCCCTTCGGCGCATGACGTCCAGCGTGTCCGACACGTGATCTCGGTGGTGCGGTGCTCTGCCGGACTCAAGCGGTGGCGAGCCGTCGCGGCCCGCTGCGACAAGCTCGCCGACCGCTACCTCGCGGGCGTCACCGTCGCCTCCCTGCTGCCCTGACTCCGCCACACCGAATCGCCGGACACGCCTCAGGGCGGGCAGACATGCGAAAACGGCCCCGCCGTTGAAGGCGATCCCCCACCGGGACGGTCACTTTCCCCGGTGAGGGATCCCGAAGGTGTCTCAGAGCTCGGAAAAGAGGATCAGCTCCTGGTCCAGCGCTGGTTGCCGGTCCCCAGGCAGGTCCAGATGTGGACCTTGGTGCCGTTGGCGGTGCCGTTGCCGGACACGTCCAGGCACTTGCCGCTGCCGATCGCGGTGATGCTGCCGTCGGTGTTCAGGCGCCACTTCTGGTTGTTCTGGCCGTTGCAGTCCCAGATGAGCACCGCGGTGCCGTTGGCGGTCCCGGCCCCGTTGACGTCCAGGCACTTGTTGCCGTAGACCCGTAGTTCCTGCGCGGCGGTGGAGGTCCACCGCTGGTTGGCCTGCCCGTTGCAGTCCCAGATCTGGGCCAGCGCGCCGTTGGCCTGGGAGGCGCCGTTGACGTCCAGGCACCGGTTCGACCCCCCGCCCCGCAGGGCACTCGTGCTCCCCGGCGTCGCAGAGGGCGACGGGGTGACCGAGGGGGTCGGCGTCGGCGTCGGGTTCGTGCCCCCGAACTGCGAGAAGAAGTTGTACACCACCGGCCCGGTCCAGGACCTCTCGTGGGGGTTGTAGTCGCCGGGGGACCCGTCCCAGGGACCAGGGGTGTGACCTGCGTCGAAAGCGGCCCATGCGACCGGATACCCGGCCCGGCACCCCGAGTAGTAGGTGACGATGTGCGTCAGACTGCCCTGCGCCGGCTCCGGTGGGTTCTGGGGGGTGCAGCCGTTGTTCCTGACGAACCTGTCACGCAGCGACCGGCCCGAGGAGATGTTGAGCGGGTCCCTGAGGCCGTGCAGGCCGATGTACGCGATGGGTTCGGTGCCGCCGCTACATCCGCTGAGCTGCGCGCCGGCGTAGACCGCGACCGCGCGGAAGGTCGTCGCCCGGGCACACGCGAGCGCGTAGCTCATGCCACCGCCGTAGCTGAAGCCCATGGCGAAGCGCTGGGAGGTGTCGACACACAGATCGGCGTCGATCCGCCGGATGATGTCGTCGACGAAGGTGACGTCCTCACCGCCGGAGTTGGCCCAGCCGTTGTTGAGGCCCTGGGGCGCGACGAAGATCGCGTTGCTGTTCGCCAGCGCCCTCTGCCCGTAGTAGGACCAGGGGTATCCGCTGGTTCCGCCCGAGTCGACGTCGCCGGCGGTGCCACCGTTCCAGTGGAACCCGAAGAACACCCGGTAGGGGGTGGTGTTGTTGTAGTTGTCGGGAAGCCTGAGGATGTAGCTGCGATTCTTCCCGCCGGTCGTGATCGACTGCGAACCGCTTCTCAGCGTCGGGGTCTTGCCGCACCCCGCGGTGGGTGCGAGGGCGCCGGCACCCGTGGACGACGTGGTTCCGCCGAGGCTGTTGCTCAGCGCCGCGTGACCCGTGGACAGGACGAGAAGTGCCGCGACCGCGATCGCCCCGAAGAGGGATCCCTTCTTCGACATCACGCGACTCCCTCTGCGGTTCGAACATCGACACGTCTGAATGGGGACACCACTTGGTTCTCCTTCATCGGGGGGTGGGAACCTCAGCCGGCCGGTGTGGCGGCTCGACACCGCTTCGTTGGTCTCCGCGCTGACCACCACGTCCGGCCGGTTCTTGCCGGTGTTGCCGGACAACCGCCGTTGCCGGACAACCGCGTCCTGGTTCGAGGCGGCCGGAACCGTTCGCGTCACCGTCGTGGACGACGATGTCCGGCCTGGCCTCCGTGGCCTCCGGCCTCCGTGGCCTCGGCCGGTACGGCTCAGCCGTGAGCCGCCTGGTGAAGTTCACCTGCGCGATCGGCCTGCCGTCACTGATCCGCGTGGCCATCCTGAAGCCGCCCTCACGGCGGTGGCAGGGCCGGCGAGTACCGTCCCGCACTCGGCACCGGCAGCCGGTGACTCCGGCGCGGGTCGCGTTCGCGTAGCTCGTTCCGATCGCTCACATGATTCTCCAGACATACCGCGGTGTCCGGCGAATGGCACCACGGGGGGATCCTGGGGGACTGCGTGAGTCGAGGCGGCCAGGCCACGACGCACGACCGCCACGGAGTGCCCCACTCCGGACGCGGCCCAGCCGAGGAGACCTCCAACAGGAGGCATCCCGGAGACTTAGCTACTAGTTACGTTCCTCACGCTGAGGCGCGTCAAGGCTTTAAGCCTACTTATTTCTGACTCCTCATCGGGGGTGCCTTGTCAGAGTGAGAGCTCTTCCGAGCATAACTGCAGCTAGGCGGCTCCATCTTTCCCTCCGCCGGTTCAAGGATCCGGCCGGTTCGCCAGATGTATAGCATTCATTTCCGGGCGGAAAGCAGAGATTGATGCTGGTGCCACCCTCAGCTGGTCGTACTCCCCGTGAGCGGAGTGCGCGGGTGGCGCGGACGCGGCGCCGCCAGGACACGCCCGACGCCGTCGCACCGGTCGCCCGCGGCGGCCGGCATGAGCCCCTCGTGCGCCGGCAACGCCCTGCTCGGGAGGGAAGAGAGAGGGGCCGCCCGACCGCCGCAGGAGGGTCACGGGTGAAAGTTTCACCGCGCCGCGCTCCTGGGAAGCAGCGAACACGCTTGGGCGAAAGCAGCTGGGACCCGGTCGTCGAACAGTGGCCCGGGATGCAGGACCCGCCGATTCTTGACAGGCATTCCTGGCTTCGTGTCTACTCTGCCGCACCACCCACAGCCAAGCCCGCCGGGCAGAGGACACGCCTTGATGAACGTATGTGAGCGTTAACAAAGACACTCGACGCGAGCGTCCCGCCCCAGACGCTCTGTCCAGTCCGTTTGACGTAGGAACGTGAGCGTTACCGTCACCGGAAGCACTCCCCGCTGTCCTGGCTCGACAGCTCGACGCGCCTCGTGCTCACCTGCGTGAGGTGTCTGCACCTGTCGTATGCCAGGTCGCCGAGTACCAGGCGCGCGGCCTGGTCCACTTCCACGCGGTGATCCGCCTCGACGGCCCGGACGGCCCTGCCTCCCCTGCCCCGGGCCGGGCGACCGTCCCGCTGCTGGACACCGCGATCCGGCAGGCCGCCGCACAGGTCGTGGTGCCCGCCTCCAAGCAGTCGCCGGACGCTCCTCCGTCGGTCCTGCTGCGCTGGGGTGACCAACTCGACGTGCGACCGGTCTACCTCTCCACCGACCTTGACGGCGTCGGTGACCAGCGAGTGAGATTTTCTCAGGCCGAACGAAGTGGGCGACAGCAGACCTGCGCTACCAGCCAAGACATCTCGGCGAACTTATGGACGGTCCGCCGTTGGCCAGAAATGGGCGTGGAGCCCCCGGTAGATGAGGTCTCATCACAAGATCTTCCGAGACCGGGAACCACGTGATCGCCTACCCTGCCACGCTCGGCGTTTCTCGTGAACTGGTTCGCCACGTCGGAGGACTGCTCTGCAACGAGCGGCTACGTCGCGGCACCCCCACGGGCACCCGACGCCCGACCTGCTTCTACCAAGCACTTTCGCGCTGGTCTGGCTCCGCTGCAAGCCCGACATTCGTCCGCACGGCATCGCCTTCGGATGGTCACGGGTCACCGCCTACCGCTACCTGCACGAGGCCATCGACGTCCTGGCCGACCAATCCCCCGGCCTGCACCAGACCCTGCAGAAAGCCAGAGCCGTCGACATACCCCACCTCATCCTGGACGCTCGTCCTCGTACATTTCGAGCACGGCCGAATCAATTGAGATTCAGTGAGAAAACGTCATCACACGGGAGCTCCGTTCGTGAAAAGCGCACGGCGAGCGAACCGGATGGCGGGTCCGGCCTTTCATGCGAAGGGGGTTCAGTTCGTGAGGCGGCTCCCTCCGGTTCGCAGGCTCACCTGCGGCACCCCCGTCTCCGGGTGGATCGCCACCTCGGCGTCGACCCGGTAGACCTCGGCGAGCAGGGCGGGGGTCAGCACGTCGGCGGGGGTGCCGAGCGCGACGACGCGGCCGGCGTCCATGACGCAGACGCGGTCGCAGAACGCGGCGGCCATGTTGAGGTCGTGCAGGGCGACCACGGCGGTGACGCCGAGGCCGCGCACCAGGTTCAGCGCGTCGAGCTGGTGGCGCAGGTCCAGGTGGTTGGTCGGCTCGTCCAGCACCATCGTGGCCGGTCGCTGGGCCAGCGCCCGCGCGATCAGCGCCCGCTGCTTCTCCCCGCCGGAGAGGCGGTCGAAGGGCGCGTACGCCAGGCCTGCCAGGTCGAGGCGTTCCAGCGCGTCGGCGACGATCGCCCTGTCGGTCGCGTCGTCACCGTCGAAGGCCCGTTTGTGGGGGGTGCGGCCCATGGCGACGACGTCGTACACCGACAGCTCGAAGTCTCCGCCGCTCTCCTGCAGGACGGCGGCCAGCCGGCGGGCCAGGCGGCGGGCGGGCATGCGCCACACGTCCTCGCCGTCCAGCAGCACCCGGCCGCCGGTCGGCCTGCGCGCCCGGTAGAGGGTGCGCAGCAGCGTCGACTTGCCCGCGCCGTTGGGTCCGGCCAGGGCGAGCATCTCCCCCTCGGCGACCTCCAGCGAGACCCGGTGGACCAGGTCACGGCCGCCGACGCGGACCGACACGTCCTCCACGGTCACTGTCATGTGGAGCGCCTCCGCATCAGCCACAGGAAGAACGGCCCGCCGACCAGCGCGGTGACGATGCCCACGGGGACCTCCTCCGGCGCGATCAGGGTGCGGGCGGCCAGGTCGGCCGCGATGAGGAAGACCGCCCCCAGCAGCGCCGTCGCCGGGAGCGCCCGGCGGTGGTCGGCACCGATCAGCAGCCGCACGACGTGCGGCATGATCAGTCCCACGAAGCCGATGGTGCCGCTGACCGCGACGATCGTGCCGACCATCATGGCGACCAGCACGAACAGCGCCGCCCGGAAGCGGTGCACGTCCAGCCCGAGCGAGGCCGCGGC
This sequence comes from Streptosporangium sp. NPDC023615, assembly GCF_040640155.1. Lineage (NCBI taxonomy): Bacteria > Bacillati > Actinomycetota > Actinomycetes > Streptosporangiales > Streptosporangiaceae > Streptosporangium > Streptosporangium sp. NPDC023615. The sequence goes on from NZ_JBFABE010000052.1 coordinate 6,534, forward strand.
CTCCTCCCCGGCCAGCAGCAGGTTCAGCGGGCGCGACACCCCGAGCAGCACGGCGGTCCCCACCACGACGGTCGCCGCCGGGATCCACACCACCGTCCAGGTGGTTCCGGCCAGGCCGCCCAGCATCCAGCGCACCGCCGCCTGCGTCTTGTGCGGGTCGTTGGAGGTCACCACCAGGAAGCTGGCCACGGCCGACAAGACCTCTGCCGTGGCCACCCCGGCCAGCACCAGCCGCATCGTGGTCATGCGCCCGCCCGAGCGGGCCAGGAAGTAGACCGCCACCAGCGCGGCCAGCGCCCCGAGGAAGGCCGCGATCGGCAGGCTGAACGCCCCGAACACGCTCAGGCCGAACACCACCACGGTGACCGCCCCGACGCCGGCGCCGGAGGAGACCCCCAGCAGCATCGGGTCGGCCAGCGGGTTGCGCACCAGCGCCTGCAGGACCATGCCGCAGACCGCAAGGCCCGCGCCGACCGCGCCGGCCAGGACGACCCGCGGCAGCCGCACATCCATCACGATGGTCTCCCGCACCGGTGTCCAGACCGGTTCGGCCAGGGCGGGATGCAGGTGATGGAGCAGGATGCCCCACACCTGCCCGGCCGGCAGGGCCACCGACCCGGCCGCGACGGCCGCGGTGACCGCACCGCCGAGCAGGAACACGAGCACGAGCATCACGACCGGGTAGGGCGGTCCCGGCCTCCGTGCCGGCAGCACGGCGCCCACGTCCGGTTCGCTCACCTGAAGTGATCTCACTTGAAGCGGTCTCACGTGAAGCGGTCTCACTTGAAGCGGTCGGCGTGCAGCTGCCGGGCCAGCGCCTCGACGGCTCCCGGCGCCCGCACGCCGAGCACCACCGACGACAGCGGCAGCACCGCGAACCGCCTGTTCTTGATGGCCGGCACGTCCTTCAGTGCTGGGTTGGCCAGCAGGAACCTCTCCTTGTCGGCCACCGGCCGGTCGCCGTAGTCGTAGACGACGACCCAGTCGGGGGCACGCTCGGCGACCTGCTCGAACGACACATCCCCCCACACCTTGTCGACGTCGGCGAACACGTTCTCCGCTCCGGCCAGCTTGATGATCTCGTTGCCGACACCCCTGCCCCCGGCGGTGAAGGCGGTCTTGTCACCGCTGTCGTAGACGAACACCTTGACCGGGTCGGCCTCGCCGAGCGTGGTCCTCACCCCGTCGAGGGTCGCCCGCAATGTGGTGATCAACGGTTCGGCCCGGTCGGAGACGCCGAAGATCTTCGCGACGTTGCGGATCTCGGTGTCGATCAGGTCCATCGGCACCGCCCCTTCGGCGCACTCCTCGACGTTCAGGTACGTCTTGATGCCGGCCTTGTGCAGGGTGTCGCGGCTGCGGCCCTCCTTCTCGTCGAAGGTGCTGGCGAAGCCGCCGTAGACGAAGTCGGGCTCCTCGGCCAGCAGGGCCTCGTACGCCGGATACTCCTTCGAGACGACCTTGACGGCGTCGTAGGCCGCCTTGTACTGCGGCAGTACCCTGTCGTCGAGGTAGGCGGTACCGATCATCGATTTTTCCAGGCCGAGCGCCAGCATCACCTCGGTGGCGTGCTGGTTCATCGATATCGCCCGCCGCGGTGGCTGCTCGTAGGTGCTCTTCACACCGCAGTTGTCGAGAGTGACCGGGAAGCCCGCGGGCGCGGAGGCCGCCGGGGCGGCGGCCGGGACGTTCTCAGCCGGGGCGCCGCCGCAGGCGGCCAGCACTCCGGACACCAAGAAGGCGAGCAGGAGGGAGGTGGGGCGTCTGCCCGTCATGACGTGTTCCTCTCACGGAATCTGCACGACGGGGCGGATCTGAAAGAGGGAATGCCACAGGGCTTCTCGGCGCGGCCACCGGCTCGACGGGCACGAGAGCCCCACTCCTCCCCGGGGAGATCCGCCCCAGTTCATCGAGGAGGCGACCGCGTGAGTCTCCTGGCTCTCGGGTCGAGGCTCGTCCCCGCCTTCCCACCCCGGGGAGGGGCAGTGGCGTGGTGGGGATCCGCTCGCCGATCACAGTGGCGGGACCGCGCCGGACTTGCACCGGCTTCCTCGTCCGCGCTCGCCTTTGCACCATCATCACACGAACCGGGCCGGCGCACACGAGCGGGATGCCCTTATCGCGATAAATTCGCATCAGAGTCAAGGTCGCGATAAGCCTGGGCGGACAGGTCTCACCCGGGCCGATGTCACCGGCGCGGGACCGAGGTGTCCATCGTCGGAGGATCGGCATCGCGGGGCGGGAGACGGCGCGGCGGGGTGAAACGGTGCAGTTCGAGGATCGGCGGCAACGGAACCAGGCCTGGACCACCGGCGCGGACCCACTCGGCGACATCGGCCGTGGCGCTCTCGTCGTTGACGAGGGCGAGCCACACCGGACGGCCACCGGCCGCCCGCCCCTCCGGTGTCGGCTGCACGACGAGGACGTTGGCCTGGTCGCACACGTCGAGGCACTCGGTCACGCGTACGTCCGCGACCTCGGCCAGCCGGCGGATCTGCTCGCCGTGGTCGAGGGCGGGCGCCTTCCGCGCACTCCCGCAGCAGCAGTCCCGGCACACGGTGATCCTTTTCATGCGTTCCCCCCTCGGACGGGCCGGCGGCGCGACACGCGACCGTCACATGTACTGACGTGGGCGGCTTTCACGTGCGGGGTGCCGGCGGCCGAAGCCGTCGGTGTGGCTGATGCGGGTCCTCCGGCCTGTCGCAGGAGCAGGGCCCGCTGCTCGCGGCGCGTGCCGGGGCCGGCCGGCGCGCACTCGCCGCAGTCGCCGCAGTCGCCGCCGGAAGGCGGTGGTACGGACAGCAGCCGCGCCGGACGAGGAACGGCTGCCCGGGAGCGGGTTCGACCAGGTCGCCGCTGCCCCGAAGTGCTCCCCGGGTGAGCAGTCCGCGGCCGGGCGCGATGGCCCGCGCGCGGCGGCCGAACCGCCCAGGGCCGGCAGGCCGAGGTCCAGGCATGACGATCACCGTTCCTCTCTTGGGGAGATCCGCCCCAATTTCTTCGAGGTGGCGACCGCGTGAGTCTCCTGGCTCTCGGGTCGAGGCTCGTCCCGGCCTTCCCACCCGTCCTGCGGGCAGTGGCTCGTTCGGGATTCGCTCGCCGATCACAGTGGCGGGACCGCGCCGGACTCACACCGGCTTCCTCGTCCGCGCTCGCCTACGCCGACCATGCTCGCACACCCCTCGTCAGCGACAAAGGGCGCATCAAGCGTCAGACCCGGTGCGCCTCCCCGCGTGCGACGGGAGCGCCGGCGCGCACGCCGTGGAGCACCTGGGCGAGGACCTCCGTCCCCCGCACCACGCGAGGTCCGGGCCTGTTGAAGTACGCCGGGCCGTCCAGCACCCACACCTGGCCCGCGCGGACCGCGGGCAGGTCGGCCCAGCCCGGAAGGAGGGACAGCGAGGACCACTCCGCCCGCGTCCGCTCGGGAGGAAAGCCGCAGGGCATCAACAGGATCACCTCGGGCCGGGAGGCACGCACCCTCTCCCAGTCGACGGCGGTGGTGTGTTCGCCCGCCCCGGCCAGCAGCGGCTCACCACCCGCCGCCCGGACCTGCTCGGGGACCCAGTGACCGGCGGGCCACGGCGGATCCAGCCACTCGATCGCCGCCACCCGAGGCCTCGGCCGGTCCGCGACCATGGACCGCACCGCCGCGAGCCGGTCCTCCAGCTCGGCGACCCGCCGGGACGCCACGTTCGTCACCCCGAGCGCCTCGCCGAGATGCCCGACGGAGTCCAGCACGTCGGGAAGCGTGCGCGGTTCCAGGCTGATCACCCGCGGTCCCGAGTCGAGCAGCCGCACCGCCCGCGACACCCCCGTGTAGGAGACCGCGCACACCTCGCACAGGTCCTGCGTCAGCACCACGTCGGGCGCCAGGTCCGCCAGACGTTCCACGTCGAGCGTGTACAGCGACGAGCCCCGGTGGGCGGCGCCGCCCACCGCGTCGGAGATCTCCCTGCTGCTCATCCGGTCCGCGGCGAACCCGGCCGCCGTGACCACCGCCACCCCTTCCACCACCTCGGGCGGCCAATCACACTCGTGGGTCCGTCCGACCAGGTCACCGCCCAGCCCGAGCACCGCCACGATGTCGGTGGCGGCCGGCAACAACGACACGATTCGCACACCACGACCCTAGCCGCGCCTCGTTCCCGCGCCGTCGTCATGGCGCGCGGAGATCCACATGAGGAGCGGCGCGGGCCGGCCCCGCGCCGATCCGCCGCCGCGACCCCCGCTCGGCCGTTCGTCTGATCAGAGGGCCGGGCGGCAGTGGATCACGACGGGCGGGGCCCCCGGCAATCATCCGGCAAAGTGGAATGACCTGCGCATATGCATTGTTACCCCTCACGCCAGAGCAGTCCTCCGGTCCATCGGGGCTCTGTGACGACAGGGGGAGAGATGACCATGACCGTGCCCGCACGGGCCCACGAGCAGGTGGCCCGGGCGGCGCTCGACCTGTTCGCGGCGAACGGCTACGAGCGAACGACACTGCAGATGATCGCCTCCGCCACCGGCCTGTCCGGCAGAGCGGTCACCGGCCTGTTCCGGACCAAGGACGCGTTGCTCGACGCGGCGCTGGCCCCCCTGCTGGCCGATCTCGAACTGCTCTCCGCGGAGAACGCGTCCGGGAGTGCCCGGCCGCCGCTGGAGGGGTTCATCGGTTTCCTGGTCAAGCACCGGACCGTCATCACCCTGATGGACCGGGACCCCGGGATCCGCACCAGGCCGGTCATCGGCGCGCGGATGGAGCGCTACCGCGACGAGATGCGCGGCCTGTGCGACGACGGGCGCTCCGACCCGTGGGAACGCGTCTACCTGACCGCCGCGCTGGGCGGGCTGATCAGCGCCGCGGCTTCCTTCCCGGAGATGTCCGACGAGGAGTTGCACCGCGGCCTGCGGCTGACCGGTATCCGCCTGCTCGGGCGAGGGCGCAGGACCCCCCGGCCGGCCCCCGCCCTGGTCTCGCAGACGTGGTGAGAACGATAACGGCGGGCACGGGGGCGCCGAAGACGATCACGGCGGGCACGGGCGCCGGCGACACGGGCATGATCACGGCGGGCGCGGGAACGATCGGGACGATCACGGCGGGGACGCGCGACGACGGCCGCGGCGGTCACCGGCAGGACCGCCACGACCTGGGAGAACGCCGGAGATCCGGCCGTACGGGCCCCCTGCCCGGCGGCTTCGGCCGGGCCCACCGATAGGATCGACCCCATAGGTGCGCCGGGAAGTCTGGTCGGCAGTCTCCGACCCGACCCTGAAACGGAGCCCCATGTCCAATCCCCTGTCCGGCGTGTCCAGTCTGTTCAGCCGGGGCTCATGGGCCGAGACCAGCCGTGTGACCGCCATCCTCCGCAGGGAGACCGTCGGCGGGGCCCTGCTCCTGGTCGCCACGGTGGCGGCGATGATCTGGGCCAACTCCCCCTGGTCGGACGGGTACCAGACCCTGCGCGAGGTCACGGTCGGTCCCGCCGCCCTGCACCTGGACCTGACCCTGGCGACCTGGGCCGCCGACGGCCTGCTCGCGATCTTCTTCTTCGTGGCCGGTCTGGAGCTCAAACGCGAGTTCGTCGCCGGCGACCTGCGCCAGGCGCGGCGGGCCGCGGTGCCGGTGGCGGCCGCGCTCGGCGGCGTGATCGTCCCGGCGGTGCTGTACCTGCTGCTCACCCTGAACGCCGGGGACGGCGCGGGGCGGGGCTGGGCGATCCCCACGGCCACCGACATCGCGTTCGCCCTGGCCGTGCTGGCGGTCATCGGCCGTCACCTGCCCTCGGCGCTGCGCACCTTCCTGCTCACCCTGGCCGTGGTCGACGACCTGGTGGCCATCGTCATCATCGCCGTCTTCTACACCGCGCAGCTTTCGGTGCTGCCGCTGCTGGGCGCCCTGGTGCCGCTGGCGGTGTTCGCGGTGCTGGTGCAGCGCCGGGTGCGCCGCTGGTGGCTGCTGCTGCCCCTGGCCGCGGCGACCTGGACGCTGGTCCACGCCTCGGGAGTACACGCCACCGTCGCCGGTGTGCTGCTGGCCTTCATGGTCCCGGTCGTGCGCAGCGAGAAGGCGGGCGGACCCGAGGCGGGGCCCGGTCTGGCCGAGCACTTCGAGCACCGGCTGCGGCCGCTCTCGTCCGCCGTGGCCGTGCCGATCTTCGCGTTCCTGTCGGCCGGGGTGGCCATCGGCGGCCTGAGCGGCCTGGCCGGCGCTCTGTCCGACCCGGTCGCCGTGGGCATCGTCGCCGGGCTGGTGGTCGGCAAGCCCGTCGGGATCCTGGCCGCGACCTGGCTGGTGGCCCGCTTCACCCGCGCCCGCCTGGACGAGGGCCTGGCCTGGGTGGACGTGGCCGGGCTGGCGATCCTGGCCGGGATCGGCTTCACGGTCTCGCTGCTCATCGGGGAACTGGCCTTCGGGATCGGCAGCGAGCGCGACGATCACGTCAAGGTGGCGGTCCTGGCCGGTTCGCTGACCGCGGCGCTGCTGGCAGCGGTGATCCTGCGCCTGCGCAACCGCGTCTACCGGCGTATCCACGAGGCCGAGTCCGTCGACCAGGACCGCGACGGCGTCCCCGACCTCTACCAGACCGGCCGGGGTCACCCCGGGACCGATGGGGACCTTGGCCTCTATACGGCCCGTCCGGACAGCGGCTAGCGTCGGAACATGATTCGCGTTTTCCTGGTGGACGATCACGAGGTGGTACGGCGGGGCGTGGCCGCGCTGCTGAGCTCCGAGGACGACATCGAGGTGATCGGCGAGGCCGGCACCGCCGAGTCGGCCATCGCCCGCATCCCGGCCCTCAAGCCCGACGTGGCCGTGCTGGACGTGCGCCTGCCCGACGGCAGCGGGGTGGACGTGTGCCGCGAGGTCCGCTCGCGGCTGCCGGGGCTGGCGTGCCTGATGCTGACCTCCTACGCCGACGACGACGCGTTGTTCGAGGCGGTCATGGCGGGGGCGTCGGGGTACGTGCTCAAGCAGATCCACGGCTCGGACCTGGTGGGCGCGGTCCGTACCGTGGCCGCCGGGCAGTCGCTGCTGGACCCGCAGACCACCGCCTCCATGCTGTCGCGGCTGCGGGAGAGGTCGCACAGGGAGGACCCGCTGGCGGCCCTGTCGGACCAGGAGCGGCAGATCCTGGAGCTGATCGGCGAGGGCCTGACCAACCGGCAGATCGGCGAGCGGATGTTCCTGGCCGAGAAGACGGTCAAGAACTACGTCTCCAACCTGCTGGCCAAGCTCAACATGCAGCGCCGCACCCAGGTGGCGGCCATGGCGGCGCGGCTGAAGAACGATCACCGGCGGTGAACGGGCCTCGCCCGCGCGGCGGCGACTTCGGGGGCCGTTCACCCGGTGGGACGGGCGGACGTGACGAAGGTTCCATCCGCCGCCTCCGCCGCCGGCCACCCTCTCCCCGTGGGAGCGGGCGGCCGGCGGCGGACGGGTGTGATCAGCGGTACCCGGCGGCGACGACGTCGGCCTGGACGGCGTTCTCCGTGGCGTCGGAGGGATACCCGGCGACCATGGCCCCCTCGTAGAAGGTGCCCGCGCTGAGGTTGGCGCCTCCGTCGGGCTTGCAGCAGTCGCCGCCACTGCCCAGGATGATGGCCCCCTGCTTCTTCATCGGGCTGTAACCGTTGGGAAGCGAGCCGTCGTACAGGGTGTACAGGCTTCCTGACTGCGCGTTACTGCCCTTGATGGCGAACCGGCTCGTACCGTTGTTCTTCAGGGTGGCGGTGACGAACTTGTGGGGGAAACCCCTCTGGTTGGGGTTCCACGACTGGCTTCCACCGGGGAAGAGCCCCCATTCCAGGTCGGCCTGGACCCAGGGGCCGCTGCCCTGGCATCCGCCGAACCAGCACTGGGTGCTGAAGTTGATGGCGTCCATGGCCCCGGCGGCGTCGGCCTTGCGGGTCGTCTCGCTGTTGCCGTAGTCGAAGCAGCAGCCGTTGTTGACGTGGGTGCCGCTGGTGACCATGTACATGCCCTCGGGCGCGCTGCCGGTGGGCACCCCGGTCAGGTGACCGTCCCGCCAGTAGCTGTTGCCGGGGTTGATGTAGAGGGAGTAGGCCTTGCTGCCGCCGACGGTGAGCGACTCGGTGGTCGCGGTCGCGGGCCTGCTCTGCGGGGAGCCGGGGACCACGCTGGACCCCTGGTACCACAGGTCGTTGCCGCGGCCCGACTGGTCGTACACGACCGTGATGACGCACGCGGTACCGGCGCAGAAGGAGTCCTGGGCCGAGGCGTTGGCGACCCCGCCCGCCGTCAGAACGGCGATGTTCCGGGTGGAGTTGTCCGAGGAGCGCCGGACCTGGTAGAGGTTGCCGCTGTAGGAGCCGTAGAGCGCCCGTGTCGTGCTGTGCGCGGCCACGCACGGCGTGCCGCCCGAGGCGTAGATGTCGCACGAGCGCGCGCCGGGCGGCGGCGGGGTGGGTGTCACGGTGGGCGTCGGGGTGGGCTGGGCGCCGGTGGTCCACTTCTGGTTGGTGGCGCCGGTGCAGGTCCAGATGTGGACCTTGGTGCCGTTGGCCGTGCCGAGACCGGAGACGTCCAGGCACTTGTTCGCGCCGACGGCGGTGATGCTGCCGTCGGAGTTGAGACGCCACTTCTGGTTGTTCTGGCCGTTGCAGTCCCAGATGAGCACCGCGGTGCCGTTGGCGGTGCCGGCGGCGTTGACGTCGAGACACTTGGTGCCGTAGACGCGCAGCTCCTGCGCGGCGGTGGTGGTCCACTGCTGGTTGGCCTGGCCGTTGCAGTCCCAGATGAGCACCGTGGCACCGTTGGCCTGGGAGGCGGCGTTGACGTCCAGGCACCGGCCCGAGCCCGTGCCGATCAGCGGGGTGGTCGCCGCCGAGGCCGGTACCGACCATGTCAGGACGGTCGCCAGCAGGGTCGCCACCGCCGCCACGACGGCCGCGACGGTCGCGGCGGCGGCCGGTCGAGGGCCGCACCGTGCCGGACGGCTCGATGGGTGGTCGGGTAAGGGCCGCATGTCGTGCTCCTCGGGGTAGGCATGGCGAAGACGGTCGCGGGCGGGAGGCCGCGGGGCCTCACGCGGGCGGCCGGAGGCGGTGCGGGCTCGTCCGGTCGGCGAGACGGAGGAGGCGCGAAACGCCGCTCGGACGCCGGTCCTCACCTGGTCGAATCGGTTCGCTAAAAGCGGCGGTTCGTCGAGCGGAAAAGAGGGCGTGTAGGGCGAAGCACATACAGGCGACCGACCGCCTGTCAAGTTCCGCTCCTCCCCGCCGGCTTCGAGAACTCCGCCGTACACGGCCTGTGCTGCGACGACGCCGATCGAGGCCGATGAAACGTTCAGCCGCCCCCGGTCCCGGGCGGCGTTCCGGTGCCCGCCCGGCAGGGGCGGACCGGGACCCGACCCGTCGGGAAGGACGTGACCGCCGCATCCGGCCGGACGCCGGGACACGGGCACCGCCCCGTTGTCGCATGCATATCAGTACGACACATGTGAGCGGTTCACGCGATCGAGGCGGCCCGAAGAACCGACTTTCCCGTATAACCACTGGCAGGAGAGGCACAGCGGCCCGACGGCGCACCGAACCGCCGTGTGCGCGTAACGAGATAAGTGTGCTTGGAGTCTTGACAGGTACCGGCGTGACGAACGTAATGGGTAACGAGGTCTCAGGAGGCGGCGCTCCGGAGAGTACCTCCCGGCCGGATCACGAAGGCGAGGTGCGAAACGCGGATCGATGACCTTCGTGTCGTGGCCGGCCGTACGTCCAGGCCTCGTTCGCCACGCGTCCCCGGTGTCGTTCACGGTGAGGCGTGCCGTCTTCCGGAGACACACGTGACCGACCTCCCCCCGCGGACCGGGCCGCTCTGGCTCCGGTGCGGACGTCCCCCGCCCTCGCCGTGACGGCAGGGCACCACGGCGGGGCCTTCACCGGGTGACCGCCCGCGGTCACGCCGGCCGCCTCAGGCGGACCTCTCGCGCCGCTCGCGGGGCACCAGGGTCGGGTTGACCCTGTCGAGGACGGTGTCGCGGCCGACCACGACCCGGGCCACGTCGTCCCGGCTCGGCACCTCGTACATCACGTCGAGCAGGACCTCCTCCAGGATCGCGCGGACCGCGCGGGCGCCGGTGCGGCGCAGCAGCGCCTGATCGGCGATCGCGGCGATGGCCTCCTCGGTGAACTCCAGCTCCACACCGTCCATGGCGAAGAGCCGGCGGTACTGCTCGACCGGCGCGTCGCGCGGCTCGGTGAGGATCCGCGTCAGCGCCGCCTGGACGGCCACCGCGAGCGTTCTGCGGGCGCTCTCCTGGCCGACCACGTACCGGCCGAGGAAGTCGTCGATCTCCCTGGGCGCGGGCGCTCGCGACGGCCCGGCCGGGGAGGGCCCGTCGCGGTCCTCCTCCATGAGCTCGGTGCAGATCCCCACGCACTCGTCGCAGATGTGGACGCCGGCCGGGCCCGCGATCAGCCGCGCGACCTGTTCGTTGCTCTTGTCGCAGAACGTGCACCTCGGCAGGGCGCCTCGGTCACCGGTCCGTGCCATGGAAAGCGTCTCCTCGATGTTCGCGGTCCGGGAAGGGCGCGGCCGTGCCGCCCGGGGACGCCGGGGACCCGACCCCGGACGGGGGCCCCGACACGCGGGAGCCGGCGGTACGGGAACCGGCCCGGTGGGGTCAGAGCCTCACGGGAAGCGAGACCAGGCGCCAGGTACCCGGGTCGAGGGCGCGACCGGCCCCCTCCTCGGGCCGGACGAACGCCAGGTCGGGGAAGCGGCGCAGCAGCCCCGTGAGCGCGACCTCGGTCTCCACCCGGGCCAGCGAGGCCCCCAGGCAGAAGTGCGGGCCGTGGGCGAACCCGAGGTGTCCCGGCGCGCCCGCGGGCCTGGTGAGGTCGAACCGGTCGGGGCCGTCGAACGCGCGCGGGTCGCGGTTGGCGGCGGCGACGACGGCGGTGACGGGCTCGCCCTTGCGCACGCGCGTGCCGAGGAGCTCGACGTCCTCGGTGGCGTAGCGGGGGATCGACAGCAGCACCGGGCCGCACCAGCGGGTCAGCTCGTCGACGGCGCGGGGCATCAGGGAGGGGTCCTCGCGGAGCGCGTCGAGCTGTTCGGGGTGGGAGAGCAGGAACTCCACCGCGTTGGCGATGAGGTTGGCGGGCGTCTGCCCCGCCAGGACGAGATGCCAGACCAGGGTGACGAGCTCGACGTCGTCGAGCCGGTCGCCGTCCTCGGCCTGGCCGCGGATGAGGTCGGAGAGCAGGTCGTCGGCGGGCTCCTCGCGCCGGCGGGCGACCGCCGCCTTGGCGCCCTCGATGATGCCGGGAACGGCCGCGGTGAACTCCGGTCCCATGACCGACGCCACGGTGAGTCCGTACTCGCGCCAGCGCAGGCGGTCGGACTCGGGGATGCCCACCAGCTCGCAGATCACGTCCATCGGCAGCGGCCTGGCGAAGTGCGGCAGCAGGTCCACCGTGCCGTTCTCGGCGTGGTCCGGCAGGGCGTCGAGCAGACGGTCGACGAGCGGCTCGATCCTCGGCCGGAACCGCGCGGCGCGGCGCGCGCTGAACGCCGGCGAGACCAGCCGGCGCAGCCGGGCGTGCTCGGTCCCGTCCATCTCGCTCATGGTCCGCATGTAGGGCACGCAGTCCTCGGGGACGTCGGGCCGCATGAAGCTGCCGGCGGTGATCTCGAAGCGCGGGTCGCTCAGCACCGCCTTGGCGTCCTCGTGGCGGGTGATGGCCAGCATGGGGCCGAAGCCCGGCGCCGACAGCCGCGCCAGCGGTGACCTCTCCCGGGCCCGCCCGTACACGGCGAAGGGATCGCGCATCACCTCCAGGTCGGTGAGCAGGATCTCGGGGATCTCGGGGGCTCCCGGGTTCCCGGCGGCCCCGGCGGGCGTCTCCCCCGAAGATCCCGCGACCTCGGCGGTCTCGTCCCCGTGCCGGTCGGCTGCGGTCATACGTCCTCCCGATTTCGGATGTTCACATCATATGATCTCATCATCTGAGTGGTGACGGTATCTTGGATCGGGACCGACGGCAACGCGAGGCGGGAGGGCGATGGGCCGGCTCAGCAGGGCGCAGTCGCAGGAGCACAACCGCGCCAGGGTGCTGGCCGCGGCCAGGGAGGAGTTCGCCGAGCGCGGCTTCAGGGACGCCAAGATCGACGGCATCGCCGAGCGCGCCGAGCTCACCCGCGGTGCGGTCTACTCCAACTTCTCCGGCAAGCGGGCCCTGTACTTCACGGTCCTGGCCGGCCTGGCGGAGCGTGCCCCCGAGCCGACGCCCCAGGAACCGGGGCTCACCCCCCGCGAGGCCCTCGGCGCGCTGGCCCGCGCCTGGCTGGCCCGGCTCCCCCTCACCACCGACGAGCACCGCGGGCTCGCCCGGCTCGGCATGGAGCTGATGCCCGAGATCCTCTCCGACGAGCGGCTCCGGCCGCCGTTCGCGCAGCTGATGAAACTCGACGCGATCCTGCTCGGGCTGGCCCTGGAGCGGTTGCGCCCGGCCGAACAGGCCGGTGGCCGCCTGGTGTGGATGGCCGAGGCCGCGCTCACCACCCTTCAGGGGGCGAGCCTGATGGCCGCCGCCGCCCCCGGCTTCACCGAGCCGTTCGACATCGTCAGCGCCTGCGAGCACCTGACGGAACTGGATCGCGACGACCGCCGGTTCTCCACCCCGTGGAACACCCGGGCGCGACCGGTCGACGAACCCTGGTCACCGCCCGGGGCGACGGACGCCGTACGTGCCGAGCCCGCCCCGCTCGGCGACGACGGCGTGGTGGCGATCCTCGGCCTGCACCGGCTGGAGGCCGTCGAGGAGGCCGTACGGGCCGCGCCGCCGGGGGCCGCGATCACCGCCGTCCTGGTCACCGGAGGCTCCGACGAGCTGGCGCCACTGGCCCGGCTGACCGTCGCCGACCTCTGCGGCTGCCTGCGCCAGGCCTTCCCGCGATCGGCCTGGCCGCGCCTGCGGGTGGTCTTCGACGAGTCGGGCGCGGTCGCCGCGGCGGCCGGCCTGCCCGTCGTCGGCGAGGGGACCGAGACGGCGGTACGCGTCGAGTCCGGCCGGATCGTGCTCCGCGCCGACGGCCGCGGCGCGTGCCACACGGCCGCCTCGGCCCCCTCGGCCGGCACCACCGGCGGCGACGGCACCGGTACGGGCCTGGCCGGCGACTCGATCCCCCCGGGACGGGCGGGACGTCGCGGCCGACCGGCGGGGCCGTGACGAGGGCCGCCTCCCGCGACGGCCCGTACGCCCTCAGTTCAGCGGTACGCGCCAGGCCAGCCGGGTCCCGCCGGTCGCGTCCGGGCCCGCCTCGAAGGAGCCCCCCAGCGCGACGGCCCGGTCGTGCATGTTGCGCAGGCCGCTGCGCTTGCCCTCGCCGGGCAGCCCGACCCCGTCGTCGGTGACGGTGAGGGTGAGCCGGTCGGCGGTGGCCTCGGTGAAGACGTCGGCCCGGCTCGCCCTGGCGTGGCGCACGATGTTCGACAGCGCCTCGCGCAGCACGGCCAGCAGGTGCTCGGCGACCGGCTCGGGGACCCTGTTGTCGAGCTGGCCCTCCATCCGCAGGCCCGGCATGAAGCCCAGGTGCCCGCGGGCGCCCTCGACCAGCTCCACGATCCGCGCGCGCAGGCTGGGATCGTCGGCCTGACGCGGGGTCTGCAGGGCGAAGATGGTCGAGCGGATCTGGCGGATCGTCTCGTCCAGCTCGTTGATCCCGTGCTGGAGACGGTCGGAGGCCTCGGGGTGCTCGACGAACCGCACGATGCTCATCAGCGTCATGGCCACGGCGAACAGCCGCTGGATGACCACGTCGTGCAGGTCCTTGGCGATCCGGTCGCGATCCTCCAGCAGACCCAGCCGCTCGGCGTCCTGGCGGGCCTCGGCCAGCTCCAGGGCGATCGCGGCCTGCCCGGCGAAGGAGTGCAGGGTGCGCAGCTCGGTGGGGTTGAACGGGATGCGTCCCGGGCGTTTGCCCAGCGTCAGCACCCCGCGCACCGCCCCGGCCGCGCCCAGCGGCACCGCGGCCACCGGTCCCACCGCCAGGTGGTCGGCCAGCGCGTCCGGCAGGCCCGCCTCCGACAGGACGCTGACCATGAGGGGCTCACCGCTTCGCAGCGCCCGCCCGGCCAGGGAGTCCTCCATGCTCACCTCGGCCCGGCCGATCTCCTCGACGTCCAGACCGTCGGCGATCAGCACCCGCAGGGCCTTCCGGCCCCTGTCCGGAAGCATGATCATCGCGATGTCGGCCCCGGCCAGCTCCCGTGCCCGCCTCGCCACCAGCGTCAGCACCTGCTGCGGCTCGGCTCCCGAGAGCAGGCCCGTGGTGACCTCGGCCGAGGCCTGCAGCCACATCTCCCGCCGCCGGGTCTCCTCGTACAGCCGCGCGTTCTCGATGGCCACGCCCGCCGCGCTGGCCAGCGCGGACACGATCGCCTCGTCCTCCTCGTCGAACTCCCCGCCACCGCGCTTCTCGGTGAGGTACAGGTTGCCGAACACCTCGTCGCGCACCCGGATCGGCACCCCGAGGAAGGACCCCATGGGCGGGTGGCCGGGCGGGAACCCGTAGGAGGCGGGATGGTCGGTGATGTGCGCCAGCCGCAAGGTCTGCGGCTCCTTGATCAGCAACCCCAGCAGGCCCAGCCCGTGCGGCCAGTGCTCGATCCTGGCGATCTCCTCCTCGTCCAGCCCCACCGGGACGAACTGCACCAGCGTGCTCTCCTGCCCGACCACGCCCAAAGCCCCGTAGGTTGCGTCGACCAGTTGGGTGGCGGTCTCCACGATCCTGCGCAGCACGACCTCCAGATCGAGGTCGCTGCCCACCGAGACGACCGCCTCGAGCAGCGCGTGCACCCGGTCCCGGGTGGCCAGCACCGCCTCCAGGCGCCCCTGCAACTCCGACAGCAACTCGTCCAGCCGCATGTTGGGGATCAGGGAGCGCGACCCCTTTTCCGTCTCCGTCATACGGGGAAGTCTGGCATCCGGCGCCGCCACGGCCCACTCCGTTCGAGATCCCGGCCCCGCCCGTCCCCCACCACGGACTTCACCGGCACGGACTTCACGGGCACCCGCCTCGAGGCACCCGTCTCACGATCGCGAACCTCACGGGTAAGGGACTCACAGGTACGGAGCCGGGACCCGGGCCAGGTCGTCGGACCGGAAGGCCGGGACGCCCCTGACGTCCACCACACCGTCGATCTCGCGGACGGCCTCCAGCAGCGGCGCGATCTGCGAGCGCCGGGCGACCTGGCCGCCCAGCGTCACGACCCCCTCCTCCACCGAGACCGCGACCTGCCCGTCGGGCAGGCGCAGGCGCCGCAGGCTCAGTTCGACGTCGTGGCGGAGATCCGCCTCCGGGCGCAGGAAGACCTTCAGCAGATCCCGCTGGTGGACGGTTCCGGCCATCCTGCCCGTCACGGCGTCGATGACCGGTAGCTGCTTGATCCGGTGCGCGTGCATGAGCCTGGCCGCCTCCCGGGCCGGGGTCGCCGTCGTCACCGTGATCGCCGGGCTGGTCATGATCTCACCCGCGACGGTCCCCACGGCCTTGCGGCGCTCGTGACGACGCTCCTGACGGTGCCCGAGCCCTCCCAGGAGGCCGCCGGGGAGGCCACGCTCGAAGGGACCGCCGTCCGCCCGCTGCCCGGCCGTCTCCCTGAGCAGGAGATCGTCCTCCGAGACCAGGCCCACCGGGCGGCGGTCGGCGTCGATCACGGTGACCGCGCCGACCTTGAAACGCCGCATCGTGGCGACCAGGTCGGCGAACGAGGCGTCCCGTTCGACCGCGATGGCCACCCTGCCCATGATGTCCTTCACCTGAATCGTCATCGCTGACCTCCTCTTGTCCTCCCAGTGTGGTCGCGGGGACCGGGCCCGCGTCATCGGCGAAGGTCCTCAGGCGATGGGACGTTCGTCTCCCCTGCCGGCCGCGGGCGCACGAGGAAATCGGACCGTCCCGCCGCCCTCGCCCTTCCTCGCCCCGCCCCGTCGCGTCCCGCCCCGCCCCGCCCCGTCTCCGCCGTGTCCCCGCCGTCCCGTCCCGCCCCGGCCGGGCCCGGCGGTAACGTTTCCCCCGAGGGGGCGTTTCCCTCGTGAGGCCGGCGTGAAGGGAATCGATCGTGGAGGAGCGTATGGGCGAGCAGGTTGCGGCCGGCGACGGGCACGGGGGCGTTCCCGGCGCGCTGGAGACGCTCGGCCGCGAGGAGTGCCTGCGGTTGATCAGTGCGGGCGGGGTGGGCAGGGTGGCCTTCAACGACCAGGGCGGGCCGGTGATCCTCCCGGTCAACTACGTGCTGCACGAGGAGACGGTGATCTTCCGTACCGCCGTGGGCGGCCCCTTCGACGCGGGCCTGCGGACCGGCGTCGAGGGCGTCGAATTCAAGATCGCATTCGAGGTCGACCAGCTCGACGCCACCACGAGCCAGGGGTGGAGCGTGCTGGTACGCGGCGGGGTGCACCACCTCTCCACGCCCGACGAGCTGGCCGCCGCGCAGGCCACCGGCGTACAGCCCTGGGCCGGTGGCGAACGGACGCTCTACGTCAGGATCTCCGCCAACGAGATCACCGGCCGCCGCATCGGAAGCGGCCGGTGAGACACGCGCCCACCTGCCCGACGGCCCGCGCCGAACCGCCTGAACCTGACGGGACGAAACAAACCTGAAGCAGGTGAAACAGGCCGGAGCACGCCGAGCCGGGGCGGTCCGCCCGGCTCAGACCGCCCCGGCCCAAACCGCCTCGAACCGCTTCGGTGCGGACCGCCTCGGCCCCCCGGCCCGGGCGGGACCGCCGAGACCACCGCGGCCCCGCGGGTGATCAGCCGTCCCGCCCCGTCCCGGCCGTGGGCCCGGTGCCGATGACGACGGTGGCGTCCAGTTCCTCGGAACGGGCCACCCTCGGCTCCAGCCCGTTGCGGGCGAAGGCCGCCACGGTCCGCGGGGCCTGCCGCTCGCTCGTCTCCACCAGCAGACGACCGTCCGGCGCCAGCCAGCGTGACGCCTCGGCGGTCACCCTCCGCTGGACCTCGACACCGTCCTCGCCGCCGTCGAGCGCCACCAGGGGCTCGTGCACCCGCGCCTCCGCGGGCAGCAGCCCGATCGCCTCGGTGGGGACGTAGGGCGCGTTGGCCACCAGGAGATCGACGCGGCCCCGCAACGCCGCGGGCAGCGGCTCGTAGAGATCACCCTCGTAGACCCGGCCCCCGGCGCCGACGTTGCGTCGGGCGCACCGCACCGCGGCGGGGTCGATGTCCACGGCGTACAACTCGGCCTCACCCAGGGCCGTGGCCAGCGCGGAGCCCACCGCGCCCGAACCGCAGCACAGGTCGACGATCACCCAAGGGCGGCCGGACGGACGGTCCGCGACCGCCAGGGAGGCGGCCTGACGCACGAGGAACTCGGTACGACGACGCGGCACGAACACGCCGGGATCGACCAGGAATCGCGCGCCGTAGAACTCCGCCCAGCCGAGGACGTGTTCCAGCGGCAGGCCGGTGACCCTCCGCTCCACCATCCCGGCGAGATCGGCGGGTGTGCGGGCGTTGGTCAGCAGCAGCTCCGCCTCCTCCTCGGCGAAGACACAGCCGGCGGCACGGAGCCTGGAGACGACGACGGGCAGGGACAACAGAGAGGGAAGAACCGGCATGGAGAACCTTTCGGGAAGCCGACGGGGCTCCCTCGGTCACCTATGCCGGATGAACCGCGCGGATGCGAGAAGGGAGCACCCGACCTGATACAGCGGTAATGGGTCTCACCTCCTCGGTAGGTCCGTTCGGACGGGGCAACACTACCGGATGCGTCTCCGCCACGGAGCTCACGGAGCGAAACACGGGGCACGATCGTTCCGTGGGGGCTCGCCCCCGCCGGCTTCGCTCCCCTGATCCCGGAGGCCCTCCACACCGTGACGGCCCGATGAGCGCGCCATTACAAAGTAGATCAATAGCAATGCCCGAAATAGTGTTAATTGAGAGGAATGACAGGAATGCTCGATATGGGGTAACTCCCGAGCCATGAACGGGGAACATCGGGGGGAGATCGACGTGTCCGGATCCGGCGCGCGTCACACCGATCCGGCCGGAACCCGCTCGACGGGCACCGCCTTGAACGACACCGCCTTGAACGACACCGGCCGGGGTGTCTCCGGCCGGGACACCGTCGGCCCGCACGGGGCCGGCGCGCGCACCCGCCCACGGCCACACCGCTCGACCACGTGACCGGCCGGCCGTCACACCGTCACACCGCCCGGCCGTCACCCACCCGGCCCACCCCACCCGGTCACACCGTCCGCGTCACGCCGTCACACCGTCACGCCGTCACACCGTCCGCGTCACGCCGTCACGCCGTCATTCCGGGCCGGCGGCGGGTGCCGGAGGGTCGAGCCGGGGGGCGGCGGGCGGCTGCCCCTTGAGCTCGTGGAAGGCGGGCGTGCCGGCCACCAGCAGCGTCCCGTCCCACAGGCGGCCCGCCCCCTCCCCCACGGGGACCTCCGAGATCACCGGGCCGAAGAACGCGACGCGCTCCCCGCCCGTGCCGGTGACGGCCACCACGGGGGTGCCCACGTGGTCGCCGCCGATCAGGCCGAGACCCTCGGCGTGCGAGGCGCGTACGGCCTCGTCGTGGGCGGTCGACGCGCCGGCCTCGGCCAGCTCCCGCGGCAGCCCGGCGGCGGCCAGCGCGTCGTGCAGGGACTCGGGCCACTCCTGGCCGCGCCCGCGCCCGGCCGTCCACATCGCGGTGTAGAACCGCGCGAGCGCCTCCTGCCCGTACCGTTCCAGCACGGCGGCGCAGACCCGCACCGGCACCCACAGGTACCCCTCGCTGTCCCCCTCGGGATCGTCGTCGCGCCCCTCGTTGAGCACCGAGAGGCTCATCAGGTGCCAGCGCACCTCGACGGGGCGGACCTTCTCCACCTCCAGCAGCCACCGGGAGGTGAGCCAGGTGTAGGGGCAGGAGGGATCGAACCAGAAGTCCGCGATCGCCTTGTCCGTCATCGCACGCTCTCCACTCGTCATCGCCGGGCCACGACCGGGCCGCCGTGCCCCCCGGCCTGCCGTACCCGGCGCGCCCGGTCTCATCCCCCGGCGGCACGGAACCCCTACTCCGGCACGGAACGACGTTAGGGGTACTTGTACGCGGACCGTCCGCGATCCCGGAGTGATACTGAGAGCGTTCGACGGCGAGCAGCCGTGATCCGAGCCGACCGATCGAGGTCTGCCATGTGTCAGCACGAACCCCGCTGCCCCTCCGGGTACGCCTCCGACCGCGAGGCCGCGCGCCCCGTCGCCTCCCGTCCCGAGCAGGGGTGGACCCTCCTGTGCAACGGTGTCGTCCTGTTCGACGACACCGGTGAGCTCCTGCCCGACGGCCGCGCCGTTCCCCCGCACCGGCCCACCCGGGTCCTTCTGTCCCCGACCACCTGAGCCGTTCCCCGCCGGGACGCGACCGTGCCCCGGCGAGTGCGGCGCCGGGCGGATCGGGCCGGGCAGGCCAGGCCAGGCCGGATCGGGCGGGTCAGGGCCGATGTCCGGGCGGGTCAGGCCGGGCCGGCCGCGCCCGCCGCCGGCTCGACCGGCTCGTAGGTCGCGATCACCACCCCGGTGGTCGTGGTCAGGGAGCCGACGAGCCGCAGGGCGCCGAGGGCGCCCTGCTCCGCGAAGAGGCGCCGTCCGGTTCCCAGCACCAGCGGATGGATCAGCAGGATGTACCGGTCGACGAGCCCGCGGCGCGTCAGCGACCGGAGCAGGTCCCCGCTGCCGAGCACCACCAGGTCACCGCCGGGCTGCTCCCTGAGGCGGGCCACCTCGTCGGTGGCGTCGCCGGGCATGAGGACGGAGTTGGCCCAGGGCAGCGGTTCCCGCAGCGTCCTGGACGCGACGTACTTCGGCGTGGCGGCGAGTACCTCGGTGAAGGGGTTGTCGCGCTGCCCGGGCCAGAAGGAGAAGAAGTCCTCGTAGGTCCTGCGACCGAGCACCAGCGCCCGGGTCCGGCTCATCCCCTCGCCCATCACCCGGCCGGCGACCTCGTCGCCGTAGGGCCGGGCCCACCCCCCGTGCCCGAAGCCCCCGCGCGGGTCCTCGTCGGCCCGGCCGGGCGCCTGCATCACGCCGTCGAGCGACATGTTGTTGACCGTCACGACGATGCTCATCGTCTCTCCGCTTCGGGGTCCCGCCGGCCTCGTGCCGGCGTCTCACCCCTACACGAACGGCCGGCCGGTGGATCGACACCGGCCCGAAAGGAGAGGGGCCCCTTTCTCCCCGCCGGGCCCGTTCCCCCGCCGGCCCCGCACGCCGGACCGATGGCCGGCGCCCGGGGTCCGGCCCTCACCGGCCGGTCCGAGGACTCCCGCGCGACGTTCCGGGCCGCGCGGACGGGCGCCCCGGAGGACGCCCGTCCGTCAGCGGCGCCGCCCCGAACGGACGACGGGCCTGGCCTTGCGCGAACCGTGGGCACGCCGGGCGCCTCGCCCCTGCTCGACCTGGGCGCGCTGCTTGCGCCGGCCCAGCAGCCAGCCCACTCCCAGGACGGCCAGACCGAACGGCGTACGGGCCAGCCAGCGTGCCACCACGACCTTGAAGAACTTTTTCATGACCCCCTTACTGCCCTGCGGGAGGCCGATTAGACGACCGGGACGCCCCCCCGGGGGGTGGATTTTCAGCGAGCTCCGCCGCGGGCTCCCCGCGCGGCCCGCCCGGCGTCGTTCCGGCGTACGGCCGCCTCGACGCCGTCGAGGAACACGCCGAGCCCGGTCGCGAAGGCCTCCCTGGCCTCCCGCTCCAGGTAGGGGACGGTCTCGTCCTCGGAACGGTAGGCGCCCTCGCTCTCCATCCAGGTCACGACGGGGAAGCGCTCGGTGAAGTCGAGGGCGACCTCCTGGAGCAGGGCCGAGCGGGCGTACCACCACTCGTCGTCGGACATCCCGGTCTCGACCGGGGCCCGCCGGGTCTCGGCGATCGTCTGCGCCGCCCCGCGCACGAGGTGCGTCAGCGCGCCGACGACGCGGCGCAGCACGCCGGCCGGCAGCCCGCTCTCGCGGAGGGCGCGCAGCACCGTCTCGAGCATGACGTACTCGTTGGGGCCGAGCACCGGGCGCGCCGGGGAGACCTGCAGCATCCACGGGTGCCGCAGGTAGAACTCCCAGAGGTCCTCGGCCCAGGCGGTCACGGCCGCCCGCCAGCCCGCCGCGGTGTCGTAGCCGGTGGGCAGCTCGGCCAGCGCGTGGTCGTACATCAGGTCGACCAGCTCGCTCTTGCTCGGGACGTAGGTGTAGAGGGCCATGGCGGTGCGCCCGAGCCGTTCGCCCACCGCGCGCATGGACAGGGCGGCCATCCCCTCGGCGTCGGCCACGGCGATGCCCGCCGCCACGATCAGGTCCACGCTCAGCGCGGGCCTGGGCCCGGGACGCACCTGCGGGGGGCCGGGGGCACGCCAGAGCAGGGACATGGAGCGGCGCGCGTCACCCTGTCCGGCGAAGACCACCACTTGCAACTCCTTACGGCATAAACTAATTTGTCCGAGCCATCTCCTTACAGCCTAAGGATATCAATGAGAAGGTTCGCATTCCCGTCCGACCGACCGGTGTCCGGCGGTCGCGCCCGGTGGCGGGCCCGTGTCGCGGACGCCCACGACGTGATCGAGGTCCGCGGCGCCAGGGAGAACAACCTCGCCGACGTCTCCCTGGACATCCCCAAGCGCCGCCTCACCGTCTTCACCGGCGTCTCCGGGTCCGGGAAGTCCTCGCTGGTCTTCGGCACGATCGCCGCGGAGTCACAGCGCCTGATCAACGAGACCTACACGGCCTTCATCCAGTCGTTCATGCCGAGCCTGGGCCGGCCCGACGTCGACTCCCTGCGCAACCTGAGCGCCGCGATCATCGTCGACCAGGAGCGGATGGGCGCCAACTCCCGGTCCACGGTCGGCACCGCGACCGACGCGCAGACCATGCTGAGGATCGTCTTCAGCAGGATCGGCGTCCCGCACGTCGGCACCTCCAGCGCGTTCAGCTTCAACAGCGCCGAGGGCATGTGCCCGGACTGCGAGGGGCTCGGCCGGGTGTCGGACATCGACGTCACCGCCTTCCTCGACGTCGACCGCTCGCTCAACGAGGGGGCGATCATGGCGCCCAACTTCACCGTGGGCTCCTGGTACTGGCAGAACACGGCCCTGTCCGGGTTCTTCGACCCCGACGTCAAGCTCAGGGACTACACCCCCCGGCAGTGGGAGGACCTGCTGCACAGGCCCGCCACCAAGATCAAGATCGGGACCACGAACACCAGTTACGAGGGGCTCCTGGTCAAGATCCGGCGTACCTACCTCGGCAAGGACCGCGAGTCGCTGCAGCCGCACATCCGGGCGTTCGTGGACCGGGCGGTGACCTTCACCGGCTGCCGCGCGTGCGGCGGCACCCGGCTCAACCCCGCCGCGCTGTCGTCGAGGATCGGCGGCCGCGACATCGCCGAGTGCTCGGCCATGCAGATCAGCGACCTGGCCGCCTTCGTCGCGGGCGTCGAGGACGCGTCGGTGGGGCCGCTGATCGCCACCCTGCGCAACACGCTGGACTCGCTGGTGGAGATCGGGCTGGGTTACCTGAGCCTGGACCGCGAGTCCGCCACCCTGTCCGGCGGCGAGGCCCAGCGGGTGAAGATGGTCCGCCACCTCGGCTCCAGCCTGACCGACGTCACCTACGTCTTCGACGAGCCCACGGTGGGGCTGCACCCGCACGACATCGAGCGGATGAACGGGCTGCTGCTGCGCCTGCGCGACAAGGGCAACACGGTCCTGGTCGTCGAGCACAAGCCCGAGACGATCGAGATCGCCGACCACGTGGTCGACCTGGGCCCGGGCGCGGGCACGTCCGGGGGCCGGATCTGCTACGCCGGCGACGTGGCCGGGCTGCGGCGCTCGGGTTCCCTCACCGGCCGCCACCTGGACCACCGCGCCCGGCTGCGCGAGCGGGTGCGCCGGCCCTCCGGGTGGCTGCCGATCAGGGGTGCCGCCCTGCACAACCTCAGGGACGTGGACGTCGACATCCCGCTCGGCGTGCTGACCGTGGTCACCGGTGTCGCGGGCTCCGGCAAGAGCTCGCTGATCCACGGTTCCCTCCCCCGCTCCGAGGACGTGGCCGTGGTCGACCAGAGCCCGATCCGCGGTTCCCGGCGCAGCAACCCGGCCACCTACACCGGGCTGCTGGACCCGATCCGCACCGCCTTCGCCAAGGCCAACGGGGTGCGGGCGGCCCTGTTCAGCGCGAACTCCGAGGGGGCCTGCCCCAACTGCAAGGGCATCGGCCTGGTCTACACCGACCTGGCGATGATGGCCGGGGTCGCGTCGGTGTGCGAGCAGTGCGAGGGCAGGAGGTTCACCCCCGAGGTGCTCACCCACAAGCTGCGCGGCAAGGACATCAGCGAGGTGCTGGCCATGTCGGTGACCGAGGCGCGCGACTTCTTCGGGTCGGGCGCGGGCTCCGGCGCGGCGCGGGCCGTCCTGGACCGGCTGTCCGACGTGGGCCTGGGCTACCTCGGCCTGGGCCAGCCGCTGACCACGCTGTCCGGCGGCGAGCGGCAGCGGCTCAAGCTGGCCATCCGGATGGCGGAGAAGGCCGCGACGTACGTGCTGGACGAGCCGACCACCGGGCTGCACCTGGCGGACGTGGACCAGCTCCTGGCCCTGCTCGACCGGCTCGTCGACGACGGCAACACGGTCGTCGTCATCGAGCACCACCAGGCCGTGATGGCGCACGCCGACTGGATCGTCGACATGGGCCCGGGGGCCGGCCAGGACGGTGGCCGGGTGGTCTTCACCGGCACGCCCGCCGAGCTCGTCGGGCGGGGGGACTCGCTCACCGCCCGGCACCTGCGCGTCTACGTGGGGAAGGACGCCGTCTGACCGGCGGCGCACCGGCCGTGCCCGGTGTCGTGTGACCGGCCGGGACGACGGGCGGACGGCCCCGAAGCGCGCCCGCCCGTACCCGCCGGGCACGGGCGGGGGCGGGCGGGTCAGGCGGGGCACGCGCGCCGGGTCGGACGGGTCGCGGTCGGCCGGACGGGTCGCGGTCGACTCAGGCGAACAGGGCCCGGCCCCAGAAGTCGCCGGCGTCGCGTACGCCCGGCGGGCAGGCGAACAGGGCGCTGGAGACGTGCCTGATGTACTCGTTGAGGGAGTCGGCCCCGGCCAGGGAGCGTTGCACGGTGACGAACTGCCGGTGCGGATTCCGCTGGTAGGCCATGAAGAACAGTCCCGCGTCCAGGCGGCCCAGCCCGTCGGAACCGTCGACGTAGTTGTAGCCGCGGCGCAGCAGCCGCGCTCCCCCGTTGTGGGAGGGGTGGGCGAGCCGTACGTGCGCGTCGTCCTTGACGAGCACCTGCCCGTCGGGACCCTTGAGGGTGAAGTCCATCTCGTCGAACTCGGCCTTGCGGCCCAGCGGGGCGCCCTCGCCCTTGTCCCGGCCGAAGATCTGCTCCTGCTCGGCCAGCGGGGCGCGGTCCCACGTCTCGACCAGCATCCGGATCTTGCGGGTGACCAGGTAGCTGCCGCCGGTCATCCAGTCCGGGCCGTCGCCCGGCGCCACCCAGAGGTGCTCCTTCAGCAGCGCCACGTCCTCCAGCTTGAGGTTGGCGGTGCCGTCCTTGAACCCCATCAGGTTGCGCGCCGTCGCCTGGGAACGCGACGTCGAGGACGTGCGGCCGAAGCCGAGCTGGGTCCAGCGGACCGAGACCCTGCCGAAGCCGATGCGCGCCAGGTTGCGGATGGCGTGCACCGCGACCTGCGGGTCGTGCGCGCACGCCTGCACGCACAGGTCACCGCCGGAGATGTCCTTCAGCAGCGCGTCTCCGGGCAGGTGCGGCAGGTCGGCCAGCGCGGCCGGCCGGCGCGCGGCCAGCCCGAAACGGTCGTCGAACAGCGAACCGCCGAAGCCGACGGTCAGCGTCAGGCCGGAGGCCGGCAGGCCGAGCGCCTCGCCGGTGTCGTCCGGCGGCGCCTCGCGTTCCCCGCCGACCGCGCCGAACACGCCGGCCTCCTCCCCCCGCGTCATCCGGGCCGCGGCGGCGGTCCACTCCTGGAGCAGATCGACCAGTTCGGCCTTCTTCTCGGTGATCACGTCGAACGAGACGAAGTGCAGCCTGTCCTGGGCCGGGGTGACGATGCCCGCCTGGTGCTCGCCGTAGAAGCCGACCGGGTCGGCGGCGGAGGCGGGGCGCGCGGCGGGGGCCGGCTCCCGCCCACCTCCGGTTCCGCCTCCGGTGCCGCGTACCACGAGCGCGCCGGCGCCGGCGGCCGCCGCCCCCGCGGCGCCCATCCCCAGCAGTCCCCTGCGGCTGATCCGTCCGCTCATCGCGCCCCTCCCTCCTCGGGTCCCCGGAGTGACCCGCCGTCCGCCGTCACCGCGACCTGCCGCTCGTCACCGTGACCCGTTCCTCGCCGGTTTGATCCGCCGCTACTTCGCCACGACCGCGGCGATCTTGCTGATCGGCTCGGAGAGCGCGTTGATCGCGTCCGAGAGCTTCCTGAGGTCCTCCTTGGACAGGGCGGTGTGCAGCTTCCAGCCGTCGCCCTCGCGGTGCTCGCCGAGCGCGGCCTCGGCGGCGGCGAACTTCTCGTCCAGCGTCGTGACCAGCTCGGGGGCGCGCTGCTCCAGGACCGGGCGGAGCGCCTGCACCGCCGCCCTGGACCCCTGCAGGTTGGCGTCGAAGTCCCACAGGTCGGTGTGGGAGTAGCGGTCCTCCTCGCCGGTGATCTTCCCGGAGGCGACCTCGTCGAGCAGGCCCTTGGCACCGTTGGCCAGCAGCACCGGCGAGAGCTCGGCGGCGTTGGCCTTCTCCACGATGGTCCTGACGTCGGTCATCAGCTTGTCGGCGATCGGCCCGTCGCCGCCGATGTCCCCGCCGACCCACAGGTCCTTCTCGATGCGGTGGAACCCCGTCCACTTCTCGCCCTCGGCCACGTCGTTCTCGCGGGCGTCGATGGCCGGGTCGAGGTCGCCGAAGATCTCCGCGACCGGTTCGATCCGCTCCCAGTAGGTGCGCGAGACCGGGAAGAGCGCCTTCGCCTTCTTGACGTCGCCCGCCTTGACCGCGTCCACGAACTCCTGGGTCTTGGTCAGCAGGGTCTCGCTCTGCGACTTGATGTAGCGCTTGTAGCCCGCGGTGGCCGCCGCGAGCTCGGCGTCGTCGCTGAGCGGCCTGTGCTCGCCGGTCACCTTGAGCGCCCCGCGGACGCCCTTTCCGATCATGCCGGGCTTGCAGGCGGTCTGGTAGGTGCCGGCGGGCAACTCGACGATCATCTCGCGGGTCAGGCCCGGCACGATGTTCTCCACCTCGCCCATGACCCGGTCGCCGGCCGCGTAGACGTAGAACTCGGTCACCTTGGTGCCGCCGTTGGTGACGGCGAACGTCGAGGTCCCGGCGGGGACCTCGGTGACCGCGACCTTGCACTCGGTGTCGTTGGCGGCGACCGTGACGGGACCGCCCGCGACCGGTCCGCTCGCCGCGGGGGCGGCCCCTTCCCGGCCGGCCCCGGCGTCGTTGGCCGGCGCGGGGTCGGAGGCGCAGGCGGTGAGGCCGGCGAGCGCGAGCGCGCCGGCGGCGATGGAGAGGGAGGTACGCATGGTCGTCCTGTTCGGGAAGGTCAGCCCGCGTGTTGCGGGTCGGTCACGGAGGTCTTGGACACGGGAACCGGGCGGTTCCGCCGCGGCCACAGGAAGAGCACGAGCGTGGGCAGCGCGTAGGCGGCCCACGCCACCGTCTCCAGCACGCTCGGCTGCGGGGTGATGTTGAACATCCCGGCCAGCAGCGTGCCGTACCAGGAGTCGGCGGGAAGCACGCCGCTGATGTCGAAGGCCTGGTCGGACAGGCCCGGCAGGACACCGGCCTCCTGCAGGTCGTGCACGCCGTACTTGAAGATGCCGGCGGCGACCAGGATCAGCAGCAGGCCGGTCCAGGTGAAGAACGTGGCCAGGTCGATGCGCAGCGCGCTGCGGTAGACGCCCCAGCCGAGCACGACCGCGGTGAGCAGGCCCAGGCTGATCCCGGCCAGCGGGACGGCCGTGGTGGCGGCGCCCTGCGCGGAGGCGAAGAACAGCAGCGCGGTCTCCAGGCCCTCGCGCGCCACGGCGAGGAAGGACACGACCACCACCGCGGTCGCGCCGACCTCCAGGGCCTCGCTGAGCCTGGCGCGCAGCTCGCCGGAGAGGGTACGGGCGGCGCGGCGCATCCAGAAGATCATCCAGGTGACGAACGCGGTGGCGAGCAGCGAGGTGATCGCCTCGAACAGCTCCTGCTGGCGGTACTCCAGGTGGGCGACGGTGAAGGTGAGCAGCGCGCCGAACGCGACCGACAGCGCGACGGCGGCGCCGACCCCGGCCCACACCAGGGGGAGCCGGTCCCGCCGGTCACTCTTGACCAGCAGGGCGACGAGCACGGAGACGACGAGGGTGGCCTCGAGACCTTCGCGCAATCCGATGAGATAGCTGGCGAACACCGTCACCCCACGAAACCTGAGAACGACCCGAAGTAAACTTAGGATAACCTTAGTAACCCTGGCCGGACGGCTCACCACCGGGGTACACCCAGGTGGCGCGGGGGCCCGGCGGCGCGCCGGTCACGCCCGCGGCGAGTGCCGGAGGTGGGCCCCCGGGGACCGCGTCACGGTTCGGCGCCCTGCGGCACCTGCGCCGAGCGGCGGGCGATCGAGCGCACGATCTCGCCGGTGCGCACGGCGGTCATGGACAGCAGGGACGAGGCGATGCCGTGGGTGTCCTCGGTGGCGCCCTGCAGGTAGACGCCCCAGCTCTTCTGAGGGTCGACGGCGATCCGGTAGTCGCGCTCCACCAGCAGCTCGCCGGACGCGCCGGTGAGGCAGTGCTCGCGCGCCTCGCCGAGCAGGTCGAGCGGGTTGCGCTCGCGGTAGCCGGTGGCGCACACGACCGCGTCGGCCTCGATCGTGCTCACCTCGCCGGTGGGCAGGAAGCACATCCGGACGCGGGCGACCTCGCCGTCCTCCTCCACGCCGAGCAGGCGGGAGGCGTTCAGTATGCGCAGGCGCTCGACGCCGGCGACCTTCTCGGCGTAGGAGCGCCGGTAGAGCTCGTCGATGAGGTCGATGTCGACCACCGAGTAGTTGGTGTTGCGGGAGTAGGCCAGCAGCATGCGCTTGACCTCCTCGGGGGCGGTGAAGAAGTGGTCGACGGCCTCGGGGTCGAAGATGCGGTTGGCGAAGGGGCTGTCGTCGGCGGGCGAGTAGCCGTACCGGGTGAAGACGGCGCAGACC
The DNA here is from genome assembly GCF_040640155.1 of Streptosporangium sp. NPDC023615. Lineage (NCBI taxonomy): Bacteria > Bacillati > Actinomycetota > Actinomycetes > Streptosporangiales > Streptosporangiaceae > Streptosporangium > Streptosporangium sp. NPDC023615. The sequence continues at coordinate 34,742 of NZ_JBFABE010000052.1, forward strand.
TCCGCGGAGGCGTAGGTGCGGTGCAGGTGCTCGACGGTCTCGGCCGCGCTCTGCCCGGCGCCGACCACCACGAACCGCCTGGGCTGGCGCCCGCCGAGCCCCTCCAGCCGGGACAGCAGTTCCTCGGTGTGCCAGACCCGCTCGCCGGAGCGCACGCCGCCGGGCAGCACCGGGTCCAGCCCGACCGCGATCACCAGGTTCCGGGTCAGGCAGGTGTGCAGCTCGTCGCCGCGCTGCACGACGACCTCCAGCGTGTCGTCGTCGTGCGGGCGCACCGCCACGACCTCGGAGTCGTAGCGCACCAGGTGCGCGAAGGAGGCCGCGACCCACTCCAGGTAGTCGTGGAACTCCAGGCGGGTGGGGAACATGGTCTTGTGGTTGACGAAGTCGACCAGCCGCCCCTTCTCCTGGAGGTAGCACAGGAAGGAGTAGGGGCTGGTGGGGTTGCGCAGGGTGACCAGGTCCTTGAGGAAGTGGACCTGCATCGTGGCGCCGTCGAGGAGCATGTTGCGGTGCCAGCCGAACCTCGGTTGCCTCTCGAGGAACACCGCGTTCACGCCGGAGCCGTACTCCTCCTCCAGTGCCACCGCGAGCGCGAGGTTGGAAGGACCGAAACCGATGCCCACGATGTCATAGACCGGGCTCGACATGTTCGCCTCTCAGGTGCTGAGGAACGGTCCCCCGTGGCCGGGTGGTCGCGGGGGAGGGTGCGTGCGCGGGACCGGGCGGCCTCCTGCGGCCCGCCCCGGAAGGGGCCGCTCCGGCGGGTCGTTCCCGGGGGCTGCGGGTCGTTCCCGGGGCGGGCCGGAGGAGAGACGCCTCAGGAGGAGTCGGCGGCCTCGGCGGCCTTGGCGAGCTGTGGCACGAGCCGGTCGACCACGTAGGGGATCGCGAGCGGCGTCGGCGTGCGCAGCGGCCAGAACGCCTTGAGGTCCAGCGGCACGTACGAGCCGCGCCTGACCACGTCCAGGCCGGAGAACAGGGCGTTGGCCTCGATCTTCTTCTGGGTGGCGGCGTCGTCGTTGTAGTGGCTGAGCAGCACGTCGACGTCGAGGACCTTGACCTTCTCCATGCTGAGCTCGGCCGCGAAGCCCTCGCCGGGGAGCGCCTTGATCTCCTCGGGCAGCACCATCCCGAACTGGTCGAAGAGCTTGACGCTGATGTCGGCGCCGGACTTCATGACGCCGATGTTGCCGGAGGGGAAGACGCTGGTCAGGGCGTACTTCTTGCCGGCGAGCACGGGGTGGCCGGTCTTCACCGAGGCGATCTTCGCCTCGACGTCGGCGACGAGCTTGTCACCCTCGCCGGCCTTGCCGACCGCCTTGGCGACCTGGCGGGCCACGGTCTGCCAGGAGTCCTCGGCCGGGCCGGTCTCGTAGGCGGTGGTCGGCGCGAGCCGGGAGAGGCCGGCGTACTCCTTGTCGATGTAGTAGTCGCCTCCGGCCAGGATCAGGTCGGGCTTGAGGGCGGCGACCTTCTCCAGCGAGAAGCCGGCCTCGCCGGCCCTCAGCAGCTCCGGCTTGGCGCCGGAGATCTCGGGGGCGGTCCAGGGGGTGAGGCCGTCGGGCTGGATGCCCGTCAGCTCCGCCATCCCGACCGGCTGCACGCCCAGGGCGAGCAGGGTGTCCTGGTCGATCTCACCGAGGGCGACGATACGCTGGGGCGCGGATTCGATCGTGGTGGTGCCGAGCTTGTGCGTGATGGTGACCGGGAATCCGGAGCCGGCCTGGGCCGCGGGCGCGGTGGTGGTGCTCGCGGCGGTCTGCCCGCCACCGCCGTCGCCGCACGCGCCGACCAGGCCGAGACCCAGCAGGAGCGTTCCGGCGGCGCACAGGCGGCGCATCGTGTCGCGCATGGGTATGGATGTCCTTCCAGAGCTCATGGGAGCCCCAACTTTAGGTAAGCCTCACCTAACCTAACAATCTTTGCCCGCTCTGGGAAGCGCTTGGTCACAGGCGTAGCGGATCGCGGCGTCCCCGTGGCCGCTGCCGCTGGGCGGATCGCATCCGTCACGGGGAAGGGACCTCGCCGACCGGGACCCGGCTCGGTCGTCCCGGAGCGTCGTCGCCCGTCGGGACGGGAGACGCGGACGCCCATCCCGCTCAGACCCGCCCTCCGGTCCCCTCGGCCGACAGCAGCCAGACCAGGTAGACGCCTCCCAGCACGCCGGTGACCACACCGACCGGGAGCGGGATCGGCAGGTGCAGCGTCACCAGGTCGCTGCAGACCAGCAGGGCCGCTCCCGTCAGCGCGGCCGGCACGGGCTGCGTCCCCGGACGCCGGGTGAGCCTGCGCGCCAGTTGCGGCGCGGCCAGCGCGACGAACGGGACCGGCCCGACCGCCGCGGTCGCCACCGCGACCAGGCCGACGCCGGTCACCACCAGGGCGGCCCTGGTCCGCTGGACCGGTACGCCCAGCGCCAGCGCGGCGTCGTCGCCGAGCTCCCCCATGCGGAGCCGTCGCCCGAACGCCAGCGCGACCGGGGCCAGCACCACCACGCCGGCGGCCAGCGGCCACGCGTGCTGCCAGTTCCTGCCGTTCAGGCTGCCGGTGAGCCAGAACGCCGCCTCGTACGCCTCGCGCAGCTCGGCGCGGGTGATGAGGTAGGCGTTGAAGGACTCCAGCATCGCCGCCGCGGCGATCCCCACCAGGACCAGCCGGTAGCCGTGCACCCCGCCGCGGTAGGCCACCAGGTAGACGGCGAGCGCGGTCAGCACCGCGCCCAGCATGGAACTGGCCGCGATGGCGGCGGCCCCGCCGCCGACGACCAGGATCTGCAGCAGCGCGCCGGTGGCCGACCCCGTGGTGAACCCGATCAGGTCGGGGCTGCCCAGCGGGTTGCGCGTGATGCTCTGGAAGATCGCTCCGCTCAGGCCGAGGGCGATCCCGGCCAGCAGGCCGGTGACGGCCCTGGGCAGGCGGAGGTCGAGCACGACGAACTCCGTGGCCCGGTCCCCCTGCCCGGTCAGCGCCCCCAGCACCTCGGCGACGGAGAGCGGGAGGTCGCCGGTGCCGACCACGACCACCGCCGCCCCCAGGGCGACGCAGGCCAGGACGACGCAGACCGCCACCGACCGCGGCCGCCATCTCAGGGAGAACGTCCCGGCGCGCAGGACACGGCTCGCGCTCACAGCTGGGGCACCCTTCCGCGGCGGACCATCATCGCCAGCAGGGGGGCGCCCAGGAAGGCGGTGACCAGGCCCGTCTCCAGCTCCGCGGGCGCGGCCACCACGCGGCCGAGGATGTCGGCCCACAGCAGCAGCACCGGTGCCAGCAGCAGCGAGTACGGCAGCACCCAGCGCTGGTCCGGGCCCACCAGCGCCCGGACCGTGAACGGCACCGCCAGCCCGAGGAACATGATCGGCCCCACCGCCGCGGTGGCGGCACCGCACAGCACCACGACGGCCAGCGCCCCCAGCGCGCGGGTCCGGCCGGGCCGCGCGCCCAGCGCCCGCCCGGTGTCCTCCCCCAGCGCCAGCGCGTTGAGCGGTCGGGCCAGCAGGAGCGCCAGCGCCGTACCGGCCAGCAGGAACGGGCCGACCCCGAGGAAGACCTCGAGGTCGCGCCCGGAGAGCGAGCCGACCTGCCAGAACCGGAAACCCCCGAAGCCGCGCGGGCTGAGCAGCATCAGTCCCGCCGTCAGGGAGCTGAACACCGCGTTGATCCCGGCCCCGGCCAGCACCAGCCGGGCGGGTGAGGCACCGGAACGGCCGCGTGTGCCGATCGCGTACACCAGCGCGGCCGCTCCGGCCGCCCCGAGGAACGCCGCCCACACGTAGACGAGGACGTCGTCCACCCGGAACAGGACGATCACCGTCACGACGGCCACCGCGGCGCCTCCGTTGACGCCGAGAAGACCGGGCTCGGCCAGGGGGTTGCGGGTCAGCGCCTGCATGAGCGCGCCCGCCAGGCCGAGCGCCATGCCGACGCTCACGCCCAGCAGGGTGCGCGGCAGCCGCAGCTGCTGGACGATCAGCGCGTTCTCCGAGCCGTCCGGGGCGAGCACACCGGCCAGCGCCTGGCCGGGCGGGATCTGCTTGGCGCCGATCACGATGCTCGCCAGCACGGTGAGCAGCAGCAGCAGGCCGAGCAGGAACAGGCCGGCGGACCGGTGGGGAGGGTACGCGCTTCTCACGGGGGAAGGCGCGACGGAAGAGGACGCGACGGGGGGAGGCACGCGCTTCAAGTTAGCCCAACCCGAGGGCACGGCGACGAACGCGCCACCTCCCCACCGCGGCGTCGTTCACCACGCCGCGGGCTCCACCGCGTCGTTCAGCGCGCTCCCGGCTCCGCGGCGGCGCCGAGTCGCACCGGGATCGCCGGGCCCGACGCCGCGTACCGCGCCGAGACCGGTGACAGCTCGGGGCGCGCCGCGACACCGATGACCTTCAGTGCCCTGAGGTAGGCGTTCCGCTGCCTCTCCGGCGATCCGGCCCTGCCCCACAGGTCACCGATCTCGCGCCAGAGCCGCGCCGACTCACGGTCGACGGCCGAGGCCACCGGAGCGGCACCGGCGGCCGGACCCGCGGAGGGTTCCGCCGCTTCGGCGGAGCCCGCTGACGCGGCGGCGTTCACGGCTTCGGAGGAGTCCTCGGACGCGGTGGACGTGGTGATCTCCGCGGCGCCGACGGGCTCGGCGGCATCGGTGAGCAGCCGCTCCGCCTCCGCCAGCGCCGGGGCGGCGTCCTTGGAGCGTGCCAGGGCGATCTCCGCCAGCGTCACGGACGCCATGGCCGGCACCGTGCCGCGTGCGCCGGCGAGCATGCCGAGCGCGCGCTCCACCAGGGCGGCGGCGCCGTCCACCGGATCGGCGGCCCCCGCCCGGTCCGTACGGCCGGCCCCGGTCGTCCCCTCGGCCCCGTCGACGGCGTTCATCCCGCCGGCGCGCAGCCGGACACGGGAGAGGACGATCAGGCCGCGGGCGTGTTCGGCCGTTTCCGGCGACAGCCGGGCGAGGACCTCGGCGGCCGAGGCCGCGAACTCCGCGGCCCGTGCCAGGCCGGCGCCTCCGGGCCGGGCGGCGACGAGCCACGCCCAGCGTGTCGCGGCGCTCACGTAGCGGGTGGCCGTCCGCGCGGGCCTCCCCGCGGCGAGGGCGTCCTCCGCGAGCACCACGGCGAGCATGGAGTCCTCCCCCGCCAGGGCCACGCTGGCCCGCCACAGTTCGAGGACCTCCGGGCGCGAGCCGGCCGCGGGGGTGCCGGACGCCGCCAGCACCCGCTCCACGTAGGCGAGGTCGATCTCGGTCTCGGCGAGCACCTCGGCGAGGTCGAGGGCCAGGTCCCCCCGGTCCAGCCCGAGCCGGGTGACCTGGGCGAGGGCCTCGGTCCCGAGGTCCCTGGCGCGCAGCGTGTCGCCCGCGCGGTGGTAGCACCGGCAGAGCGCGACGACGACCGGGAGGTCGGCGAGACGTTCGGGATGCGTGGCGGCCTCCCCGCGGAGCCGCTCGTAGGCCTCGACCGCCTCCGCCGTACGGCCCTGTGCCTCCAGCGCGCGGGCCTGGCCGAACCGCGCCTGCGCGGAGAGCGCGGCGCCGTCGTGATCCACGGCCCTGACCACGGCGGCGAAGCCGCTCGACGCCAGGGCCGGGTCGCCGTGGAGGAGCTCCAGCTCGGCGTGGCGCAGGGCGAGCCCGGTGTCGACGCGCTGGTGCGGCTCGATCCCGTGGAGCAGGAACTCCACGGTGCAGCCGAGCCGATCGGCGAGCAGGCGCGTGACGACCGGCGTGGGAGTCCGTTTCCCGGACTCGATGAGCGAGACGTAGCTGTCCGACAGGTCCTGCCCGGCCAGTTGCGCCTGGGACATGTGCTTGTTCACCCGCAGACCGCGGATACGGTCGCCGATGGTTCCTTGACCGGCCATCACCGGAGCCGTTCCGCCGGGGGCACGATGAGATCCACGTCCCACTCCTTACGCACGGTTTACTGCCAATTACACTAGATCGTACTGCTGTTCCTGACCAGCGGCGCCGTGGCGATGGAACGTTTCGAAGCCGTTGCCTGCCGTTGCCTGCCGTTGCCTGCCGTTGCCCGCCGTTGCCCGCCGTGGGCCGCCGTGGGCCGCCGCGCCGGGTCCGGGCCGCCCGCCGGAGCCTCGCCCTCACCCCGCCGTTCCGCCCCACGGCCCCACGGCCCCGCGGCCCCTCGGCCTCCCCCGCCGTTCCGTCGGCCTCCGCCCGCTCCGTGCCGTCGTCACCGCCTCGTCACCACCTCGTCACCGCCTCTCCCCCACCTGCGTCCTCGCCGGGATCCTCGCCGTGGGGAAACGCGCCGGAGCCTCCCAGGCGGGCAGGGCGCTCCCAGAACCTCCCTTTTCACTCCAAGTAGACATCAAGTGGCATCGGATACCTCTTCGATCAACTCGGGTACCTCTTGTATCGCCCCCCTGTGTCAAAGGAGAACGATGCTCCCCTCGTCGGCCGCCCCCATAGCACCGATCGCCGCCCACGACCTACTGGTCTTCCTGCTCCAGATCGGCATCCTGCTCATGCTGGCGGTGGCCCTCGGGCGGCTCGCCGCCCGGTTCGGCATGCCCGCCGTCGTCGGTGAACTGTTCGTCGGCGTGATCCTCGGCCCCTCCTTCCTGGCCTGGGCCGTGCCGGGCGTGCACGGCTGGTTGTTCCCGGCCGTCCCCGAGCAGTACCACCTGCTCGACGCCGTCGGCCAGATCGGCGTGCTGCTCCTGGTCGGCCTGACCGGCATGCACATGGACATGGGGCTGGTCAGGCGCCGCGGCGGCACGGCCGCCGGGGTCAGCGTCGGCGGCCTCGTCATCCCGCTCGGCCTCGGCGTCGGCGCCGGCTTCCTGCTGCCGAAGGCGCTGATCCCGGAAGGCACGGACACCCTGGTCTTCGCCCTGTTCATGGGCGTGGCGATGTGCGTCAGCGCGATCCCGGTCATCGCCAAGACCCTGATGGACATGAAGCTGCTGCACCGCAACATCGGCCAGCTCACGCTGACCGCCGGCATGATCGACGACGCCTTCGGCTGGTTCATGCTGTCGATCGTGAGCGCGATGGCGGTCAACGCGGTGTCCACCGCCACGGTGCTGACCTCCCTGGCCTACCTGATCGCCATCATCGTGTTCGCGCTCACCCTCGGCCGTCCGCTGGTCCGGCACACGCTGCGGATCGCCGCCAGGTCCGACGAGCCCGGCCCCACCGTCGCCGTCGCGGCCGTCCTGGTCGTGCTCGCCGGCGCCGGGACCCACGCCCTGGGCCTCGAGGCGGTCTTCGGCGCGTTCATCTGCGGCATCCTGATCGGGACGGCGGGCAAGGTCGACCCGACCAAGCTCGCCCCGCTGCGCACGGTCGTGCTCTCGGGGTTCGCGCCGATCTTCTTCGCCACCGCGGGACTGCGGATGGACCTCACCGCGCTGGTAAGGCCCGAGGTGCTGCTCGCCGGACTCGCCGTCCTGGCCATCGCGATCGCCGGCAAGTTCGTCGGCGCCTACGCGGGGGCGCGCCTGAGCGGGCTCGACCGGTGGGAGGCGCTCGCTCTGGGCGCCGGGCTCAACGCCCGTGGCGTGATCGAGGTGGTGGTCGCCATGGTCGGCCTGCGGCTGGGGATCCTCAGCGTGGAGGCGTACACCATCGTGATCCTCGTGGCGATCGTGACCTCCCTGATGGCCCCGCCGATCCTGCGGCTCGCCATGGCCAGGGTGGAGCAGACCGCCGAGGAGGAGATCCGCGAGACCGAGCACCGCGCGTGGACCACGCAGCCCGTGGGCGGCGCCGACCCCGTCCTGTGATCTGCCGTCCGGCACGCTGACCTGCCCGGCCGGAGCCGCGACCCGCCTCCGGGGACCGGCCGGTCCCCGGAGTCACGGCGGGTCGTCGAAACCACGGCCGGTCGCCGGCGGGCCGGTGGGTCCGGCGGGCCGGGTCCTCCGGCCCGCCGGACCTCGCGGGCTCATCCGTGCGCGTCGGAGCCGTCCTCGCCCTCCGCGGCCGGGGACGGGAAGGCCCTTCCCCACCAGGCGTTCCAGCGGGATTCGAGATCGGCGAACGCCGCCTCGTCGAGCCCGTACGTGGTGAGCACCATCATGGCGGCGCCGTCCGGGGTGGCGGGCGAGGGAGGGATCCGGGCGGCGATCAGCAGGCCGTCCCCCCAGCCCTCGACGGTGAGCCCGATCTGGTTGGCCGAGCGGAACCACACCTCACCGCGCAGCGGCTCGCCGGCGGGACCGGTCACCTCGTACGGCGTGCCGGGAGCCGCCCCGGCCACCGCCTCGAGACCGGCGGCCTCCAGCAACGGCGTGGTCGCGGCCCCGGAGAGGAAGACCGTGCGCCGGTCGGCGCCGGGGTGGCGCCCCAGCGCGAACGCCAGCTGGTGGACGAAGGTGACCCAGCCCTCGCTGATGTCGTCGTAGTAGGCGTCCCACTCCGGGTCGCCGCCGCGGGGGGCGCGGGTCAGCCGCAGGCGCGTCCGGTCGCCGAGGTCGGTCAGCTCGAACAGGTCGTTGCCCTGGATCTCCAGCCGGTACTCGCCGGGCGACTCGACGGCGCCCTTGAGGTAGATGACCTCGATCTCCTCGTCGAGCCCGTCGAAGTGCCAGCCGTGCCAGCGCCGGATCAGCGCGGGATCGCGCAGGGCGTCCCAGACCTCGCCGACGGGCGCGGCGATGGTGACGTCGACGACGAACGGTTCATCGGTCATTCGGTTGCCTCCGGGGTGGGGGTCGCCGGGGCCGCTGCCCCGGGAAGAGGGTCGGTCGCCCGTTTCCTGCGGGCCGGGGCCGGGTGACCCCCGGCGACGAGGCGGTAGGGCCGCCCGCCGGGGGTGTCGAAGCGTTCCGCGACGCGGGCGAGGGCGTCGGCGAGCGCTCCGGCGAAGTCGTGCACGTCGCCGGGCTCGGCGAAGCGCACCTGAGCCTCCAGCGTGAACGTCAGCAGCCGGACGCCCTGCCGGTCGGCGGCGTCCGCCATTCGGGTGACGTCGCGCACGGTGTCCGCGGCCGCCTCCACGAGATGTTCGGCGGCGTAGCGGTCGGCGACCCGGCGGAACTCCTCGTCGGTCTCGGCGGCGACCTCGGCTGCGACCTCGGCTGCGACCTCGGCCTCGGCACGGGCCGCGTCGGCCCCGCCGTCTTCACCGCTCGCACCGGCCGCGTCGGCCGCGTCGGCCGCGTCACCACTCTGGCCGGTCTCCACCGCCCCGGCGTCCCCGGTGCTCCCGGTGCTCCCGGCGCTCTCCTCCGGCGCGGCGAGCACGCCGGGATCGACGAGGAACGCCTTGGCGGTGACGCGCATGACGCGCTCGACGAAGCCGCGCCGCGGGCGTTCCTCCACCAGCTCGATCAGCCCGGCCTCCTCCAGCACCCTGAGGTGGTAGCCGACCCGCTGCCGCGGCAGCCCGAGATCGGCGGCGAGGCCGACCGCCGAGGCGGGCTCGCGCAGGCGCCCGAGGAGACGGCGGCGGATCGGGGTGAGTGCCAGGCGCAGACGATCGGGCTCGTCCATGAGCGTCATCTCGGTCGCGGGCATGCCCCCATGAGACCATTGGACAAATTAATCTGTCAAATGGGATCGCGGGTGGCGCCCTCGTCGGCCACCCGCGACGTCCCCGGCGGAGTCCGCCGGCCGGAGGACCTCGGAGGACCTCGGAGGACCTCGGAGGACCTCGGAGGACCTCGGAGGACCTCAGTCCCGCGGGGACGCCGTCCCGGACACGGGTGCCCGCACCGGCGCCGGCGCGTCGAGGATCATCCGGCGCGCCACCCCCACCATCCAGACCATCGTGAAGGCGATCACCGTGGGGTTCTTGGCGGAGACGAGGACGGAGAGCACCGTCTCCCTCGCGTCCTCGGGGACCCACGCGCCGATGGCCGTCTCGGGCAGGATGTCGAAGAGCGCGAACGCGGCCCCCAGGAGGAGGAACTGCGCGGCGACGTCCGATCGCCTCCGGCCGGCGAACCTTCCCAGGCGCCTCCAGCGGCCCTCGGCCTCGAACGGCCTCAGGGCGGGGTCGTCGACGATCGCCAGCTTGATGATCATGTAGGCCAGCAGGACACGGCTCGCCGCGGTGATCGCCTCGCCGGTGACGGCGGCCGCGTCCGGGAGGCCGGCCCCCCACCGTATGGAGACGAAGCGCTGAAGCGCCGGGACCATGGAGAGCCCGACGACCAGCCCGGCATGGCGAAGGTAGAAGCGCGCACCCCAGCGCGCCGCGTCACGGCCGAGCCGTGACCCAGTAAGAAGAGTCATACCGCTAAATTATTACACGCAATTGAACTATTCACCAGACTGAACTAATTGGAGTGACATGGACGGCGCCGCCGAACTGGGCTGGGAGCTGAGCACCGCGGTCGTGGTCTTCCACGAGGCCGTGGCGCGGCGGCTGGGACTCAGCGCGATCGACCACAAGGCCCTGGGGATCGTCGCCCGGCAGGGCCCGCTGCCGGCCGGGGCGCTCGCCGGCGAGCTCGGGTTCGGCGCCAGCGCGATCACCGCCCTGGTCGACCGCCTGGAGCGGGCCGGGTACGTGCGGCGCGTCCCCGACCCGGCCGACCGCCGGCGGGTGCTGGTCACCGCCACCTCCGGGCAGACCCCCGACCTCGGCATGATCTTCGCCGACCTCGGTCGCGAGATGGGCGCCTTCCTGGCCGAGTACGACGAGCGCGAGCTGGCGCTGATCCTCGACTACGTGACCAAGACCATCGCGGTCCTGAAGGCCCAGACCGCCCGCCTGTCCTCGGCCGGGGAGGCGTGACGGCCCCGGAGGACCCCGCCGGGACGTTCCCCGAGGACTCCCCGGGGACCGCTCCCGGCCCGCCGGGGTCCGCGTCCCGCCCGTCCGACACGCACGTGGCACGGATCGCCGCCCGGCTGCGGTCGTGGCCCGCCCGCGCCGGCGGCACCCGCGTCCTGGCCGTCGAGGGGCGGTCGGGGGCGGGCAAGTCCACCCTCGCCGCCGCCGTCGCCGCCGAGCTGGGCGCGCCCGTCGTACGGATGGACGACCTCTACCCCGGCTGGGACGGCCTGCTGGGCGGGGTCGACGCGCTGGTCGGGTGGGTGCTGCGGCCGTTGAGCCTGGATCGTCCCGCGCGATGGAGGCGCTACGACTGGGCGGCGGGCGGCTACGCCGAGTGGCACGAGGTGCCGGGCGGCGGGTTCCTCGTCCTCGACGGCACCGGCTCCGGGGCCCTGGCCGCCGCGCCGTACCTGAGCGGCCTGGTGTGGCTGGAGGCGCCCGGCGGGGTGCGCAGGACCCGCGCGCTGGAGCGGGACGGCGACCTCTACGCGCCGCACTGGGAACGCTGGGCGGCCCAGGAGGAGAGGTTCCACGCCCGCGACGACGTCCGGGCCAGGGCGGACCTGACGATCGTCACCGGCTGAGCCGCCGCCGGGAGGGTCAGCCGCGCGGGACGGCGGCGATGCCCTCGACCTCGACGAGAAGCCCGGGGGCGGCGAGCGCGGCGACCACGATCAGCGAGTGCGCGGGCCAGTCGCCCTCGGGGAACCACCGGGCGAACACCTCGCCCTGCGCCGCGCGCACGCCGGCCAGGTGCTCGGTGCCGGAGAGCATGGTGAACAGCTTGACCAGGTGCTCGGGCCCGGCACCGGCGGAGCGCAGCAGGCTCTCGATGTTGGCGAGGACCTGCCGTGCCTGGGACTCGGCGTCCGTCCCCGCGAGGGCGCCGTCCTCCATGACACCGACCTGACCGGATATGACCAGCAGCTCGTGACCGGCGGGCACGGCCGCCAGGTGGCTGTACCGGCCGAGCGGAGCGGCCGGACCGGCGGGGTTCCAGCGGCGGATCATCGGTTCTCCTCGTCGTCCGTCTGCGCGTCCGGCGCGTCCGGCGCGTGCCGCGGGGGCACGGCCGCGTCCCGGGCGGGCCCCGGGACGGCCGTGACCGTCCCCGCCCCCCGGGGGCGTCACCACCCTAGACGCCGCGCCCCGCGCGGCGGAGGAGGGCGTTCGGTGATCAGCCCGGCGCCGGCGCGGTGCTCAGCCGCCGCACCAGTGTCGGCACCACGCGGGGCACGTCGTCGGCGTCGTCCCGCCCGTCCCCGTCCATCAGGCGCAGCAGCGTCTCCACGGAACGGCGGCCCACCTCCTCGTGGTCCGGCCTGACCGTGGTCAGCGGCGGGATCAGGTACCCGGCCTCGGGGATGTCGTCGAACCCCACGACGCTCACGTCCCGGGGCACCCTGACGCCGCGCTCGCTGAGGGCGCGGAGGAGACCGAGCGCCATGTGGTCGTTGGCGGCGAAGACGGCCGTCACGCCCTGGCGCTCGGCCAGCTCGAGCCCGGCCCGGTAGCCCGACTCCGCGCTCCAGTCCCCCGGCACCACCGGGGGCGCGGAACGGCCCGCCCTCTCCAGGGTCGCGCGCCACGCCTCGACGCGCGCCTGGGCGTCCATGCGCTCCCTCGGCCCGGAGACGTGCCACACGGTCGAGTGCCCCAGGCCCAGCAGGTGCTCCACGGCCATCCGCGCGCCCTCGGCCTGGTCGACGCGCACCGTGGGGACCGAGTCGTCGGGGGACGCCTCGACCGCGACGGCGGGCAGCCCCGCGGGCAGGCTGAGCAGCGCGCTGGTGGCCGCCGCCCGGGAGACGAACACGATGATCACCCCCGCCACCGTGTGGCTCGCCAGATCGGTCGTCGCCTTGGCGATGCTGCCGCGGTCGGAGCTGTCCGGGGTGGCGATCGTGACGCCGTACCCCGCGGAACGGGCCGCGCGGCCGATGCCCAGCAACGTGGACGCCGGCCCGAACAGCACCGAGTCGAAACTGATCACGCCGATCGTGTGCGCCTGCCGGCGGACCAGCCCGCGCGCCATCAGGTTGGGGCGGTAGTCGAGTTGCCGGATCGCGTCCAGCACCCGCCTCCGCGTCTCCTCGCGCACGTTGGGGCGTTCGTTGATCACGCGCGACACCGTCTGGTTCGACACCCCGGACAGCCGCGCGACGTCACCGATCACCGCGGGACGCCTGCCCCGCCGGACACCTGCCACCAGCCGTCCTCCCGTGCCGTTTCCGGTGATAACGATATCAGCGGCGCGCGCGACGATGATCCACTCGCTTGATCGGCGGCTCCCCGCCGCCCGGCGCCGTCGGGAGTACGCCGTTTTGCGACAACACCCTGATTCATTACAACAATAAACCCGGCATCGGCATGGCCGAATACCCCTTCGGGGCCTTGACGCACGTAATGATAACGCTAACAATTGCCTGGTTCGTACCTGGCCTAGCCCCTGGAGTCCAGCAGTGCACACGGCACACCTCACGATCGACCCCGCCTTCCGCGTGGCCCCGGTCCGGCGGCGCACCTTCGGCACGTTCGTCGAGCACCTGGGCCGGTGCGTGTACACCGGCATCTACGAGCCGGGCCACGCCACGGCCGACGAGGACGGCTTCCGGCGTGACGTGCTGGACCTGACCAGGGAGCTGGGGGTGTCCACGGTCCGCTACCCGGGCGGGAACTTCGTGTCGGGCTACCGCTGGGAGGACGGCGTGGGGCCGCGCGAGCGGCGCCCGCGGCGGCTGGATCCGGCCTGGCACAGCACGGAGACCAACGAGGTCGGCGTGGACGAGTTCATGCGCTGGTGCGCCAAGGCCGGGGTGGAGCCGATGATGGCGGTCAACCTCGGCACCCGGGGCATCGAGTCGGCGCTGGACCTGCTGGAGTACTGCAACCACCCCTCCGGCACGACCCTGTCGGACCTGCGCGCCGCCAACGGCGCCGGGGAGCCGTACGGCATCCGGATGTGGTGCCTGGGCAACGAGATGGACGGCCCCTGGCAGACCGGGCACAAGACCGCCCACGAGTACGGCAGGCTCGCCGCCGAGACCGCCCGCGCCATGCGCACGGTGAGTCCCGGCCTGGAGCTCGTGGCCTGCGGCAGCTCCAGCTCGGCCATGCCGACCTTCGGCGCCTGGGAGGCCACGGTGCTGGAGGAGACCTACGACGTGGTGGACCTCGTCTCCTGCCACGCCTACTACGAGGAGAAGAACGGCGACCTGGGCAGCTTCCTGGCCTGCTCGACCGACATGGAGTACTTCATCTCCTCGGTGGTGGCCACCGCCGACCACGTCGGCGCGAAGCTGAAGTCCCGCAAGAAGATCGACGTCTCGTTCGACGAGTGGAACGTCTGGTACCTGTCGCGCTTCCAGAACGCCGAGCCGCCCACGGACTGGCCGGTCGCCCCGCCGCTGCTGGAGGACCACTACCACCTGGCCGACGCGGTGGCCTTCGGCGGCCTGCTGATCACGCTGCTGCGCAACAGCGACCGGGTGGCGGCCGCCTCCCTGGCCCAGCTCGTGAACGTGATCGCCCCGATCATGACCGAGCCGGGAGGGCGCGCGTGGCGGCAGACCACCTTCCACCCGTTCGCCCAGGCGTCCGCGCTGGCGGCCGGGGACGTGCTGCGCGTCGAGCCGGTCTCGCCCACGTACGAGACCGCCGAGTACGGCGAGGTGCCGCTGCTGCACGCCGTGGCCACCCACGACGGCGAGGCGACCACGCTGTTCGCGGTCAACCGCTCGCTTGACCGCCCCCTGTCCCTGGAGATCGACACCCGCGCGCTCGGCGGGGCACGCGTCGTGGAGGCCACCACGCTGACCGACACCGACGTCTACGCCCGCAACACCGCCGACGAGCCCGGCAGGATCGCCCCCCGTCTCAACCCCGACGTCCGGCACGACCCGGCGACGGTCCTGCTGCCCCCGGTCTCCTGGAACGTGATCAGACTGGCCTGAAACGGCTCTGACCTGGGCGGATTAGCGACACGCCGGTGCGGGGAGGCCTCAGGTGACGCCGATCGGGGGCGCGGGGCCGGAGGGGCCCCGGACCCGCACCGGCATCGCCGTTCCCGGCAGGAGAAATCCCATGACTGGACGCGTATCGGCCCCCGGTGACCTCGGCCGCCGGATCGCCAGGCGGCGCGAGGACCTCGGCCTGACCCGGGAGGAGTTGGCCCTGCGGGCCGGGATCGACCCCGGGTACCTCGCCTATCTGGAGGAGGCCGTGGCCTCGCCGAACCCCGGCACCGTGAACCGGGTGGCCACCGCCCTGGACACCCGGCCGGAGGAACTGCTCGGAGGGAGCACCGGCCCGCCGCCCGAGCACGGCGCGGTACCCGAGCACGGCGCGGTACCCGGATACGGCCCGGCGCCCGAGCACGGCCCGCTGTCCGAACACGGCGCGTCGCCCGGACACGGCATGTCACCCGGACACGGCACGGCGCCCGGGCCGGGCATGCCGTCCGGGTACGGCCGGCCGGTCTCCGCGTCACTGTCACAGGTCCTCGACAGGGACGAGTGCCTGCGGCTCATCACCCCCGGCGGGGTGGGACGGATCGCCTTCGAGGGCGCCGGCGGACCGGTGATCCAGCCGGTGGACTACGCCCTGCACGGCAGCTCGCTGATCTTCCGTACCGCCTTCGGCGGCCCGCTGGAGGAGACGCCGCGCATCGGCCTGGAGGGCGTCGAGACCAAGGTCGCCTTCGAGGTCGACCGGATCGACGACGCCGGCCGTGAGGGCTGGAGCGTGATGGTGCGGGGCGGGGTCGATCACGTCTCCTCCGCGGAGGACCGGGCCGCTCTGGCGGCGCTGGGCGTACGGCCGTGGACGGACGGCGAGCGCGAGCCGTACCTGCGGATCTGCGCGACGGAGATCACCGGCCGGCGTATCCGGCGCCACCCGTGACACCCGTGACACCCGTGACACCCGCGCGTGGCTCCCGCGCGTGACACCCGTGACATCCGGGCCTGCGCCGGGCGGGGCCGGCGTCCCGACCTTCCGGGACGCCAGGAACCAGGCGCACACCGACACACCGCCCATGAACCGCGAAAGACATATAAAAACGAAACTTGATTAAAATCAAGGGCAGATTACCGGGAAGAGGGTGCCGTTAAATCGGGGAGCCGGAAATACCGTAAGGAATACGCCGGAAACCCGGATCGGGGCCGCCCCGCCCGAGGAGACCGCGCGCCCGCGCACCTCCCGCGATGTTCCCCGTTTTCTCTCCCGTGGATTCTCCACTTTGGACGGTTGAATCTCCATAATTAGTGATCTCGATGGAGTCCTCGGAGAGGAAACCGGACCATGCCTGATATCGGCCCCTTAAAGGCGGGGGATCCCGAGCGCGTGGACCAGTACCGGGTCACGGGCCGGCTCGGCGAGGACGTCTACCTCGCCACCGCCCCCTCGGGTGACCGGGTCGTCGTGCGACTGCTCCCGGCCGACGTCGGCCGCGAGCGGTTCCGGGAGGCGATGGAGCCGCTGCGGGGGACACCCGCCTTCTGCACCGCGCAGGTCCTGGACGACGGGGTCCACGGCGACAGGCCGTACATCGTCAGCGAGTACGTCGACGGCCCCACCCTGCGGGAGGTCGTGACCTCCGAGGGCGTCCTCGACCCCGCCGCGCTGCACCGGCTGGCCGTCGGCACGATGACCGCCCTGGTCGCCCTGCACCAGGCCGGGACGGTCCACGGCGACCTCGACCCGGCCCGGGTGGTGTTCGGCCCCGACGGGCCGCGCGTCATCGATCTGGGCATCGCGCGGGCACTGGAGGCGACCCCCTCGACCACGACCCGCAAGGTCGACGTCCCCGCCTACAGCTCGCCCGAACGGCTCAGGGGCGCCTCCCCCGACCCCGCCGGAGACCTGTTCTCC
The DNA here is from genome assembly GCF_040640155.1 of Streptosporangium sp. NPDC023615. Lineage (NCBI taxonomy): Bacteria > Bacillati > Actinomycetota > Actinomycetes > Streptosporangiales > Streptosporangiaceae > Streptosporangium > Streptosporangium sp. NPDC023615. The sequence goes on from NZ_JBFABE010000052.1 coordinate 51,364, forward strand.
TGGGGTGCGACGCTGGCCTTCGCGGCCTCGGGCCGCTCCCCCTTCGACGCCGGGTCGATGTCGGGCACGGTGAACCGCATCGTCAACGACGAGCCCGACCTCGACGCGCTCCCCGGCGACCTGCGCGGCCTGGTCGCCGCCTGCCTGGCCAAGGACCCCGCGCGGCGGCCGCGTGCGAGCGACGTCCTGCTCCGCCTGGTCGGCGAGTTCCTCACCTCCGACGTGGCGGCCGCCGCCCGTGGGGTCGCCGGCGCGCCCGTCACCCGCCCGTCGCGGCGCCCGCGCCCGCTGACGCTGGTCGCGGGCGCGCTGGCCGTCGCCCTGGTCTCCGGGGGCGCGGTCTACCTCGCGCTCCCCCGGAGCGTGACCGGCGCGCCCGGCCCGGCCGTGCCGCGCCCCTCGACCGGCACCGCACAGGGCGCGCTCGCCCCGGCCTTCACCCCCCAGCCCGCGCTCAGCCCGAACGTCACCGAGGCCCCCTGGCAGAAGGTGGAGAAGGCCACCAGGGACATCGAGCTGCCCGGGACGGGCATCACCCTGCACGAGCATCCCGGGGACCCGGTCCGGCTCGGCGCCTACCTCTACACCAAGCAGCCGTTCGGCTCGTTCGCCCGGGAGAAGGGCAAGGACACCTTCAGGCAGGTGGGCAGCACGCTGATGGCGGCACTGTCACCGCGGGGCGACCTGGTGGCGCTGAGCCCGATCGGGAAGTTCACCGACTCCTCCCTCGACTACCTGCGGATCTTCGACATGCGCAGCGGCACCCAGTTCACCGTGCCGACCGTCGAGCAGCCGTGGCAGGGCCACACCCCCGTCTGGTCGGCCGACGGCTCCAAGGTCCTGCTGTCGGTGCGGGACCCGGCCAAGGAGGTGAGCGACGGCTTCGTGGTGGTGGACGTGGCGGCGCGCAGGGCCACCCGGGTGCGCACCGAGGCGATCGGCACCGACACGCTGCCCTTCACGTTCGCGCCGGACGGCTCGGTCGCGCGGGGGTACTTCAACGGCAAGGCCCACGGGGTCGACTTCTACGGCCCGGACGGGCGGGTCCTCCGCACGATGCACTGGGTCGGCAAGCCGCGCCACATCTCCTGGTTCTCCCCCTCGGGCGCGCTGTTCGTCACGGTGTGCCCCAAGGAGAAGGACGTGTGCGTGTGGGACTCGGCCAGGGGCACCCGCCGCTACACGGTTCCCGGCGGCGGTGACGGCAGGCGCCTGCTGGGCTGGTTCAACGACCAGCACCTGATCGTGCAGGAACCCTTCAAGAAGGGCTCCAGGATCAAGGTGATCGACTTCTACGGAGAGGTCGTCCGGGTGCTCGCCGACCTGAGGAAGGGCGACACCGCCTTCCTGAGCTTCACCGCGGCGGCCCGGTGACCGGGGTCACGCCCCCGCTCCAGGGCGATCCCGACCGGATCGGGTCGTACCGGATCGTCGGCAGGCTCGGCCGGGGCGGGCAGGGGACGGTGTACCTGGCCGAGTCCCCGTCCGGGACGAGGGTCGCGCTGAAGGTGCTCGGCCGCGGCGAGGCCTCCGGGCGGACCCTGGCGCGCTCCGGCCGGGAGATCGAGCTGGCCCGCCGGGTGAAGCCGTTCTGCACCGCGCGGGTCCTGGAGCACGGCGAGGTCGGCGGCATGCCGTACATCGTCAGCGAGTACGTCGACGGTCCCAGCCTGGCCCAGGTCATCGGGGAACGGGGACCGCTGCGCGGGGCCGAGCTGCGCAGGCTCGCGATCGGGACGCTCACCGCGCTGGCCGCGATCCACCAGGCCGGCGTCGTGCACCGCGACCTCAAGCCCGCCAACGTGCTGCTCGCCCGGGAAGGGCCGCGCGTGATCGACTTCGGTATCTCCCGGGCGCTGGACGCCACCGCGACGGTCTCCGAAGGGCTGGTCGGCACGCCGCCGTACATGGCGCCGGAGCAGTTCGACGGGCGCGAGGCGGGGCCCGCGGCCGACCTGTTCTCCTGGGCCTCGACGGTGGTGTGCGCCGCGACCGGGGAACCCCCGTTCGGCGACGACGCGCTGCCCGCGGTGATCCACCGGATCCTGAGCGGCGAGCCCAGGCTGGGCGCGCTGGACGACGAGCTGCGCGACCTGGTGGGCGAGTGCCTGGCCAAGGACCCGCGGGCACGGCCCACGGCGACGGCCGCGCTGCTGCGGCTGCTGGGCCACCCGGTGGAGCCGCGGCGCCTGCTCGACGAGGGCCGCGAGCAGGCCGTCACCCCGCCGCCGCCCCACCGGACGGCCCGCCCGGTGATCGCGGCCCTGGTCGCGCTGGCGCTCGCCGTCACCGCCGGCGTCGCGGTCCTGGCGGCGAGGACGGGCGAGCGGGAGCCCACCGCCACCGGGCGCGGATCGGTCCCCGGCGCGTCCGGCGCGTCCGGTACGCCCGCCGGCGCCTCCGGCGCGCCGGCCGACGCGGTCGTCGCGACGATGCCCACGACCTCGACGACCGGCGTGCGCGTCCCCGGGACGAGGATCACCCTGCGCGAGAACCCCGCCGACACCGAACGGGTCTCCGTCTACCAGGACCCGCGCGGCAACGCCGGCGGCACGCCCACCTACCTGCGGCGCGGCACCGGAGCCGAGTTCCGGTTCCTGGGGACGTTCATGACCGCGGTCGTCGCGCCGGGAGGGGCGCGCGTCGCCGTCAACCCGGACAACAAGTTCGAGCTCGGCGAGTTCGACCTGGTACGGGTGGTGGACCCGGCCGGCGGCCCGGAGGTCCGGATCAGGACCGTCGACACCCCGCTGAAGACCTTCGATCCGTACTGGGACCCGCAGGGACGCAGGATCCTGCTCACGATCTACGAGAACCTGGAGAAGCCGCGCCACACCCGGGGGTTCGTGATCGTGGACGTGGTCTCGCGCACCGCCCGGATCACCCGGGTGCCCGGTGACGGCGCCGACTCCCCCTACGTGTGGGGGCCGGACGCGACCTCGGTCGTGCACGCCGGGCCCGACGGGTCGGTCCTGGTCCACCGCCTGGACGGCACCCTGTCGCGGACCCTGCCGAAGGTGGGCGCGCTGACCCGGGAGAGCGTCCGGAACACCTCGCTGGGGAAGGTCTTCGTCACCGAATGCCCGGACAAGACCGACGGCATGTGCGTGTGGGACGCCGTCACGGCGGCACGCCGGGCGACCGTGCCGATCCCGAAGGGGACCCGGTTCGGCGGCTGGCTGGGCGACCGGCACTTCCTGGCCACCGTACCGGGGAGGAGGACCACGAAGGTGGTCATGCTGGACCTGCGCGGCAGGACGGTGCGGGTCCTCGCGGACGGCCCCGCCGCGGAACTGGACAAGATCGCCCTCTGGTACACGCCCGTCTGAACGGACGCGCTCACGTCCCGACGGCCGCCTCGCGCCGGTCACCGTCCCCTCGGGAGTCCGGCCCGCGGTGTCCGTCGCCGTCGGCCGCCCGGCGGAGCAGGGCGGCCAGGGCCCGGGTGACGCCCGCCGTGGCGGTGCGGCGCTCGATGGCGGCGAACATCGGCGAGGGGTTGCACTCCAGCACCGCGAACGTGCCGTCGTCGCGCCGCCGCACGTCGATGCCGGTGAACGTCAGCCCGCAGGCCCGCGCAGCCCGCAGGCAGGCGTCGGTCTCGTCCGGGCTCGGCGCGACCGGGAACACGGCCCGCTCGGCCCCCCTGTAGTCCAGCTCCTCGGAGACGATCTCGTAGGAGGCGGCGACCTCGCCTCCCACCACGTACACGCGCAGGTTGCGGCCGGGGACCTCCTCCTGGAAGAGCACCGGCGCGGTGGCGAGCAGCCTCAGCCGCTCGGGACGCAGGTCCTGCGGGGTCACCCGGCGGCACAGGGCGCCTCCCGCGAGCGGCTTGTAGACGATCGGCCCGGCGGCGCGCGCGAAGGCGACGACGGCGTCGGGGTCGTTGGTGGCAAGCGTGCGGGGCACCGGGACCGCGGCCCCGCGCAGCCTCCGGAGCTGTTCGAGCTTGAGGAAGTGCTGGCCGAGGGTGCCGGGAGGGTTGACCAGCGCCGCGCCACCGCACCGCAGCGCGGTGACGAAGGCGAACGTGAACGAGCGGCGTTCACGACCCCCGGCGTACGCCGAGCGCTGCTCGCGCGCCAGTTCCTCCGGGACGGTCCCGCCCCGGCCGCTCTGCTCGTCCCGGCCCTGCCGGTCGCCCCGGGCGAGCCGTCCGTCCCGGTCGTGCCGCTCGGTCTGCCCGAGCGGGAGGGCGAAGGGCAGCGGGAGCGGCATGGAACGCAGGTACCAGGCACGGACCGCGCCGACGTCCACCCCCGGGACCGAGGGCACGCCGTCGAGCAGCGAGAGCCGCGACCTCGCGGGGAACGCCGTCAGGTCGAGGACGACGGGCTCGGCCCCGCGCTCACGGAGAGCGGCGGCCACGTTGGACACCTGCGGATCGTCCGGCGGGCCGATGATCCCCCAGCGGGTCACGTCCGCCCCTACGCGCCGGCGCGACCCCAGCCGTGGTCGTCGCCCTCCTCGCCGAGGGCGTAGGTGGTGGGGTCGTCGCCCTCCTCGCCGATCGCCAGCGTGGTCGGGTCGTCGCCGCCCTCCCACGAGGTGTACGTCATCGCGGCCCCGGAGCCGCGGGAGGTCTCGCCCGCCAGGCCGGCGGGAAGGTCGGTGATGAAGTGCGCGAGCTCTGCCATGGTCTTGTCTCCGGTCCATCCGGCCAGCGGTCGTGACGAAGAGTAACCATATACGCGCGTAGCGTCCGGTGTCACCGAGCGGCGCCGATCCCCGGCCGACGCGGCGCCGGCCGGGGCCCCGGCCGTGGACCCCCGGCCGTGGTGTAGACGGCCTGGGTCTTGGCCCAGTTCCAGTTGTCGATGTTGTAGTCGTTGTA
>NZ_JBFABE010000053.1:0-56190 GCF_040640155.1 Streptosporangium sp. NPDC023615
TGCCGGTGTGCACGTCACGCGCCAGACCCGCGATCTTCAGCGGATCGCCCAGCACACCGGGAACGCCGGTAACGCCGGGGACAGGACCGTGGTGAACGGGGGGCGGGGGAGCGGGCCGGGTCAGGCCCGTTTGGCGATGGCGGTGATGAAGGGCTGCACCAGGCGGGCGGCCAGCGGGCCGAAGGCGGCCAGGATGAGCACGTACGTGGCGGCCAGCGGTCCGAGGTCGGGGTGGACCCCGGCGGCCACCGCCAAGCCCGCGATCACGATGTTGAACTCGCCCCGGGGGATGAGCGCGATACCGGCCCGCGCCTGTCCCGCCTTGGCGATCCCCGCCCGCCGGGCCGCGTAGGCGCCGGTGAGCAACTTGGTGATCATGCTGATCAGCGCGAGCAGCGCGGCCAGCCCGGCGACCGGAAGGATCTTCGTCGGGTCGGTCTGCAGGCCGAAGAAGACGAAGAACACCGCGGCGAACAGGTCGCGGATCGGGGTGAGCAGCGCCTGGGCGTCCTCGGCCAGCTCGCCCGAGAGGGCGATGCCCACCAGGAAGGCGCCGACCGCGGCCGAGACCTGGAGCTGCTGGGCCACCCCGGCGACCAGCAGCGCCAGCCCGATGACCTTCAGCAGCAGCACCTCGGAGTTGGGGCTGGAGACGAACGCCTCGATGACCCTGCCGTAGCGGAGCGCGACCAGCAGGACGACGCTGACCGCGGCCAGCGCGATCGCCACGGTGATCGCGCCGCCGGCGAGGCTCAGCCCGGCCAGCACCGCGGTCAGGACCGGCAGGTAGATCGCCATCGTGAGGTCCTCGAAGACCAGCAGCGACAGCACCACCGGCGTCTCGCGGTTACCGATCCAGCCCAGGTCGGACAGGACCTTCGCGGTGATGCCGGAGGAGGTCGCGTAGGTGACGCCGGCCATGGCGATGGCCGCCACCGGCCCCCAGCCCAGCAGCAGGGCGGCGATCGCGCCCGGCGCCGCGTTGAGGACCAGGTCGACGACGCCGGCGCGGGCGTTGCCCTTCAGGCTCGTCACGAGCTCGTCGGCGTTGTACTCCAGACCGAGGGTGAGGAGCAGCAGGATGACGCCCAGCTCGGCGCCGACCGAGATGAACTCCTCGCTGGTGGCCAGGGGGAGGATGCCGCCGGTGCCGAAGGCCAGACCGGCGATGAGATAGAGGGGGATGGGGGAGATGCCGACCCTCAGGGCCAGGGCACCGAGGATGCCCAGCCCGAGGAGGACGGCGCCGAGCTCAAGAAAGAGAATCGCCGTGTGCACCCGGTGACCTACCCGCCGGACAGGATGTCGGAGACGGCGGAGGTGCTCTCCGGGCTGCCCACCACGACCACCACGTCGGCCTCGGCCAGCTCGAAGTCGGGGGCGGGGCTGGCGAACACCTGCCCCTCGCGCACCACGGCCACGATGGAGGCCCCGGTGCGGGTGCGCACGCGCGCGTCACCCATCGGGCGGCCGGCGTACGGCGAGCCGGAGACGATCGGCAACTGCAGGCTGACCAGCCCCTCGACCTCGCGGTGCAGGTCGTTGAGGCGCTGCACGATACGCGGTGCGCCGAGCAGCTCGGCGAGCGCGTCGGCCTCCTCGTCGTTCAGCTTGACGGTCTCGCACGCCCGGTCGGGGTCGTGACGGTCGTAGATCACCAGGTCGCGGCGGCCGTTGCGGTGGGAGACGAGCCCTATACGCCTTCCCGACCGCGTGGTGAACTCGTGCCGTAGTCCTATTCCGGGCAGTGCCGTCTGCTCGACCTCCACCGTGCCCGCCCTTCCTGCGCGTGCCCTCCGCCTAGTCGGAGGGCGACCTGTCAGAGAACCTAGCAACACCGGTCGTAAGGCGCGTTCCCGCATGGCGTGATCCGCCTCCGGCCCCCTCCGGTCCCGATGCGGCGAGGAAGGAGTGGCTAGGGTGGCCGTACGTGATCTCAAGACGAGGGGCCCGCGCGCATGCCTGACGACCGTCCGTACGACATCGTGCTGTTCGGCGCCACCGGCTTCACCGGGGCGCTCACCGCGGAGTACCTCGCGCGCGCCGCGGGTCCCGGCCTTCGCTGGGCCCTGGCCGGGCGCAACCGGGCCAGGCTCGAGGCGGTCAGGGAGCGGATCGGCCTGCCCGAGCTGCCGTTGCTGCACGCCGACGCGACCGATCCCGCCTCCCTGGCGGGGATCGCCCGGCAGGCCAGGGTCGTCGCGACCACCGTGGGCCCCTACCTCTCCCACGGCGAGCCGCTCGTGGCCGCCTGCGCCGAGGCGGGTACCCACTACGCCGACATCACCGGCGAGCCCGAGTTCGTCGACCGGATGTTCATCCGGCACCACGACCAGGCCAGGCGGACCGGGGCCAAGCTCGTGCACGCCTGCGGGTTCGACTCGATCCCGCACGACCTGGGCGCCTACTTCACGGTCGGGCACCTGCCCGATGGTGTGCCGCTGGAGGTCAGCGGGTTCGTCCGGGCCTCGGGTGCCGTCTCGGGCGGCACCGTGCACTCCGCCGTCCTGGCGGCCTCCCGGTTGCGCGAGGCCACCGAGGCCGCGCTGATCCGGGGCGAGCTCGAACGCCGGCGGGAACCCCGGTTCGCGGCCAGCCTCGTGACGGGTCCCGCGGCGGACCCGGCGACGGCACCCACGCCCAGTCCCGCGACGGATCCCGGGGCGGGTCCCGCGACGCCCCCCGCCGCCAGGAGGGCGCGCGGCGGCCCGGGGCGGGTCCGGTACGTCGGGGGCTGGGCCCTGCCGCTCCCCACGCTCGACCCGCAGATCGTCGCCCGCTCGGCCCGCGCGCTGGAGCGGTACGGTCCCGACTTCACCTACCGTCACCACGTGGCGGTCAAGGGGCTGCCGGCCGCGCTCGGCCTCGCCGCGGGCATGGGCACGCTCGCCCTGCTCGCCCAGGTGCCCGCGGCCCGGTCCCTGCTGCTGAACCGCTTCCCGCAGGGCGCGGGGCCCACCCCGGAGCGCCGGGCCGGGAACTGGTTCAAGGTCACCTTCCTGGGCCTGGGCGGCGGGGCGCGTGTCGTCACCGAGGTCGCGGGGGGCGACCCCGGCTACACCGAGACCGCCACGATGCTCGGCGAGGCGGCGCTCTGCCTGGCGACCGACGACCTCCCGGAGGTCTCCGGCCAGGTGACCACCGCCGTGGCGATGGGCGACGCGCTGATCGGCCGCCTCGAGCGCGCCGGCATCACGTTCCGGGTGCTGAGCGACTCGCGCGGGTAGGTCCCCGCCGGTGAGCGCCCTGGCCGCGCCGGGGGGAAGACTTGGCGCGGGCGTGAGCATGAGGGGGATCCGGCCGAGGTATGAGACCAGGTAGCCGTGCCCACGAGCGGGCACGAGCCGCGTCACGTCCGGCCGTGGACGTCGGGGCCCGTGATCGGGTACGACGGACGGGGCCGGAGGGCGAAACACCAACCGGGACACGCCGGACCGCCGGACGGACCGCCGGACGGTGTGCCGGACGGACCACCGGGCGGCAGAGCCCGAGGGGCGGCCGGCCGGGTCCGGGACCGGTACCAGTCTCAGGAGGCCTCATCATGCAGATGCCCGAAGTCAACGAGTGTCAGGTCGACGCGTGCGCGTACAACACCGAACACTCCTGCCACGCGCTGGCCATCACGGTCGGTAACAGCACCCACGCCGAGTGCGAGACCTTCTTCAAGGTCTCGACCAAGGGGGGCGACCCGTCCGCCACCGGGCACGTCGGCGCCTGCAAGATGTCCAACTGCCAGCACAACGTCCAGTTCGCCTGCCAGGCTTCCGGCATCGTCGTGGGGTACGCGCAGAAGGACATCGACTGCCTGACGTACGCGCCCGCCTGACGGGGTCGCGGGCCGGGTGCTCCCGGGAGGTGAGGGGCCTTCAGGAGACGCCCGGCCGGATCCGCCGATCGAGGACCACGTCGGTGACGGCCACGGCCAGCGCCACCAGCACGAAGGCCACGGTGACCAGCAACGAGTGCCGGAACGCCGTGGCGTGGTCACCTCCGGAGGCGGCGACCTCGGCGAAGAACACCGAGCCGATCGCCGCGATCCCGAGGGCCGCGCCCATCCGCTGACCGGTCTGCAGCACCCCGCCGGCGGCTCCCCCCGTGGCGGGTGGCACCTCCGACAACGTCAGCGTCTGGTTGGGGGAGATCACCAGCCCGCTGCCCAGGCCGGCGGCCAGCAGCGGCAGCGCGATCGCCCAGGCCACGTGCTCGCCCGGGACCAGCCGCACCGCGAGCGCCGTGACGCCCAGCGCGGCCGAGACCAGCAGCAGGCCCGCCACGACCAGCGGGCGGCCCAGCCGGGTGACGAGCCTGCCGCCCAGCGCGGCGGCCACGGCCGACCCGGCCGCGAACGGCGTGGTCGTCAGCCCCGCCTCCAGGGGCGAGTAACGCAGCCCGTTCTGCAGGTACAGGGTCAGGATGAAGAAGATCGCGGTGAAACCGGCGAAGTAGAGCGTTCCGAGCAGCACGCCCAGCGCGTAGGAGCGCCTGCGGAACAGCGACAGGTCGACGACCGGCGTCGAGTGCCGCCCGTAGCGGCGCTCCCAGGCGGTGAAACCCGCGAGCACGACGAGCCCGGCCGCCCCCGAGGCCCACCTGCCGGCGCCGTGCCACTCCTGTCCCTCGACGAGCGGCAGGAGCACCAGCGTGATCCCGGACGCCAGCAGCAGCACGCCCACCGGGTCGACGCTCTCCCGGACGCGCTCCTGCGGCGCGCGCGGCCGGATGTAGCGGTACGCCAGCACCACGGCCAGGACGCCGATGGGCACGTTGACGTAGAAGACGAGCCGCCATCCGTCGGCGCCGCCGCCGAGATGGATGAGCGCCCCGCCGAGCATCGGGCCGACCGCGGTCGACACGCCGATGACGGTGCCCAGCATGCCGAACGCCCTGCCCCGCTCGGCCCCCCGGAAGAGCTGCTGGATCAGGCCGCTGACCTGAGGGTTGATCACCCCGCCCGCCAGCCCCTGCACGAGCCTGGCCACCACCAGCCAGGCCGCCTCGCCGGCGATCCCCGCGGCCGCGCTGGCCAGGGTGAACAGGACGACGCCGAAGACGAACGCGTTGCGCCGGCCGTACATGTCGCCGAACCGCCCGGCGGGGATCAGCGCCAGCCCGAAGGTGAGCGCGTACCCCGACACCACCCACTGCAGTGCGCTCTGCGAGGCGTCCAGCCCGGTACGGATGGAGGGCAGGGCCACGTTGACGATGCTGACGTCGAGCAGGGTCATGAACCCGGCGACCAGGCAGACGGTCAGGGCCTTCCACCGGCACGGGTCCGCGCCCTCGCGTTCCCGGGCGCTGGCCGTGCCGTCCGGTCCGCCGCTCACCCGGCCGCGCGCGCGGGGACGACGGCCCGGGGCGGCACCGGCGGCAGGGGTGATCGACCGTGGACCATCGTGACCCCCTCGTTCCGCGTGCCCGCGGCTCCGTGCCCGGCAGCCCCTCCCTACCCTTCCGGACGTACGGATAGGGGTGGGTGACGGAAAAGGATACGGCGGGCGGCCACCTCGCCGCCCGCCGCACCGGTCCGCCCCGGATGCTCCCGCCCACGGTGCCAGGGCCTTCCCCCGGGGTCCCCCGGCGCCGAGATCGTCTCCCGGCGCCGGGGTCCCGGGGCGAGGAGCCCGTGCCCGGAGGATCTCAGGACCGGGTGCCGCCCGGTGTCACGGGCACGACACCTCGCCGCTGGTGGCCGGGACGTTCACCGCGCTCCAGGCGGCCTTGACCGCGTTGACCTCGACGCAGCTTCCGGGGAAGAGCGACTTGGCGGCGGCCACGGTGGCCCGGCGCGCCTTGGCGTGCGTCCACGGGGCCGTCTTGGTGTTCAGCCCGGACTGGAAGATCTGGCCGGCCTTCTGGATGCCGATGCCGGTCAGGGTCGACGGGCCCGAGCAGACCGTGCTGGCCGGCTTGCCCACCGGGTTGGTGCCCTCGGCGAGCAGGTAGAACCAGTGGTTCTGCGGGCCCGCCGCCGAGTGCACCGGGGTGGAGGGGATGGAGGAGCTGTAGCAGTTCGGGTGCCCCTTGGCGGAGGGGTTGTACATGTTGCGGATCTCTCCCGAACCGGACAGGTTGACCTCCTCGCCCACCAGGTAGTCCGGCGGGTCGAGGGTGGCGGGCTGGTTGGCGTAGTGCTCGGTCAGCGCGCCGTAGATGTCGCCGGTCGACTCGTTCAGGCCACCGGACTCGTTGCCGCTGCCGCCGCCGCCGCTTCCGGAGTTCTGGAAGATGGCGTGGCCGTACTCGTGGCCGACCACGTCCATCGGGGTGGCCTGCCGGGTGTTGGCCGAGTTGCGGCCGAAGCTGGTGTAGCTGCCGTTCCAGTAGGCGTTGACGGCGGTCAGGCCGACCCGGGACGGGTAGGTGCGGCCCGTGCCGGTGACACCGTTGCGGCCCAGCCAGTTGCGGAGCATGTCCCACTGCTTCTGCGCCGCGTACATCGCGTCGACGCAGGCGGTCTCCAGGTTGGTGCCGGAGCCGTTGCCCCAGTTGTCGGTCGACTTGGTGTAGACGGCGCCGTTCTGGCCGCCGCAGCGCAGGCCGGGACGGGTGGTGTCGGTCATCGAGTACGAGCCGCTCGACCCCGACGTCTGGATGGTCACCGGGTTGCCGTTGTAGTAGCTGTTGCCGGTGCCGGCGCGGACGTCGTCGTAGGACTCGACGATCGACCCGTCGAGCGCGTCCACGAAGACGTGCAGGACGCTCGGGGCCTCCTGGGTGGCGCCGTTGACGACCACCTCCCAGGCCAGCCTGGGCGTCTCGGTGGTCGCGTGCACGACCAGCTCGGGGGTGGCCACGCTCTCCACGGTCGGGAGCTGGGCGCGGGCGGTGGCCGACGCGGTGGCGGCGTCCACCTTGCTGGTGACATCGATCGTGATCCTGCTCTGCAGACCCGAGTTCACCGAGCCGACCTGCTCGCCGAACCGGTCGGTGGACACGACCACCTCACCGCCGTGCACCCGCAGGCCGCGGTAGCTGCGCGAGTAGGTCAGGTACTGCAGACCCTTGACGCCCGAGACGTTGGCGGCCAGGTCGAACTTCTCGTTCGCTCCCTTGAGCGTGAGGTCCGCCCTGGCGGCCAGGGTCGCGTTGGCGGTCGCGACCGCCTGGGCGCGCGCCTCGGCGCTCGGCGGCGCGTACACCGGCGGCTCCGCGGCGACGGCACGTCCGGCGTTGTCCACCGGCGCGGTGGCGGCGTTCACCGCGGAGGGGGTGGTCATGGCGGCGACGGCCAGTACGGCCACGGCGCCGACCTTGAGCTTCGAGTTCACGCGGGGTGACTCCTCTCGATGTCCCTTGGGGGGTAGGAGGGATGCAAGGAGCCCTGTAGGTGGGGGCTACAGCAAAGCTGACATCGGAAGGGCCAGTCGAATACCTCACAAAATCCCATAACGTCGTGCTATGGGGGCGAGATGGGATCTTCCAGACGGTGTCCTCCCAGGCCAGGGGAGGGGCTCACGCGCCGGCGGGGCTGAAAGGACAGGTGTCACAGGTTTCCGGACCTGACGGCCGGCGTTCCTTGGCGCCTGCCCGGCCGCGCGGGAAGGTTGGCCCATGAATGAGACAGCACCCCCCCACGGACCGGGCGCGACGGCACGGGACGACGGCCGGGCCGGGACGGGGCACCGCCCGGCGGGCGGCCGCGTCCGGTGGGGCCGGTTCGCCCGGCACTACGTCGAGATGATCATCGCGATGTTCGTCGGGATGTTCGTCCTGGGCCTGCTCCTGCGCGCCGCCGGTCTCGGCTTCTCCCACGACCGGCAGCCCGAGCTCGCCTACCTGCTGATGGCGTTCGACATGTCGGTCGGCATGGCGGTCTGGATGCGCTACCGGGGTCACGGCTGGATCCCCACGCTGGAGATGTGCGCCGCCATGTTCGTCCCGGTCGTGCCGCTCTTCCCGCTGCTGTGGGCGGGCGTCATCGACTCCGGGGGCTTGATGACGCTCGCTCACGTGGCGATGTTCCCCCTGATGCTGGCCGCGATGCTGTGGCGCCGCGACGAGTACGCCGGCTGCGGGGACCGGCACCACGGCGGGACCTGAGACCCGGCCGGGATCGGGGGACGCCCGGCCGGGATCCGAAGGCGGGGCTCGGGGAGCTCTGCCGGGATCCGGGGGAGCGCGGACCGGGGAGGCCCGGCCGGGACCCGGGGGCGCGTGGTCCCGGCCGGGCGGGGGGCCCTACGATCCACGTGTGCGGAACGACGTTCTACGGGCCGACCGGTTCTCCCGCGCGGCGCTCGCCGCCTTCTGGGTCTGCTCCGCGTCCCACCTGGTGCTGCTCGCCGCCGGGGGCGGCCCGCCGGCCTCGGTGACGAAGGCGCTGCTGATGCCGGCGCTGGCGGCCTGGGTGCTGGCCCGGCGAGGGCCGCTCCCGCTGGTGGCGGCGCTCCTGCTGTCCTGGGGCGGCGACGTGGCCCTGGACGTGGACGGCCTCTTCCTCGCCGGGATGGCCCTGTTCGCCGCCGCGCACGTGTGTTACGTGACCTTCCTCGTCCGGCGGGGGGCGCTCGCCGCGCTGCGCCGCCGCCCGCTGATCCCGGTGCTCTACGCCGTCCTGTGGGCGGGCCTGGTGGCGCTCCTGTGGCCCGGCCTGGGGGACCTGCGGCTGCCGGTGGCCGGGTACTCGCTGCTGCTGACCGCGACCGCGGTCACCGCCGCCGGCCTCGGCCCGCGGATCGGGGCGGGCGGTGCGCTGTTCCTGGTCTCCGACGCGCTGATCGCCTTCGGCCTGGCGGACCTTCCCCGGCCCCCGCTGATCGACCTCGTGGTCATGGCCACCTACATCGCCGCCCAGTACCTCCTCGCCTCGGGAATCGTCGCGCGCGAGGCGGAGCCGAGCCCCCTGGCCGCCGGGGAGCCGTCCCGCCCGTGAGGTGAGGTTGGGTCTTCTCAGAGCCCGCACCCCGGGTTATCAAGGGCTGCGGAGCCGACGGCCCCGCCCCCCGCGCCAGGCCGCCGGGATCACCTCGTCCCGGATGCCCGCGGTCATCCCACCCCGGAGCGGACGAAGGACGACATGCGACACGTGCGGCAAGCGATCACGCGAACCCTCTGCGTCATGGCCGTGCTCGCGGCCGTCCTTGGGGCCGGGGCCACCCCGGCGGCCGGCGGCGTCCGGGCGGCCGGGCCTCCCGGCCCGTGGGGGATCGCCCTCGTCGTCAACGGCCCCTCCACCACGACCGTCCAGCGCCAGCGAGGTTCGTGGCCGTCCGAGTACCGGGTCGAGTCGTCCTTCGGGGAGCCCGGCGAGGTGCTGGTGAGGTTCCCGCGGATCGGCCTCGCCTCCGGGGGAGTCGCGCACGTCACGGCGGTGTCGGCGTCCCCCGACTGGTGCCAGGCCGGCGGGTGGCGGCGGTCCGGCGCCGACGAGATCGTGGCGGTACGGTGCCACCGCCACGGCGGGGGCCGGGTCCTGGTCCCGTTCTACGTCGCCTTCGGGCACAGCGCCCAGATCCTGCCCGCGCGCCAGGCGTACGGATACGTGCACTGGGACGGCTCCGCCGTGGCCGGGCGGTTCAACTCCTCGGCGGCGACCGCCGTGAACTCCGTCGTGAGGTCGGCGACGTCCCCGGGAACGTGGCAGGTCCTCCTGCCGGGCCTCGGCACGACGGGACACGCCGGCAACATCCAGGTCACGGCGGTGAACCCGGCCGTACCGGCCCGCTGCAAGGTGGCCGGGTGGACGCCGACGGCCGCCGAGCAGAGGATCACGGTGAGGTGCCACGACGCGGCCGACGCGCCGCTCGACACCGGGTGGAGCCTGACCTACCACCGCGCGCACGCCGTCCTCGCGACGTACCCGCAGTACGAGGCGGCCTACACCTTCGACAACGCGCCCGCCACCGCGGGCCCCTACGTGCCCGTCCCCTCGGCCGTCAACCACAACTCCCACGGCACGGGCATCGGGATCAACCACCCGGGGACCGGGAAGAAGCAGGTCGTCGTCTCCGGAACCGTCAACGTGTACACGGACAACACGCAGGTCACGGCGGTCGGTCCCGGCCCCGCGTTCTGCAACCTGTCCCATCCCTCGCAGCTCTACGCCACGTACGCGAGCATCCGCAACGTCGCCTGCTACACCGGCACCGTCCCGGCCGACCAGCCCTCGATGGTCACCTACCTGGCCCCGCCCACCTGACCGGCGAGGCCGGGCGCGCGCGGGGCGGGCCCGGCCTGCCGTTCGGAAGAGTACGGTCAGAGCCTCCTGTAGTAGACGACGACGGGAAGCGGGACGCACCCGAGCTTCTCGTAGAGGGCCCTGGCGGGTGCGTGGAAGGGGTCGCCCCCGGTGCCGATCTCGACCACCTCGGCCCCGAGGGCCCGCATCCGGTCGAAGGCGTGCTCGCACAGCGCGGTGCCCGTGCGGTGCCGGCGGTGCCCGGCCGAGACGGCGAGGTGTGAGACGGTCCCGTTCCCGCGGGCCACATCGACGCTCCAGGCCACGTAACCGGCGACGGCGTCACCGATCTCGGCGACCGCGACGTACATGTGCCGGTCCGGGGCGTGGAGCCCGGCGACCTCCCGGCGGTAGTCGCCGCGCCAGTCGCCGTGCTGGTTGGCGAAGACGACCTCGCCCACCAGGGGACGGAAGGAGTCCTCGTAGAAGGGCCGGAACGTCTCGATGGTCAGCTCGGTGAGCCGCGCCAGGTCGTGCCGGGCGAACGGACGGATGAGCATGGAAGTGTGCCTTTCAGACTGAGGGCGTGATGCCTGAACGAAAAAGGGCATCGGTCGGCCCGCTCACGGTCTGACACAGACGGCGAGCCGACCCTCAGTGGCGGGTACGCCAGGCGGCGAAGCACTCCATGGCACGCACCCTAGTGCGCCGCCGGACGACACGTCGACCGGATTTCCGGCGCCGTCCGCCAGCCGGCGGTGCGACCCGCACGTGGAGGAGCTCCGAGAGCCGACACCGTCCGTCGTCGTTCCCCGTCGACACCTTCGCTCTTGATCGTATTGTCCTGTGAGCGGCCTCTGAGTGGATCGTCCCCTGACGAGACGGTGACGGCTTGTACGACAGGACAACGACGAGTGGTCGTCTGTCCGGCCGGCTCGACGGGCAGAGCACGCCCGTCGAATTCACTCTGAGAAACCGTGGCTCTTGAGACGTGAGATCAAGTCGTCCATGTTCTTGGGCTCCGTCCATCCCGAGCGCGTGCCCGCGACGTCCAAAGGCTCGATTCCGCCCACGAGGGTCTGATCGCCCGCGCTTTTCTGCCGGACGCGCGTCTGATCTTCGAACACAAGACCCTGGGGAGGCGGACCGGTGAGTACGGCGTCATCGGGGACGGCGTCTCCGTTCTTCACGACGGGATCTTCGCGGGGGATGCGCTCGTCTGCGAAGACCACGGCCCTGGTGCCGGTGGGGATGGACTTCTCGAAGTCCTCCAGGGATTTTCTGGGCAGCCACTCCTCGGGCTTCCTGAAGTCGTCCCTGACCACAGCGCCTCGGAACAGATCGACAAAGACCATTTTCTTCTCTCCGACCCCCTTCAAGGGGTCGGTGACTTTTATCCTGAGAAAAACCCGGTGCTCAAGTGGCCCGTTGGGGTAGGTGGCCAGGGCCGGCCCTTCCTGCCATCCGTCGACCACGCCTGCGGTGACGATCGACTGGTCCTTCGCCAGTGCCTCCGGTGAGGAAAAAGCTTGGAAGTCGGATTCCGCGACCCGGAGAATCGAGACATCGAGTGCTTCGTGATTCCCCTGAGTGATCCGGGCCGTAGTGGGGTTGTCGAAGGTCTTGCCGCCCGTGCACCCGCTCAGGGCAAGAGCCGGAACAAGGACCAGGGCAGCGGCAGAGCGCCTCATCGACATTCCCCTTTCCATGTCAGGGCCACCGGGAGTTCGCGTGACCGAGGTGGCGGCCATTGTATTGCTGTCATTTGAATGGCGCATTCCGGGTGAATGGCCATGATTCGGGAGGGGAGTGACGACCCTCAGGGCGTAGAGGAAGCCGGTGAGGTTCTTGCCGGTCACGCCTTCCTCGAGGTCGCGAAAAGGGGCCGGAATCGTCGCGCACTGCCGGTTCACCGTCACCGCTGGAACCCCTGAACCAAGGAAAGGCCGGGCGGTCACCTCAGCGTGTGGGCAGGGCGAAGACGACGGCCTTGCCGGGGGCGCCGGTGCCGTGGGTCGCGGTGGGGTGGACGCGGTACCGCCCCTGGGAGAGCCGGTGGGCCAGGAGCAGACCGCTGGGAGAGCCGGTGGGCCAGGAGCAGGCCGCGTCCGTTCTCGGCGAACAGGGGCAGGCCGATCTCCTCCACGGAATCGAGGAGATCGAGGATGATACGGACCTCGCGGAGGTCGGGGCCGCCGTCGACGACCTCGCACCAGGCGGGGACACCGTCCAGGCTGACGACGCGCAACTCGTACGGGGGACGGGCGTGCCTCTCGGCGTTGGCGGCCAGCTCCGCCGCGACGACCTCCGCGTCACCGATGGCCTCATCCTCCAGCCCGGCCTCCTGGAGTACCTCCCGGACCACGGCGCGGGCGTGACGCGCGGCCGAGCCTGACCGAAGGACCGTGACCGGCACGCGAACGTCGCCGCATCCCGACGCGGGGTGGTGAACGGCGCCCTTCCGTGATCACATTGAGTGGTCGTTCGGCTACCGCGGAGGGTGTCGTGGGCGGGCAACGGAGTCGTAAGGAGCGTCCCGAGCTGGTGAGGGCGCGGATGCGGCGGGGGATGAGCCAGGAGGCGGCGGCGCAGGCGCTCGGCGTGACGCCGGCGACCTGGGCGCGCTGGGAGCGCGGCGAGCAGAGGGTCCGGCCGCGTGTGTGACGGCCGGTGACGGATCACGCGCGGCCGGGCACGTCTCCACGATCGGATCCCCGGCCGGATGGCGAGACCTCGGCGGGGCGACCGCGGCGGGGGTGTCGCGCGGCGGTGGCGGGGTACCCCATTCAGGAGAAAAGCCCAGCTCACATGCTTGATCCGCCCGGGAAGGACGTGGACGATGCCTCTGAGACGGCCCGGCCGCACCGGGCGCGGAAGCAGGGACCTGGAGATCAATCCGATCTTCAGCCGGGAGCCCCTCAGGGTCCCGCGCCACGCCATGCCGGCCGGGGAGATGGAGCCGGACACGGCCTACCAGCTGGTGCACGACGAGTTGATGCTGGACGGCAACGCGCGGCTGAACCTCGCGACGTTCGTGAGCACCTGGGCGGAGCCGCAGGCGCTGAGGCTGATGGCCGAGTGCGTCGAGAAGAACATGATCGACAAGGACGAGTATCCGCAGACCGCCGAGCTGGAGACGCGGTGCGTGGACATCCTCGCCAGGCTCTGGCACGCCGAGGCCCCCCACCGCGCGACGGGCTGCTCGACGACCGGGTCGAGCGAGGCGGCCATGCTGGGCGGCCTGGCGCTCAAGCGGCGCTGGCGGCGACGGCGTCGCTCGGAGGGGCGGCCCGACGACCGGCCCAACCTCGTCATGGGCGTCAACGTGCAGATCTGCTGGGACAAGTTCGCCGACTACTTCGACGTCGAACCCCGCTACGTGCCCATGGAGGGCGATCGGTACCACCTGAGCCCGCAGACCGCCGTCGAGTCGTGCGACGAGAACACCATCGGGGTCGTGGCCGTCCTGGGCTCCACCTACGACGGCAGCTACGAGCCCGTCGCGGACATCGCCGCGGCCCTGGACGACCTGCAGGCCCGCACCGGGCTCGACGTGCCGATCCACGTGGACGGCGCCTCCGGCGCGATGATCGCGCCCTTCCTCGACCCCGACCTGCTCTGGGACTTCCGGGTGCCGCGGGTGGCGTCGATCAACACCTCCGGGCACAAGTACGGGCTGGTGATGCCAGGGGTGGGCTGGGTGCTGTGGCGTGACTCCCAGGCGCTCCCCGACGACCTGGTCTTCCACGTCAACTACCTCGGCGGGGACATGCCGACCTTCGCGCTGAACTTCTCCCGGCCGGGCGCCCAGGTGGTCGCGCAGTACTACAACTTCCTGCGGCTGGGCTTCGACGGCTACCGCCGGGTGCAGCGGACCTGCCGGGACGGGCGACCCGCCTGGCCGGGGAGATCGCCCGGCTGGGCCCCTTCGAGCCGATCACCGACGGCGGCCAGACCCCGGTGTTCGCCTTCCGGGTACGCGAGGGGGCCGGCGACTTCACGGTCTTCGACGTCTCCGCCGCGCTGCGCGAGCGCGGCTGGCTGGTGCCCGCCTACACCTTTCCCGAGAACCGCACGGATCTGGCGGTACTGCGCGTCGTCGTCCGCAACGGTTTCAGCCACGACCTGGCCGATCTGCTGATGGAGGACCTGCGCAGGGTCCTGCCCCGCCTGGAGGGCCGGGGCGGACCGCACCGCACCGCCGATGACGCCGGAGGCTTCGCGCACGGCGCCGAGGCGCGGAGGTCGCGGCGCCACGGCTGACGGTTCCGGGCCGGGCGAGGGCCGGAGCGGGGGCGACGGAAGAAGGAGGGTCGAGATGTGCCGTCTGTTCGGCCTGAGCAGCGCGCCCCGGCGTACGCGTGCCACCTTCTGGCTGCTGGACGCCCCCGACAGCCTGGCCCGCCAGAGCCACCGCGACCCCGACGGGACCGGGCTGGGCCACTTCGACGCCGACGGCACCCCGCACGTGCACAAGGCGCCCATCGCGGCCTACGAGGACCGGCGTTTCGCCGAGGAGGCCAGGGAGGTGGAATCCGCCACGTTCCTGGCGCACATCCGTTTCGCCTCCACCGGCGGCCTGGAGACGCGCAACACGCATCCCTTCCTGCAGGAGGGGCGGCTCTTCGCCCACAACGGGGTGATCGAGGGCCTGGACGACCTCGACGCGGAGCTGGGGAAGGACTGGGAACGGGTTCGGGGGGAGACCGACTCGGAGCGCTTCTTCGCGCTGATCACCCGTGAGATCGGGGCGCACGGCGGCGACGTCGCCGCCGGCATCGAGAGCGCCGCGCGCTGGGTCGCCGGGAACCTGCCCGTCTACGCGCTCAACCTGGTCCTCATCACGCCGCGGGACCTGTGGGCGCTGCGCTACCCCGACACCCACGAGCTCTACGTGCTGCGGCGTGCCGCCGGTGGACAGCACGGCGTCCGGCACCTCGACCACAGCGGCGACGGCGACCGGATGCGCGTCCGCTCCCGCGACCTGGCGGGCGTCTCCGCGTCCGTGGTCGCCAGTGAACGCATGGACGACCATCCCGGGTGGCGTCCGATGGAGCCCGGCGAGCTGTTCCACGCCGGGCCGGACCTCACCCCCACCCGCCGGGTCGTGCTGCCGGAGGAGCCGGCCCACCGGCTGGGTCTCGCCGACCTGCGCCCGGAGGCCGCCGCCTCGCAGCGCGCCGGTTGAGTCCGACGCCGGCCGAGTCGGATGCAGGCCGAGTCCGACGCGGGACCTACCCGGCGGACGGCCTCGCGCAGGACGAGCGCTGGATGAGCTGGGCGCCCACCCGGTAGGCCCGGCCCGTCCGCCCGGCCTGCACCAGGGCCGCCGACCGGCCGGTCCGTTCGATCTGCTGGAGCAGCAGGTTCATGGCGAGATCACCGAGCTCTCCGGCCCCGTTGTCGACGACGGTGATGGGCGGCTGCCACCAGCGTAGCCAGGGGATGTCCTCGTAGCAGATCAGCGAGAGCTGCCGGGGGATGACGACGCCGGCGCCGACGAGGGTGGGCAGCATGCCGAACACGGCCTCGTGGTTGGCGGCGAACAGTGCCGTCATCCCCGGGTTGCGGCGCAGCAGCCGCTCCGTCGCCTCGGAGCCGAAGGCGGAGTCGAACGGCCCGCGCTCGACGAGGGAGTCCTCGACCTGACGGCCGCGTTCCCTCAGTGCCTGCTCGTAGCCGGCGAACCGCTCCAGGCCGGAGTTGGCGCTCATCAGGCCGCCGATGAAGCCGATCCGCTCGTGGCCCAGGTCGAGCAGGTGCGAGGTGGCCGCGTGGGCGCCCTCGCGGTCGGAGGCGAGGACCGACGGCGCGGCGCTCTCGGCGGCGGCGCGGATGACGTTGACGACGCCGATGCCCTCGGCGAGCAGCGCGTTGGCCATGGCCGTGTTCCGGCCCGTGCCCACCATGATCAGCCCGTCCACCCCGTGCGCGGCGAGGGTCCGCAGGAAGGACTCCTCCCGCCGCGGGTCCGCGTCGGTGATGCAGAGCATCACCTGGTAACCCTCGGCCGCGGCGCGGCGCTGCACGACCTCGGCGATGGTGTGGAAGGAGGCGTTGATGAGGTTGTTCAGCACCAGTCCCACGACGTGGGACTGCTTGGAGCGCAGTGCGCCGGCCACGCGGTTGAGGCGGTAGCCCATCCGGTCCGCGACCTCCTTCACCGCCACCCGGGTCTCCGAGGCGATCAGCGGTGAGCCGCTCAGGGCACGGGAGGCCGTGCTGCGTGACACCCCGGCCGCGGCGGCGACGTCCTTCAGCGTGATCGCCATCGTCCTTCTTTCTGGGATCGATCCCATCCGGAGGGAAATTTTGCCACAAGATCATGGCCTCTTGGTGGGGCGCCGCAGAATTCGTGCAGGTTAAAAACAGATTTTGGCCTTGACCTGAATCTCCCGGGTGCTGCAACCTAATGCAAGCGATCCCAAAAAATGACTACATCATTGATCTCCGGGAGCCCCATGGACCGCGACGACGTCACCTGGCACGGCTACTGGCCGGCCGCGCCCACCCCTTTCACCAGCGAAGGCGCGCTGGACGAGGACGCCTGGCGCGCGCTGCTGCGGCTCTACGCCGCCCAGGGCGTGCACGGGGTCCTGGTCAACGGCAGCACCGGTGAGTGGTTCAGCCAGAGCGCGGACGAACGCCGCCGGGTCGCCGAGATCGCGGTGTCCGAGCTCTCCGGCAGGGTTCCGGTGATCGTCGGTGTCACGGCCTACACCCCCGCGGAGGCCATCGGGTTCGCCCGGCACGCCGCCGAGGCGGGCGCGGACGGCGTGCTCGCCACGCCCCCGCCGTACGCGCACCCGGGGCCCGAGGACATCCTCGCCTTCTACCGGCAGGTCAGCTCCGCGACGGAACTGCCGTTCATGGTCTACAACTGGCCGCGCGGGGTGGCCGTCGACATCTCCGCCCACCCCGGGCTGATGTCCGCACTGGCCGGCCTGGACAACGTGGTGGCCGTCAAGGACAGCACCGGCGACTGGCTGCGGATGCTCGCCACCGTGGAGGAGGTGAGCGACCGGGTCCGGGTGTTCGGCAGTTTCCTGCACCGGCGGGGCCTCGCCGTGCTGCTGGAGCTGGGCGGTGACGGGAACATCGACGGCGGCGGCATGGGCGCCCCGTTCGCCGTCCCCTACTACGAGGCGGTCGCGGCGGGGGACCGCGAGGCGGCGCGCGGCTGGGTCGACCGGTACGCGGGCCTGTCCTCCCGGCTGATCAATCCCGACTACAGCGGCGTGTACGGCACGCCCATCGCCCAGCTCAAGGCCGCCATGGCGATGCTCGGCCAGCCGGGCGGGCACGTCCGGCCGCCGCTCCTGCCGATCACGGACCCGGCCAGGCTCGACGCGATCGGCGCCGTGCTGAAGGAGTCCGGCCTGGTCGACGCCCTCACCGGTGACGCCGCGGAGACCGGCGACGACGATACGGAGACCGGCGACGACGCGGGCACCGTCCCGGGGCGGGCCGGGTGATGACGAGGAATCCCGCCCCCGCCGACCGGCACGCCGGACCGGGCCGGCCCCCCCAAACGGAGATCATCGTCGACGGTGACCCCGTGCGGGCCGTCGACGGCATCAGTCTCGCCGCGGTCCTCGTCGGCGAGCGGCGGTGGGGCCTGCGGCGCAACCCGGTGGGCGGCGACCCGCGCGGCCCGTTCTGCGGGATGGGCGTGTGTTTCGAGTGCGAGGTGACCGTGGACGGCCGTCCGTGGGTCCGCGCCTGCATCACCAAGATCTACGCCGGGATGCGGGTCGAGACGACCGCGGGAGGAGAGGCGCCGCATGACCGCTGAGCGAGGAACGGCCGGGTACACGGCCGGGTACGGCGAGGTCGTCGAACGGGACGTCGTGATCGTCGGCGGCGGTCCCGCCGGGCTCACCGCCGCGGCCCGGCTCGCCTCCGCCGGGCTGACCGTGACGATCCTCGACGAGCAGCCGGAACTGGGCGGGCAGTACTACCGGCGGCCCGCGCCCGCGGTGGCCGGGCACTGGGGCGACCACCGGCCCGAGGGCGGCCGGCTGATCGCCCAGGTACGCGCGGCCGGCGTCGAGTGCCGTACCGGTCACCTGGTCTGGGGGGTGGACGACGACGGGCGCACGCTGCTCGCCTCCGACGCCGCCGACCACCCGGTGCGGTTGCGCGCCCGCCGTCTCGTGCTGGCGACCGGCGCCTTCGAGCGGGCGTTCCCCTTCCCCGGCTGGCAGCTCCCCGGGGTGACCACCCCGGGCTTCGCCCAGCACCTGGCCGCCAGCGACCACACCAGCATCGGGGACCGGGTCGTCCTGGCCGGTTCGGGACCGTTCCTGCTGCCGGTCGCCTGCTCGCTGCTCGACCTCGGCGTGAGCGTGGCGGGCATCGCCGAGGCGGGCAGGCCCTACCGGCCGAGCCTGCGGGCCCTGGGCACGCTCGGCCATCCCGCGCGACTGCGCGAGCTGGCCTCCTACACCGCGCGGCTGGCCCGCGCCCGGGTGCCGATCTGGCAGGAGACCGTCGTGCTCCGCGCCGACGGCCGCGACCGGGTCTCCTCGGTGACCCTCGCCGCCGCGGCCGGGCCCACGCGCCCGGTCCGCACCGTCGAGGTGGACGCGCTCTGCGTCGGCTACGGCTTCCGCCCCCAGACCGACCTGGCCCGCATGCTGGGCTGCGAGGTGCGGATCGACGCGGCGAGCGGGGACGCGGTGCCGGTGACCGACGCGGCGGGGCGCGCCTCCCGGGCGGACGTGTACGTGGTGGGCGAGGCCGCGGGGATCGGCGGGGTGCACGCGGCGAAGGCCCGGGGGCTCGCCGCCGCGCACGACATCCTGGCCCGTGAGACCGGCGTGACCGTACCGGCGTCCGAGGCCCGGCGGACCATGTCGGCCAGGCGCCGTCTGGAACGTTTCATCGCGCTGACCGACTCCCTCTACCCCGGCCCGGAGGCGCTGCTCGCCACCCTGGCTCCCGCACTGCCCGCCGACACCGTGGTCTGCCGCTGCGAGGCGGTCCGCGCGCGGGAGATCCGCACTGTCGCCCAGGGAAGCGCCGACGGCGACCTCAACGCGACCAAGGCCTGGACCCGCGCGGGAATGGGCCCCTGCCAGGGCCGGGAGTGCGGGTTCGCGGTCGCGGGACTGGTCCGGTCCGTCACGTCCGGTGCGGGCGCGGGCGACGGCGGGGCCCGGGTGGAGATCTTCCCCTCCCGGCTGCCGGTGCGCCCCGTCCCGCTCGCCACGCTGCTGGAGCTGGCCGGACCGGAATCGCAGAAAGGCGACGCATGAGCACGCGGACCGCGGACGCGGTGATCGTGGGAGCGGGGGTGCTCGGCGCCGCGGCGGCCGGCCACCTGGCCCGCGGCGGCCACCGGGTGCTCGTCCTCGAACGCGGGGCCCCCGGCAGGGAGGGCTCCGGCACCACCGCCGGCAACCTGCACATGCAGGCCGTGCACACCAGGCGCCCCGGCCAGATCGTCCCGCTGGACAGCGCGCGGTTCCTGCCGCTGCAGCGCGCCGCGAGCGACCGCTGGGAGACGCTGGAGGAGGAGCTGGGGACCTCGGTGGAGCTGCGCCGCACCGGTGGCTTCACCGTCGCCGAGACCGAGGAGCAGTGCCGGGAACTGCGTGACAAGCACGGCTGGGAGGCCGCCGCCGGGATCCGTACGGAGATCCTCGACGGGGACGCCGCGCGGGCCGCGCTGCCCCTGCTCGGCCCGACCGTGGCCGCCGCCACCTGGTGCGACCTGGACGGCTACGCCAACCCGCTGAAGGTCACCCCCGCCTACCTGGACTCGGCGGCCAGGCACGGCGGCCGGACCGTGGCGTTCGCGCCGGTCCGGCGGATCACCCGCAACGGCGACGGCTGGCGGGTGGTCGCCGGGCACGGCGCCACCGAGCTGGTGGTGGACACCCCCGTGGTGGTCGACGTCGCCGGCCCCTGGCTGGCGGAGATCGCGGCCCTGGCCGGGATCGCGCTGCGGATGACCCCCGTGGCGATCCAGATGCACGCCACCGTGCGCTCCCCGGCCACCATGTCCCACCTGGTCCAGCACATCGGCGAGGGACTGTCGGTGAAGCAGGTCACCGCGGGCAACCTGCTGATCGGCGGCGGCTGGCCGGCCCTGAGCATGGACCTGGACGGCCGCAGCGCCACCAGCCTGGGCAGCCTGGTGGGCAACGTCGCGCTGGCGGTCCGGATCCTGCCGTTCATCCGGGACCTGCGGCTGCTGCGGATGTGGGCCGGGCCGCTCGCGGCCACGCCCGACGAGATGCCGGTGATCGGCGAGGTACCCGGCGCCCCCGGGTTCTACGTGGCCGGAGGCACCTACGCCTTCAGCTTCGCCCCGCTGTGGGGGGAGACGCTGCGCTGCCTGATCGAGGGAGAACCGCCGCCGGTCGACGTCTCCGACCTCGGCCCGGGCCGGCTGATGGGCCGGCCGACGGACCGGCCGACGGACCGGCCGACGGAGCGGCCGACGGAGCGGCGGGGTCAGGAAGACAACGACCCGAACCAGGAAGACCACCAGGACAGAAGGAGCAAGCGGTGCTGACATCACCCCGGCTGCGGCCCACGCCGGAGCCCGAGACCCTCTGGCTGACCGGTGGGCACGTCGTGGACGTCCGATCGGGACGGATCCGCGAGAACGTCAACGTGCTCGTCGCGGCCGGCCGCATCGAGAAGATCACGGCGGACGCCCCGCCCCCGGGAGCGCGGACCGTCGGGCTGGGCGGCAGGTACCTGATGCCCGGCCTGATCTCGGTGCACACCCACCTGTCGGTGCTCTACCCCTTCTCCGCCACCGACGAGTCGGAGAACCCCGGGCTGAGCGCGCTGCGCGCGCTGTCGCGGGCACAGGACGCCCTCGTCGCGGGGGTCACCACGATCCGCTGCGTGCACGAGCAGAACCGCGCCGACCTGCTGGTGCGCACCGCCGCGGACCAGGGCTGGGTGGCCGCGCCGCGGATCGTCGGAGCGGGCCGGGCCATCTCCACCACCGGCGGCCACGGCAAGGGCGCCGACTGCTCCTACGCCGACGGGCACGACGCCTTCCTGCACGCGGCCCGGCAGGAGCTGGACGCGGGCGCCGACCTGATCAAGATCTTCATCACCGGCGGCATCGCCCACCAGGGGGAGTCGTTCACCGGCGCGCAGATGACCGCCGAGGAGATGCGGGCCGTGGTCCGCGCCGCCGAGGAGCACGGCAGTTACGTGACCGCGCACGCCGGCGCCGCCTCGGCGATCCGCGAGGCGCTCGCCGCCGGGGTCCGCGGCTACGAGCACGCCTACGAGCTGGACGACGACACGGCCAGGCTGATGGCCGACCGGCGGGTGTTCCTCACCCCGACCCTGTGCGTCACCCGCTGCCCCGAGTGGATGGCCGAGCACGACTTCACGCCCTGGCAGATCGAGCGGGCGGCGGAGGTCGGTCCCGGCCACCTGGCCAGCATCCGGCGGGCGGTCGCGGCCGGCATCGCCGACCCGGACGACCCCGGCGCGCCCGGCATCACCATGCTCGCCGGCACCGACTACCCGCCGGGCGAGCCCATCGAGGACACCGTCGTGGCGGTCCGCGAGATGGAGTTCCTCACCGACGCGGGCCTCAGCCCCCTCCAGGCGGTACGGGCCGGCACGTCCGAGGCCGCGCGCCTGGTCGGGCTGGCCGGTCAGGCCGGCGCCGTCGAGGAGGGCCACCTCGCCGACCTGATCGTCACCGAGCGCGATCCGCTGAGCGACGTCTCCGCGCTGCGCCGCATCCCCTTCGTCATGCAGGCCGGCCGGATCGTCCGCGACGACCTGCCGGTCGTCCCCGCCCCGCAGCAGGTCCCTGGAGGCTCCCTGTGAACTCCCCCGACACCCCGGCCGGCCGTACCCGCTTCGCCGTGGACATCGGCGGCACGTTCGTCGACGCGATCGCCTACGACGAGGAGACCGGGGAGATCCGGCTGCACAAGGCCTCGACCACCCCCGGTGCCCCCGAGCAGGGCGTCCTGGACGCCGTGGGAGGGCTCGCCACCCGGCTGGACGGGGTGGAGGCGTTCGTCCACGGCACCACGCTCGGCCTGAACGCGATCCTGCAGCGCCGCGGCGCGGAGCTGGGCATCATCACCAACGAGGGCTTCAGGGACCTGCTGGAGATCGCCCGGGCCAACGTCCCCGGCCAGTACATGTACGACTTCTCCTACGCCCCGCCGCCGCCCCTGGTGCCGCGCCGCCGGAGGATCGGCGTCCCCTGCCGGATCGACGCGCAGGGCGACGTGGTGCAGGACCTGGACGAGGACGCCGTGCGCGAGGCCGGCCGCGTCCTGGTCGAGGAGCAGGGACTGGCCTCGCTGGCCGTCTGCTTCCTGCACTCCTACGCCAACCCCGAGCACGAGCGGCGGGCCGCGCGCATCCTGCGCGAGCTCTACCCGGACGTGTCGATCTCGGTCTCCACCGACATCACCCGCGAGTACCGCGAGTACGAGCGGACCAGCACCGTCACCCTGGACGCCTACATCCGGCCGGTGCTGAGCGACTACATCGGCACGCTGGAGGCCAGGCTGACCGAGGCCGGGCTCACCCACCCGCTGCACATCATGCGCTCGGGCGGCGGCGCGATGACCGCGGAACTGGCCCGCCGCGCCCCGCTGATGACCGTGCTGTCCGGCCCCGCCGGGGGAGTGGTGGGCGCCTCCTTCCTGGCCCGCGAGCAGCGGCTGCCCAAGCTGATCTCCTTCGACGTCGGCGGCACCAGCGTGGACTGCTGCGTCATCGAGGACGGCGAGCCGGGCGAGGTGCACGAGGCCGGCATCGACGGCTTCCCGCTGCTCATCCCGATCTTCGACATCCGTACCGTGGGCGCGGGCGGCGGCTCGATCGCCTGGATCGACGAGGGGCTGCTCAAGGTCGGCCCGCACAGCGCGGGCGCCGTGCCGGGGCCGGTGGCCTACGGCGCGGGCGGCACCGAGCCGACCCTCACCGACGCCGCGCTGGTGCTCGGCTACCTGGACCCCGCCGCGTTCCTCGGCGGCGACATGAGCATCGACGCGGAGGCGGCCCGCGCCGCGATCGAGACCAGGCTCGCCGTTCCCCTCGGGGTGGGCGTGGACCAGGCCGCGGCCAGCGTCTTCCGGGTGCTGCTGGCCCGGATG
The DNA here is from genome assembly GCF_040640155.1 of Streptosporangium sp. NPDC023615. Taxonomy (NCBI): domain Bacteria; kingdom Bacillati; phylum Actinomycetota; class Actinomycetes; order Streptosporangiales; family Streptosporangiaceae; genus Streptosporangium; species Streptosporangium sp. NPDC023615. The sequence goes on from NZ_JBFABE010000053.1 coordinate 23,224, forward strand.
GTCGGCGCGCTGCGCGAGATCACCGTGGAGCGGGCGCTGGACCCGCGCGAGTTCGCGCTGCTGGCCATCGGCGGCGCCGGACCGCTGCTCGGCCCGATGCTGGCCAGGGAGATGGGCATCGCCACCACGATCGTCCCGCAGGTGCCCGCCGCGTTCTCCGCCTTCGGCATGCTGATGTCCGACCTGGAGTACGAGTTCGCCGCCACCGTGCTGCGCTCCCTCGGCGACGACAGCCTGGCCGCCCTGGAGGGCGAGTTCACCGACCTGGAGGCACAGGGCGACGAGGTGCTGTCCGCGCAGGGCATCAAGCCCGAGGACCGCACCCTGATCCGCAGGCTGGACATCCGCTACCACGGCCAGGAGCACAGCCTAGGCATCGACCTGCACCCCGGCGACACCGCCGCGGACGTGCTGGCCCGGTTCAACGCCCAGCACGAGGCGCGCTACGGCCACGCGATGGCCGACACCGGGCAGATCCTCACCCTGCGGGTGCGGGCGGTGGGACGGCTGGCCAAGCCGGCGCTGCGCGAGCCGGCGCCCGCCGGGCCCGGCGGGCCCGAGGCGGTCGGCGAGCGGCCCGCCTTCGACGTCGCCGGCGGCGAGACCGCCGTGTTCACGGTCTACGACCGGACCACCCTGGCGCCCGGCCACGAGGTGAGCGGCCCGGCGATCGTCGAGGAGGGCACCTCGACGACGGTGATCTTCGGTGACCAGCGGCTCACCGTCGACACCTACGGACAGCTGCTGGTGACCGGTACCGGAGGAACCCCGTGAACGACCCCGTGAACAGCCCGTCGAACAGCTCCGAACCCCTGGACGGCGCGACCGTCGAGGTGATCCGCAACTACCTGGTCTCGGTGGGCGAGCAGATGCGCCGCACCCTGGTGCGGGCGGCCTTCAACCCGGTGATCTACGAGGTGCTCGACTTCGGGATCTCGATCTACAACGCCGACCTGGAGCTGACCGCCGAGGCCGCGGGGATCACCTCGTTCCTCGGGGCCAACGACCACGCCATCGTCAAGGGCGTGGAGTACGTCGGCCGGGAGAACGTCGCGCCCGGCGACGTCTACCTGCTGAACTACCCCTACTGGAGCGGCGCGCACTCCTACGACGCGATGCTCTTCGCGCCGGTCTTCCGTGACGGGCACGAGGGCCCCGCGGCCTTCCTCGCGGTGCGCGCGCACTGGATGGACCTCGGCGCCAAGTCCCCGGGATACGTCCTGGACTCCACCGACATGCACCAGGAAGGCCTCATCTTCCCCGGCACCAAGATCGTGAGCCGCGGGGAGGTGGTCCGCGACATCGTCGAGCTCATCCGGTTCAACTCCCGGCTGCCCGACCTGACCATCGGCGACTTCCACGCCCAGCTCGCCGCCCTGCGCACGGGCGAGAACCGGCTGGGGCAGGTCTGGGAGAAGTTCGGCGGCGAGACCGTCGACCAGGCCATCAGGCAGATCATCGAGCACGGCGAGCGGGTCGCCCGCAAGGCCATGGCCGCGCTGCCCAACGGCACCTGGACGGCCTTCGACTACTGCGACGACGACGGCATCACCGAGGACCTGATCCGGATGGAGGTCAAGGTCACCATCGACGGCGACCGGATGGAGGTCGACTTCAACGGCTCCGACGGCGCGGTGGTGGGCCCGGTCAACCTGCCGATCGGCTCCACCGAGAGCCTGGGCAAGGCCATCTTCAAGGAACTGACCACGCCAGGGGAGCCCTCCAACGCCGGCCACTACCGGGCACTGGAGGTCAAGGCCGACCCCGGCAACTTCTTCCACGCCGTCTACCCGGTCGCGACCTTCACCCAGTGGAGCGCCATCGTCGCCTTCGAGCTGATCCACAAGGCCCTGGCCCAGGTGATGGACTCGATCCCGGCCTCCTCCGGAGGTGACGAGCCCGGCTTCATGGCGCTCGGCCGCGACCCGCGCACCGGCGCGGACTTCGTGATCAGCAACAACGAGGGCATCGGCTGGGGCGCGCGCAAGGACCGCGACGGCGCGAACGCCCAGCAGCACCCCTCCCAGAGCGTCGTCCGCAACACCCCCGTCGAGGTGCTGGAGCACAAGTCCACCGTGTTCCACGAGCGGCTGGAGCTGATCCCCGACTCCGGCGGCGCCGGCCGGTTCCGCGGTGGCGTCGGCGTGCTGCGGCAGGTCCGCTACCTCGCCGACGGCGAGGTGCTGTCGATGAAGAAGAAGAGCAAGACCCGGCCCTGGGCGCTGGACGGCGGCCAGGAACCCGAGCCCAGCGAGATGGTGCTGTGGCCGGGCACCGACGAGGCCAAGCGGGTCGGCATGTACCGGGCCGACATGAAGGCCGGCGACCGGTTCGTGAACCGGACCGCCGGAGGCGGCGGCTACGGCGACCCCCTCGACCGCGACCCGGCCGCGGTGGTGGCCGACGTGCTCAACGGCTACGTCAGCGCCGAGGCCGCGGAGCGGTCCTACGGCGTGATCGTGGACGGCGACGGCTGGCGGCCCACGCCGGCCAGGGCCGCCCGACTCAAGAGCGAAGGATAGACGACATGCACCGACCCCCCGCCACCCCGGTGGCACGTGTCCGCAGGGGAACGCCGGCCCTGACCTCCGTACTGCTCGTCGGCGCGCTGGCCCTGGCGGCCTGCGGCCAGGGCGGCTCGGGCGGCTCCGGTGCCGCCGGCGGCTCCGGCGCCCGCACGCAGACACTGATCATCGCCGAGAACGAGCCGCCGGCCACCTTCGACCCGGTCCAGGCCGACAACTCGACCGTCGACGAGGTGTCCGTCCCCGCCTACGACACCCTGGTCGAGTACGGCAAGGGGGGCGTGCTCGCCCCCTCCGTGGCGACCGAGTGGAAGTTCTCCAAGGACGGCGAGACCCTCGACCTGACGCTCCGCGACGACGTGACCTTCCACGACGGCACCAAGCTGACCGCCGCCGACGTGAAGTACACGATGGACCGGATCGCCAAGCTGCAGATGGGCGTCGCGTCGCTGCTTACCGCCTACGACTCCGCCGAGGTCGTCGACGACACCCACCTGAAGGTCGTCCTGAAGCAGTCCTACGCCCCGTTCCTGGGCGCGCTGTCACGGGTCTACCTGCTGAACTCCAAGCTCGTCCAGGCCAACGCCGGCTCCGACGACGGCCGCCGGTGGCTGGCGTCCAACGACGCCGGGTCCGGGCCGTACAAGCTGGTCGGGTACACCCCCAACCAGGAGGCCAAGTTCACCCGGCACGACGCCTACTGGGGCGGCTTCACCAAGCAGGCCAAGGACGTGGTGATCCGCTACCTGCCGCAGGCGGCGACCCAGAAGACGGCGCTGAGCAACGGTGACGTGGACATCGCGATGGACATCGCCCCCAACGACTGGGCCGGCCTCGAGAGCGCCGGCCACGTGGTGGACAAGGCCGATACCAACGTGCAGCTCTACACCTTCTTCAAGATGAAGGACGCGCCGACGGCCGACAAGGCGCTGCGCGAGGCCCTCACCTACGCCTACGACTACGACCAGCACCAGTCGGCCATCCTCAAGGGCGCGGGCAAGAAGGCCGCCGGAGTGCTGGCCGGCACCATGGCCTGCGCCGACCCGACGGTCGCTCAGGCGGGCCACGACCTCCAGAAGGCCAAGGGCATCCTGGACGCCGCCGGCCTGAAGGACGTCACGCTGACGATGAGCTACCTCAAGGCCACCGCCGAGATGGAGCAGGCGGCCACGCTGCTCCAGTCCGACCTCGCCAAGATCGGCGTGAAGGTCGACCTGTCGGCGGTCACCTACCCGCAGTACGTCGAGATGCTCAAGAGCAACGAGACCACGCCCGACCTCGGAATGATCTACGGCTTCCCGCCCTACCCGGACCCGGACTCCGTGCTGCACCTGCAGTTCAACTCGGCGTTCATCAACAACGGGCAGAACAGCGGCGGCTACGACAACCCGAAGGTCGACAAGCTGGTCGAGGACGCCCAGAGGCTGACCGACGAGGGCGCCCGCTGCGCCCTCTACAAGGAGGCCCAGCAGACCATCGCGGCCGATCACCCGTCGATCAACATGTCCAACCCGCAGTACGTGACGGTTCACCGCAAGGGGCTCACCGGCTACGCCTACGACCCCGCGCACCACCAGACCGTGGACGTCTACCAGGTGCAGGTCGGCTGACCCGCCGGGCCCTGCGCGGAGCCTCCGCGCCGGGCCCGCCCATCATCGGAGATCACCACTGAGGGGAGGTATCCCATGGCTCGTTTCCTGCTCCGGCGGCTCGTGACCAGCGTCGTCGTCCTGGCGGGCCTGGCCGTCGTCACCTTTCTGATGACCCAGGTACTGCCCGGCGACCCGGCCAGGACCGCCGCGGGGCGTAACGCGACCGCCGAACAGGTCGCACGGGCGCGGACCGAGCTCGGTCTCGACCGGCCCCTGTGGGAGCAGTTCACGGGGTACCTGGACCGGCTGCTCCACGGCGACCTGGGCGTCTCGGTGTTCACCCAGCGGCCGGTGCTCGACGACATCGCGGCCATGCTGCCCTCCTCGGTGGAACTCGTGCTCGCCGCCATGGCGATCAACGTCGTGGTGGCGGTACCGCTTGGCGTGTACGCCGCCTACCGCCGGGGCGGGCCGTCCGACGTCGCGGCCCGGCTCGTCGCCCTGCTGGGCGCGGCGGTCCCGGTCTTCTGGCTGGGCCTCATGCTCCAGCTCGTCTTCGCCGCTCAGCTCAGGCTGCTGCCGCTGACCGGCCAGCTCGCCTTCGGCCAGGACGTGCCGAGGATCACCGGGATGACCTCGCTGGATGCGCTGCTCGGCGGGAACCCGGCGGCCTTCGGCGACGCCCTGCTGCACCTGGTGCTCCCCGCGCTCACGCTGGCCGCCTCGTTCGTCGCGGTGGTGGCCCGCACGGTGCGCTCCTCGATGATCACCACTCTGGACTCCGACTACATCACGCTGGCCCGCGCGACCGGCGCCTCGGAGCTGCGCGTGGTGGTGCGGCACGGCCTGCGCAACGCCATGGTCCCGGCCAGCACGATCCTCGGCATGCAGCTCGGCTGGATGCTCGGCTCCACGGTCCTGGTGGAATCCATCTTCGGCAGGACGGGCATCGGCGCCCACGCCGTCGCCGCCGTCCTGCAGAACGACCTCTACACCGTGATCGGCACGGTTCTCGTGATCGGAGTGGTCTTCGTGGTGGCGAACATCGCCGTGGACCTGGTCCAGCTCTGGCTCAACCCGCGGCTGCGCAGGACGAGGCGCCGCACGGGCGAGCCGGCCGTACCCGCCCTCGCGGGGGTGAAGCCGTGAGCGCCGGCGCCAAGGAGCACGCCGGCGCGCGCCGCCGCGTCCTGCCCCGCGTCCCGGTCGTCGAGCGCGCCGCGGTGACGGTGGCCGTGGCGATGGTGCTCCTCGCCGCCGTCGGGCCGCTGATCGCACCGCACGACCCCTACGCGGTCGACCTGTCCAGGTCCCTGCTGCCCCCCTCGGGCGACCACTGGTTCGGCACCGACGTCAGCGGCCGAGACGTGCTCAGCCGGGTGCTGTCCGGCGCGCGGATCACCCTGCCCGCCACGATGATCGTGATCGTCACCGCGGCGTTGATCGGGACCGTGGTCGGCACGGTCGCGGCGCTCGGCGGGAAGGTCGTCGACGAGGTGCTGATGCGCGTCACCGACATCGGCCTCTCGCTCCCGTCGATCATCCTGGCCCTCGGCCTGGCCGCCGCGCTCGGCTCGGGCCTGCGGTCCGCGGTGATCGCCCTCTCCCTCACCTGGTGGCCCGGCTACGCGCGGCTGGTGCGCACGCTGGTCCGCGACGTCAAGGACGCGGAGTACGTCGACGCCGCCAGGATGCTCGGGGTCTCCCGGACTCGTCTGGTCCTCCGGCACATCCTGCCCAACGCGCTGAACACCCTGTACGTGCAGACCACGCTGGACGTCGCCGCGGTGATGCTGGTCATCTCCGGCCTGTCCTTCGTCGGCGTCGGCGCGCAGGTGCCGTCCCCCGAATGGGGGGCGATGATCGCCGCGGCGGCCGGCGACCTGACCGGCGGCTGGTGGGCGGTGGCCTTCCCGGGCCTGGCCATCATGCTGACCGCGATCTCCTTCAACCTGCTGGGCGACTGGCTGCGGGTGCGCAACGACCCGACGATCCGCGAGGGGGCCGGCCGATGACGGACACACCACTGCTCGCCGTACGAGATCTGCGGGTGAGTTTTCCCGGGCCCGAGGGGCCGGTCGAGGTCGTGCACGGCGTCGACCTGGAACTGGCCCGCGGCGCGAAGGTCGCGCTGGTCGGCGAGTCCGGGTCCGGCAAGTCGGTCACCGCGCGAGCCGTGCTGCGGCTGGACGCCGACGCCACGCTGACCGGGCGGATCGAACTGGACGGCACCGACCTGCTGACGCTGCCGCCGCGCCGGATGCGCGAGGTCCGGGGCTCGCGGGCCGGCCTGGTCTTCCAGGACCCGCTGGCCTCGCTCAACCCGGTGATGACGATCGGCTGGCAGATCACCCAGCCGCTGGTCATCCGGGGGGTGTCCAAGAAGGTCGCCAGGCGGCGCGGCGTCGAGCTGCTCTCCCGGCTGGGGGTGCGCGACGCCGGGCGGCGCTTCGACGACTACCCCCACCAGTTCTCCGGCGGGATGCGGCAGCGGGTGGTGATCGCCATCGCGATCGTCGCGGAACCCGCGCTGCTCATCGCCGACGAGCCGACCACCGCCCTCGACGTGCGGGTCCAGGCGCAGGTGCTGCGGCTGCTGCACGAGCTGGCCGACGAGCGGGACATGGCGGTCCTGCTGATCACCCACGACCTGGGCATCGTGGCCGGGTTCGCCGAACGGGTGGTGGTGATGCGCCACGGCCTGGCGGTGGAGAGCGGCCCGGTCGAGGAGATCTACGCGGCGCCCCGGCACCCCTACACCAGGGCGCTGCTCGCGGCCGTGCCCCGGATCGGGGGCGACCTGTCCAGGCCGCTGGCCACCGTCGGCCCCGCGGTGGGGACGGCCGAGGAGGAAGCGGTGGAACCGTCGTGAGCGAGCCCCTGCTGCGGGTGCGGAACCTGGTCAAGTCGTTCGGGGGCGGGCGGGTGCTGGACGACGTCTCCTTCGACGTGATGCCGGGCGAGGTGCTCGGCCTGGTGGGGGAGTCGGGCTCCGGCAAGTCCACCACCGCGCGGTGCGTGGCGCGGCTGACCGAACCCGACTCCGGCCGGGTGGAGCTCGGCGGGCGCGACGTGCTGGCGGCCGGACGCCGGGAACTGCGCTCCCTCCGCCGTGAGATGCAGATGGTGTTCCAGGACCCGTACTCGTCGCTGAACCCCCGGATGACCGTGGCCGAGCTGCTGGAGGAGCCGCTCGCCGTGCACGGCCTCGAACCGGACCGGCGCCGGCGCAGGGAGCGCGCGGCGGCCCTGCTGGAGACGGTGAGCATGTCCGCCGAGCACCTGGACCGCCACCCCCGGTCGTTCTCGGGCGGGCAGCGCCAGCGCATCGCCATCGCCAGGGCCCTGGCGGTCGAGCCCCGTCTGCTCATCTGCGACGAGCCGATCTCCTCCCTGGACGTCTCGGTCCAGGCCCAGGTGCTCAACCTGCTCCGGGACCTGCGGCTGCGGCTGAACCTGTCGATCCTGTTCATCGCGCACGACCTGGCGGTCGTCTACTACCTCTGCGACCGGATCGCGGTCATGGAGCAGGGACGGATCGCCGAGATCGGCACCCGGGAGCAGGTGTACGGGGCGCCGCAGCACCCCTACACCCGGTCGCTGCTGGCGGCCGTCCCGATCCCCGACCCCGCCGCCGAGCGTGCCCGCCACGCGGCCGAACCCCAGTACTGAAGGAGGACCCGTGGAGAGTCTGCGGATGTTCGTCAACGGCCAGGCGATGTCGGGCGGCAGCCTGAACACCGCGCTGAGCGGCGCGGTGTTCGTCGGCCCCGCCGAGACCGCCCCCCGCTACCGGTTCTACTCGGTGCGCGACGAGTTCCCCGGCCTGTACCCGGCTGACTCCACAGGGCTCGCCGGGTACGCCGTGCCCGGCGAGCTGTACGAGGTGAGCTACCGGATCCTGCGCGAGCACCTGCTGCCGAACGAGCCCGAGGAACTGGAGCTGGGTGTGATCGAGCTCTCCGACGGCGGCGGATCGCTGTCCATGCGGATGCGCGACGCGTCGCTGACCCTGCCGGGGGTCGTCGACATCAGCGCGGCCGGCGGCTGGCGCGCCCATCTGGCGTCCGGGCCCGCGTCCGGCCCCGCGTCCGGCCGGACGCGGGGCGCGGCCGGATGAGGCACGCCGAGCTGGTGGTACGGGGCGGCACGGTGGTCGAGGCGGGCTGGTCCGCCCCCGCCGACGTGTTCGTGGCGGGCGGCGTCGTCGTCGCCCTGGCCGAGCCGGGCACGCCCGCGCCGGGCGGCGCGACCGAGGTCGACGCGACCGGGCGGCTGGTCATGCCCGGCGGGGTGGACCCGCACTGCCACGTCGGCTTCACCTCCGGCGACTTCACCTCGCTCGACGATTACGCGCGGTGCACGACCGCGGCGGTGTTCGGCGGCACCACCACGATCGTGGACTTCGCCATCCCGCGGCCCGGCCAGGCGCCCGCCGACGCGGCGTACGCCCAGCGGGCCAAGGCGTCGCAGGGGTTGTGCGACAGCGCCCTGCACGCCTGCGTCGTGGAGTGGGACGAGACCGTGCCCGGCCAGCTCGGCGCGCTGGTCGCGGACGGCATGCCCACGGTGAAGATGTTCACCACCTATCGCGGCGAGACCATGGCGGGCGAGGACACCATCCTGCGGACCATGAGGACGCTGCGCGACCTGGGCGGCATGGTGGTGATCCACTGCGAGGCCAACCACATCATCGAGGACACCCAGGAGCGGTGCGCGGCCTCCGGCAGGATCGGCGCCGGGCACATGGCCGCGACCCGTCCCGAACTGGCCGAGACCGCCTCGGTGGCCGAGGTGCTGGCCATCGCCGAGTCGCTGTCGGCACCGGTGTACTTCGTGCACCAGTCCACCGCCGAGGCGGTCGAACTGGTGGCGGCGGCCAGGCGGCGCGGCGTACCGGCGTTCACCGAGTCGGTCGCCCACCACCTGGTGCTGGACGACGGCAACTACGACGGCCCCGCCCCGGAGCGGTTCGTCTGCTGCCCGCCGCTCCGCTCCCGCCGGGCCGTCGACGCGCTGGGACGCCACCTGTTCACCGGGGAGATCACCACGATCGGCAGCGACCACTGCTGCTACGACGTGGCGCAGAAGGAGTCGCGGCGCGCCGACGTGCGGGCCATGCCCAACGGCCTGCCCGGGGTGGAGACCCGGCTACCGGTGATCTTCTCCGAGTACGTCGCCGGTGCGGGGCTGCCCGCCACCCGGTTCGTCGAGCTGACCGCCGCCAACCCGGCCAGGACCAACGGCCTGTACCCGCGCAAGGGCACGCTGATGCCGGGCTCGGACGCCGACATCGCGATCTGGGACCCGGCCGCCCGGTGGCGGGTGAGCGCCGGCGACCTGCACATGGCGACGGACTACACGCCGTACGAGGGCATGACCCTCACCGGCAGGCCGCGGACCGTCCTGGTCGGCGGCCGGGTGGTGGTCCACGACGGCGTCCTCGTCGACCCCGCCCCCCGCGGCCGGCACCTGTCCGCCGGACCGATCTCGCTCACCCCGGCACCGGGGCGCACGGCTCCGTGACGACGGGACGCGCACGGCCCCGTGATGACGGGGGACACGGCCCCGCGACGACGGCCGGAAGGCGTCGCCGCGGGGGCCATCCGTGCGGGTCGCCGGGGGCGCCGGAGTCGCCGCGGGCACCGCGGGCACCGGGCGCACCGGGCGCACCGGGGGACGCCGGCGGCCGATGCGGGGATTTGCTCCCCGGTTGGAGATGTGCTCTACTAACCGGGGAGCGAGTCCCCGTTACGGGTGGAGGTCGGGTATGGACGGTGTCGCCACCACGGGCGGCGCCCAGGTCCGGCCTCGTCGCGCGGACGCACAGCGCAATCGGGCGAGCATCCTGGAGGCCGCGCTGGAGGTGTTGATCGAGGACGGGCCCGACGCCCCCCTGGACAAGATCGCTCGGCGGGCCGGGGTGGGCAACGCCACGGTCTACCGGCACTTCCTCGACCGGGACGAGCTCGTCCGCGCCGTGATCCTCGCGGTCGTGGAAAGGAACGCGGCGGCGGCCGAGGAGCTGCTGGCCACGGAGCCGGACCCGGTCACGGCCCTGAGGGCGTTCATGCACCGCGGCGCCGACAGCCGGATCAGCGCGGTCGGGACGGTGCTGAGCCAGTGGGTGGACAAGGAGGTCCCGAGGTTCGCCGAGGCCAACGACAGGATCCTGGCCGCGCTGCGCCGGATGATCGCCGACGGCCAGAGCCGGGGCCTGCTGCGTCCCGACATCGGTGTCGGCGACGTGTTCCTCGCCCTCTGCCAGCTCACCCGGCCGATACCGGGCGTCGACGCCCGGTTGTCGTCCCCGTACGCGCACCGGCACCTGGACCTGCTGGTCGACGGCCTGTGCGCCTCGGCCCCCACGCCCCTGGTCGAGGCGGTCGACCTCGAGCTGTTGCACGCCGGGCGTGGCCACGCCTGACGGGTCGTTCCCGGCCACGATTCCGTGGTCACGCCTGATCGATCGTGCCTGACCACGACGTCGTGGTCACATCTGATCGGCCGTGTCCGGCCACGACGTCGTGGCCGTGTCCGGCCGGTCGTGCCCGAACACGTCGTCGAGGCCGTGTCCGGCCGGTCGTGTCCGGCCGATCCGTCCGGCCTCGGCGTGCGCACGGGAACGTGTCGCGTCCCGGAGGGGGCGACGACGCCCCCTCACCACGATGCCCGCGGATGTCGACGGACCGGCCCGGCCGGACGCCCCCGCCCCGCCCATGCGATCCCAGGAGATGTCAACGTGTCCAGTGCTCCCTCGTCCGCCGAGTCCGTGGCCGGCCCGCCCGCGGCCGCCCCGGCCGTCCCGGCCGTCCCCGGGCCACCGGGCGGGTCCCGCACCTCCCTGGTGCTCGGGATCCTGGTCATGTCGGCCTTCGTCATGATCCTCAACGAGACGATCCTGAGCGTCGCGCTGCGTGACCTGGCCCGGGACCTGGGTGTGGCCACCACCACGGTGCAGTGGCTGACCAGCGGTTTCCTCCTCACGATGGCCGTGGTCATCCCCACCACGGGCTACCTGCTCGTGCGGTTCCGGCCCCGCCAGATCTTCGCGGCCGCGATGACCCTGTTCACCCTCGGCACCCTGCTGGGGGCGCTCGCCCCGGGCTTCGAGGTGCTGATGGCGGCCCGGGTCCTGCAGGCCGCCGGGACCGCCGTGATGATCCCGCTGCTGATGACCACGGTGATGCGGCTGGTCCCGGTCGAGCGCCGGGGCGCGACCATGGGCACCATCACGATCGTCATCGCCGTGGCGCCGGCGGTCGGGCCGACCATCGGCGGGGCGGTGCTGTCCACGCTGGACTGGCGGTGGATGTTCTGGCTGGTCCTGCCGCTCGCGGCGGTGGCCCTGGTCCTCGGGACGAGCCTGTTGCGCCTGCCGACGGACACCCGGCGGGTGCCCCTGGACCTGCTGTCGATGCTGCTGTCCGCGGTCGGGTTCAGCGGCGTGCTGTACGGGCTGTCCACGATCGGCGAGTCGGGTCAGAGCGGGCCCGTTCTCGCCTGGACGTCGATCGCCGTCGGGATCGTGGCGCTGGCGGTGTTCGCGTGGCGCCAGATCAGGCTGCAGCGCGCCGACCGCGCGCTGCTCGACCTGCGGCCGTTCGGGTACCGGGACTTCACCGTCGCCCTCACGGTCTCCGCGCTGGTCTTCATGTGCTTCCTGGGCGCCTCGGCGATCCTGCTCCCGCTGTACCTGCAGACCGTTCTGGGAGCCAGCCCCTTCGTCAGCGGCCTGGCCCTGCTGCCCGGCGGGCTGGTCCTGGGGCTGCTCGGGCGGCCGGTGGGCGCCCTCTACGACCGGGTCGGCGCGCGGCGGCTCGTCATCCCGGGCGCCGCCGCGATCGCGGCGGCCCTGTGGCTGTTCGCCGCTCTCGGAGCGGGCTCGCCGCTGGCCCTGGTCGTCGGCATCCACATGCTGCTGATGGCCGGGCTCGGCCTGATGATCACTCCGCTGATGACCGACTCCCTCGGCGCCCTGCCCAGCCGGCTGTACTCCCACGGCAGCGCGATCCTGTCCACCCTCCAGCAGGTCGCGGGCGCGTTCGGCACGGCCGTGTTCGTCACCATCGCCACGCACGGCAGCCTCGACCCCGCCGGGCTCCCCGACGCCGCCGGGCTGCGGCTGGCCTTCGCCGCCGCCGGATGCGTCGGCGTGCTGAGCCTCGTCGGTTCCCTGTTCGTCCGAGGGATCCGTGCCCGCGAGCCGTCCGGCTCGCCCGCCAGGGATGCGGCCTGACGCGGCCTGACGCGGCCTGACGCGGCCTGACGTGACCCGATGGCCGGCAACGGTGACGGGACGTTCCAGGAGCCGCTCGGGACGGCCGCCGACGGACGGCCGGGCATCCCCGGCGCCGCCGACTTCAACCGTGACGGCGCCGATGACCTCGTGGTGCCGGACGGCGCGGGCGCCACCGGAACCGTGTGGATGCACCCGACCGTCTGAGGAGGCCGGCGGGACCCCTCGGTCCGGGGCCGGCGCGCACGCGGCCCGCCGGAGGTCTCAGGTCCTGGTGAGCCAGGTGACCTGGGCGCCGTTGTCGAAGGACTCGCGTCGGACGGGGGTGAAGAGGGTGGGGAGGAATCCTCCGGAGAACGCCGGGATGCCCGCGCCCGCCACCACGGGGTAGCCCTTGAGGATGATCTCGTCGATCTCCGGGAGCAGGGAGCCGGCGAGCCTGCCGCCACCGCAGAGATAGATGTCCATGCCGGTGTCCTCGGCCTTCAGCCGGCGGACGAGCTCGACCGGGTCGCCGGCCTCCACCTCGACCGTCGGGTCGTCGATCGTCAGGGTGCGGGAGACGACGTACTGGCGCAGGTGGGAGTAGGGGCTGGTGATGGAGGCGGACAGGGCGGGCTCGTAGGTGCCGCGGCCCATCACCAGCGTGTCGAAGACCTTGTTGGGCACGTCGTCGATGCCGGCGTGCCTGCGGACATGGGTGGGGAGCGTCTCGGGATAGCGGGCGTTGATCCAGGAGGCCATCTCGTCCGACAGCGGGTAGAAGTCGAACTCGCCGCCGGGGCCTGCGATGTAGCCGTCGATCGAGACGGCGACGTAGTACACGAGCTTTCGCATGTAAACCAACCTCAGATGTAGTACTCTGCTTGAAGTGGTTTGACCGTAGTACTACATCTGGAGTGGCGTCAAGTGCGAAAGAATCCCGAGCGACGGCAGGCGCTGATCGACGCGGCCATCGAGGTGCTGGCCAGGGAGGGGGCCCGGGGGTTGACCTTCCGCGCCGTGGACGCCGAGGCGGCCGTGCCCCCGGGGACGGCCTCCAACTACTTCGCCAACCGCGACGACCTGTTCACGCAGGCCGGCGGGCGCATCTACGAGCGGCTGCTGCCGGACGACGCCACGATCACGCGGAGCCGGGAGGGCGTGCAGGACGAGGCGCGCTACGCCGAGCTCATGCACGAGGTGCTGGCCCGGATCTCCGCCTTCGGCTCCGGCTACCTGGCCCTGCTGGAGCTCCGGCTGGAGTCCACCCGGCGCCCCGAGCTGCGGGCCGTGCTGACCAGGCGTATCCGCGAGGACATCGATGCCAACATCGCCCACCACGCGGCCTCGGGCCTGCCCGGCGACTCGACCTCGGTGCTGCTCCTCTACCTCGCGCTGAACTGGCTCGTCCTGGAGCGGCTGACGCTGCCCGGCATCTTCACCGAGGAGGAGAGCCGCGAGCTGGTGGACGCCGCCGTTCGGCGGATGATGAACGCGGGTGGCGCCGGGCGGGGCTGAGGGCCGCCGGCGCCACCCGCCCGGCCGGGCGGCGCCATCCGCCGGACCGGCTCCCGGGCGGAGCCGAGGCGGGTCTAGCTGTTCTGGACGCGGATCACGGGCAGGTGGGTGACGGGGAAGTTCACCGAGCGGGCGATGAAGCACAGGGCGTGGACGTCGCCGTGCAGCGCGCGGGCCTTCTCCGCCATCGACGGGTCGGCGACCGTCACCTCGGGGCGCAGCACGATCTCGGTGAACCGGCCGCCCCCGCCGCTCTCGTCCATCGTCATGACCCCGTGGGCGTGGTCCTCGTAGTCGACGACGACCACACCGCCGGTGGCGCACAGGTGCAGGTACCAGAGCATGTGGCACTGTGCGACGGAGGTCACGAGCAGTTCCTCGGGGTTCCAGCGCGCGGGGTCGCCGCGGAAGGCCGGGTCGGAGGAGGCGGCGATCGGGGCCTTGCCGCCCGCCATCACCTCGTGATCGCGGCTGAAGGACCGGTAGTCGTCGGTGCCCGAGCCCAGGTTTCCCGTCCACTCGACCGTGACGTCATAGGTGTGCGTCGTCATGGGGCCGAGGGTAACCGAGACGGCCGGGGGCAACCGAGACGGCGGGGGGACGGGCGCGGGCCGGCCTAGGAGGAGCGCCGGCCCGTCAGGGCCGCGAGGCCGGTGACCGCCTCGGCCACCGGGGTCTCGCCCGTGGTGAGTTCGACGACGACGTGGTTCAGGGCCGGCTCGTGCAGGACCGCGCCGATGAACGCCGCGACGTCGTCACGGGGCACGTCGCCGTACTCGATCGCCGGGCCGGCGCTGACGCGGCCGGTCCCGGGGGCGTCCAGGAGCGTGCCCGGGCGGACGACGACCCAGTCGAGGCCCGTGCGGGTGAGGTGGACGTCGGCGGTCTTCTTGACCCTCATGTAGTGCTCGAAGCCCTCCACGGGCTCACGGCCGCGCCCCGCGTCCGGGAACACCGACACGAGCACGAAACGCGACACCCCGGCACGCGCGGCCGCCTCGGCGGCCTTCTCCAGCCCCTCGCCGTCGATCGCGGTCGTGAGGTCCATGCCGGTGCCGTGGGCTCCGGCGGAGAAGACCACGGCGTCATGCCCCCTGAGCTTGCGTGCCAGCTCGTCCACCGAGTCCTCGACGAGGTCCCCGGCGAGCGGTGTGGCGCCGGTCGCGCGTACGGTCTCCGCCTGGGCGGGGTCGCGGAGCATGCCGGTGACCTCGTCACCGCGGGCGGTCAGCAGGCGGGCGAGCCGGCGGCCCACACCTCCGGCGGCGCCGATCTGGAACACCTTCATGGCCCTCACCTTTCTCTCGCGGCCGCCGCCCGGGGACGTCGCCGTCTCGCGCGCCCCCGCGACGCGGTCCTCCCCGGTCCCTTCCCCGGACGGCGCCGCAGGTCACGGCCGGCGGGGCGAGATCGTCCGACGGAGGGTCAAGGGTTCGGCTCAGCCGGTGACGTGTTCCCAGTGGGGGTCGCGGTAGCGAACGACCGTGGTGCCGCGGAGCAGCTCGTTCGGGGCGGAGACCAGCACGAGCTCGCCCCTGGCCTCCAGGCCGCGCAGCACGTCGCGGACCCGCGGCCCGACCGGCAGACGTCCCGGCGGGAGGTCGAGGGTGTCGCGCACCAGGTCGGCGACCTGGGAGAGCCGGAAAGGCCCGGTGAAACGGGCGATCAGCCCGCGCACGAGCTCGTCGCCGATCACGGCCTGGGCCTGCAGGTGGGCGAGCTGCCAGGTCAGCTGGACCCCGCGCCGCCCGGTCCCGGCGCAGGACGTGCACGGCTGGGAGAAGCCGGGCACGATGTCCTCGACGGCGTCGCCCAGGCAGGTGGTGCACCGGCCGGTCTCCGAGGCGTGCAGCTCGGCGGCGGCCCGGTCGGCCAGCCGGGTGCCGCACAGGCACCGGTAGACCCGGAACCCGCCGCGCACCACGGCGAGGTCGTCGGCGTCGTCGGGCACCTCTTCCCACAGGGTGGTGATCGTGTGCTCTCTCATGGTCGTGCGACTCTACCCATTCCGGGCGACTTCAGCGCGCCCGGCACCGAGCCGCCCCCGGCGGTCACCTCGCCGCCGTCCCGCCGCCGTCCCGCCGTCGCCTCGTCGTCTCCTGGCCGCCGTCTCGCCGCCTCATCGCCCCGCCCGTCGCGCCGGGCCGTCCTCCGGCAGTCGCTGGCTGTCCTTCCGGCTGTCCTCCGGCAGTCGCCCGGCCCTCGCCCGGTCTCGCCGGCTCAGCCCGGGGCGAAGGGGACGAGCCGCATCGGGGTGCTCCACAGCCACTCCTCGGTGATGTAGGTGGAGGTGAGCAGCGACATCAGGCCAAGGGCGCGTTCGGTCGAGGTGGAGGGGTGGGCCCCGCAGTCGCCGAAGCGGCACATCCACAGCTCGACGATGCTGTCGTCGGAGAGCTGCTCGTGCACCGAGGGGCGCCCGGTGTGGAAGCCGTCCCGCCAGATGTCGACCGACGGGCTGGCGAACGGGAACGATCCGGCCAGCACCCCGCCGCCCGAGGTGACCGCCCGCCCGACCGCGTCGTGCACCGGCAGGATGCCGTCGGACTGGAAGAGCACCACCCCGCCACCGGGCGGACTGGCCACCCGCAGGGTCTCCACCGGGGCGTCCTGCTCGGCGCGCCACAGCTCGGCGAGCTCCATCGGCGGGTACAGCTCCGGCGCGACCCCCAGGCGGCGGACGACCTCCTCCTCACTCACCTCGCCGACGAAGGCGACGCAGAGCCCCTCGTTGTAGTCCTCGTACGAGAACATCATCGCGTCGACGGTGTCCTGGAGGTCGCGCAGGCGGGGGCTGACCCCCGGGGCGCCGGGCAGGCCGGCGAACAGGTCGGCCATCTCGGTGAAGAGCGCCTGGACGCCGGGGGAGCGGCCCGCGATGCACGGCCGCCACGGGTCGGCCCCCGCGGCGAGCAGGGCGCGCACGGCGTCGTCCCAGCCGTGGCGCACGGCCTCCCAGAGCGGGGTGGCGCCGTCGGGGTCGACGGCGTCCACCTCCGCGCCCGAGGCCAGCAGCAGCTCGATCACCTGGACGGCGCCCTCCTTGGCGGCCTGGTGCATGGGCGTCGTGCCCAGCCACGGCAACCGCCGGCCCGGGTCGAACCCGCGCGCCAGCCGCAGGCGGATCTGCGTCAGGTTGGTGTCGCGCCAGGCGCCGGCGTCGTCGGCCCACTCGTCGTCGCTCATGTTCACCCCGTTTCATCGTGTCGAGCGGATTCAACCAATCCCATACGACGGTTTTCGGCCAGTGTCCTGCGGGAGAGACCGTCGGCGGCACGGGTGGTCTCCGGCAGGCGGTGACGGGGAGTGAGGTTCAGCACGTTGTGGCAGGCGGTGTCGAGGTCGACGCGGTGACCCACCGAGACGAAGACGGGCTTGACCCCGTCCCGGGTGCGCAGCACGCGGCCGACGACGTCGCCGTCCAGCGTCAGGTCGGTCCAGGAGCCGCGCGCGGTCGCGGGATCGGTGTGGACGCCGACGAAGGCGGTCTTGCCGACCCCGATGGTGGGCAGCCCGGTGAGTACGCCGAGATGGCAGGCCAGGCCGAAACGGCGCGGGTGCGCCAGGCCGTACCCGTCGCAGACGACCAGGTCGGGGGCGGCCGACAACCGGTCGAGGGCCTCCAGCAGGGAGGGCACCTCGCGGAAGGCCAGCAGCCCCGGGACGTAGTCGAAGGTCGTCCTCCCGCTGACGGCGACCTCCTCGACGACCTCCAGCGTCGTGCCGTCCAGTACGGTGACCGCGGCCGCGAGCCGGTCGCCGTCGTAGGCGACGTCCACTCCCGCCACCCTGGCCGGGTTCCTCGGGCCGGGGCCGACCAGGTCGAGCAGGGGTCTCAGCTCGGCCTGAACGGCCTCGGCCTCCATCACAGTGCGTGGCATTTGTCCCCTCATGACTTAATGATCGCTACTTTTAGCGTATGGCGTCTTATTTTGGGACTGTCCGGCGTATTTTCCGGTGGCCGGTCAAGTCATTGCGGGGCGAGGAGCTCCGCCGGGGAGGCTTCGACGGACGGGGGCTGATCGGCGACCGGGCCTACGCCCTGGTCGACGAGCGGGAGAGTCACGCGGGCAAGGTGCTGACCGTACGGCACCGTCCGGAGATGCTCCACTGGCACGCCGCGTACACGAACGGCCCCCCCGGGGCCGGGGAAGCCCCTCCCGGAAGCGGAGAGCCCCTTCCCGGGGGCGCGGAAGCCTCCGCCGGAGGCGTGGAAGCCCTTCCCTGGACCGGGGCGGCGCCGACGCTGACCGCGCCGGACGGGACCGTCTGGGCGTGGGAGGCCCCCGGGCTGGCGGACGCGCTGGCGGAGTCGCTGAACACGCCGCTGAGCCTGCGCGCCGCCGACGGGCAGCACGACCGCGCCCTGACCGTGCTGGTCACCTTCGAGGCCTCCCTCGCCGCGCTGGGCCAGGAGCTCGGCATGCCGGTGGAGGTGGAGAGGTTCCGGCCCAACCTGCACCTCGATCTCGACGCCCCGGCCTTCGACGAGGAGGACTGGGAGACCGGCACCACGCTCACCGTGGGAGAGGTCGAGCTCGCGGTCACCGGTGAGCGTACGGGTCCCTGCGTCAGGTGCGTCGTGCCGAGCTGGGACCCGCTCGGCCGCGAGCGCCTCCCCGAGCTGCAGAAATGGCTGATCGCCGAGCACCGCAACAGGTTCGGCGTGATCATGCGGGTCACCCGCCCCGGCACCGCCCGCGTCGGGGACGGCGTCACCGCCGCCTCCGGCCCGGAGCGGCGCGAACGGCCCGCCGGATCGCCCGCCGGTCCGGCCCGAGGCTAGGGTGCCCCGGGAAGGTCCCCGGGATTCGGAAGAGGTGCGGCATGTCGGTGCTCGTGGCGTTCAGCGTGACCCCGATCGGGACGGGGGAGGACGTCGGGGAGCTCGTCTCCGAGGCGGTGCGCGTCGTGCGCGCCTCCGGCCTGCCGAACAGGACCGACGCCATGTTCACCACGATCGAGGGCGAGGACTGGGACGAGGTCATGGCCGTCGTCAGGGACGCGGTCGCGGCCGTGGAGGCCCGTGCCGGGCGGGTCAGCCTCGTCCTCAAGGCCGACATCCGCGAGGGGACGGCCGGCCGCCTGGAGGCCAAGGTCGCCACCGTCGAACGCCACCTCGCCGGATGACGACCCGGTCACGGCCTCGCCTCGCCTCGCCGGACGATGACGGCCCGGTCACGGTCTCGCCTCGCCTCGCCTCGCCGGAGGACGACGGTCCGGTAGCGGCCTCGCCTCGCCGGATGGCGGCCAGGCGCAGGTCTCGCGGAGCGTCACCTCGTGGAACGGCCGCCCGGGGCCGGTCACGCCGGGAGCGTGACGGGAACACCCCGCCGTACGGGATCGTTCAGCAGGCACGGACGACTCCAGGAGCGTGGCGGCATGACGGGTGGCAGGACGGGCGGAAGGTCGATCGGGCGGCTCCTCGCGGGCGGGGCGGCGCTGGCCGCCGCCGGGTGGGTGCTGAAGGACATCCCGGCCGAGCTCGGCGGCAGGCCCCAGGGCGAGCGCCTGGAGCGGATGCGCCGTTCGCCGCAGTTCCACGACGGCGTCTTCCGCAACTCCACGCCCGGCACCTTCGTGCCCTCGCCCCAGAGCGCGCGCCAGGTCTTCTGGAACATGTTCCTCAACCGCGCCGAGCGCTGCCCGGCCGCGCCGATCCCGGTGGTGACCACCCCGGCCGGCGGGCCGTCCCCGACGGGCCTGAGCGTCGTCTGGTACGGCCACGCCACCGCGCTGCTGGAGATCGAGGGCCGCCGGGTGCTCGTCGACCCGGTGTGGAGCAGGCGGGCCTCGCCCACCCAGCTCGCCGGCCCGCGCCGCCTGCACCCGGTGCCGGTGCCGCTCGCCGGTCTCCCGCCGCTCGACGCGATCGTGATCTCGCACGACCACTACGACCACCTCGACCGCGCCACGGTCCGCCGGCTCACCGCCCTGCAGACCGCCCCGTTCCTGGTGCCGCTGGGGATCGGCGCCCATCTGGAGCGGTGGGGCGTGCCCGCCTCGCGGATCGTCGAGCTCGACTGGGAGGAGGAGGCGGCCGTCGCGGGCCTGCGGTTCGTCGCCACCGCCGCCCGGCACTTCTCCGGCCGCACCCTCGACCGCAACGTCACCCTGTGGGGCTCCTGGGTGATCGCGGGCAGGGAGAAGAGGGTCTTCTACGCGGGAGACTCCGGATACTTCGACGGCTACGCCGGCATAGGGGCCGCGCACGGCCCGTTCGACCTCACGCTCATGCCGATCGGCGCCTACAACGCCGCCTGGCCCGACATCCACATGGACCCGGAGGAGGCGGTCAACGCCCACCTCGACCTGGGCGGCAGGCTGCTCCTGCCGGTCCACTGGGCGACGTTCACCCTCGCCACCCACCCCTGGGCCGAGCCGGTCGACCGCCTGTGGCACGAGGCCAAGGCCCGCGGCGTCCGCATCGCCGTCCCCCGGCCCGGCGAGCGCGTCGACACCGTCGACGTGCCCATGCTGGAGAGCTGGTGGGAGCTGCTGCACGGCGGCAGGGCGGGCAGGGGCTCCCCGCCGATCAGGGAGCCGGGGAAGCCCGGGGAGCCACGGTCGGGGGAGTCGCCCTCCCCGAGACTCTGACCCGCGGGCGCGGCCCCGGCGCGGTCGCCGCGGCGGGCGTCAGGCGGTCGGGAGCCCGGCCGACAGGCGGGCGCGGACGACGAGGTCGTGCACCGCCCCCGCCGCCGGCGCGGTCTCGGGAAGACGCGAGGCGTCCCTGGCCTCCTCCAGCGCGAGGGTCAGCCCGGCGACGTCGCCGGCCAGCCGCTCGGGGCCCGGCGCGTCCGCGGGCGGGCGGCCGTGCTCGGCGAAGCGCTTGGCGGCCACCAGGTCACCCAGGTACGGCGGGCCGCCGGGGAGCCGGGTGAGATCGGCCTCCAGCTCCCCGGAGCGCATCAGGTGGATCCCGGTGAGCAGCACGCGGAAGGTGTAGAGCAGCGGCTTGAGCTCGCCGGAGCGCTCGAACGACCGCCACTGGGTGCGGGCGAAGCCGAGGTAGTGGCCGGCGTGGTGGCGGGTGACGCAGCCCGGGGCCAGGGCGGTCATCTCCCGGTGCAGCGGGGAGGTGGACACCACCAGCGGGGAGAGCACCTGCTCCAGCACGTACCCGTTGCGGCGCAGCAGCAGGCGGCAGAACTTGGCCAGGTCGTGGGTGACCAGGTCCACCTCGACGCCGTCGCGCACCCAGGAGCGGGTGAGGGTCTCCGGGCCCGTGCGCAGGCCGACGACCTCCTCCAGCGGCAGCAGGTGCGCGCCGCGCAGGTCGACGTCGGAGTCGGCCGACGGGAAACCGTACAGGTGCGCCCCGCTGACGGTGGCGAAGGCGTACCTGTACGCCTGCCCGGCGGGGATCTCCGGCAGCCAGGAGGGCAGGACGACGGTCACAGCGCCGCCCCCCTGGTGCGCGTCAGGAACTCCTCCACGCGGTCCCGGCGGGGCTCGGCGGGCAGCGCGCCCGCGCCGTCGAATCCGGCGACCAGCTCGGAGCGCCAGCGCTCGACCTCGTCCCAGGCCAGCTCGCCCCGCCGCACGGCGAGAAGCCGGTCGCGGTGGGCGTCCATCCGGACCAGCGGCTCGCCGTGGCGGACCAGGTGCAGGCCGCTGAGCAGCAGGCGGATCATGTGCATGGCCTGCTTCCACCGGGGGCGCTCCGGGTCCAGGCGCCGGAACTGGTCGTCGGCGTACCCGACGAAGGTCCGTCCGGCGCGCGCGGAGAGGAAGGCGTCCCGCAGGGCGAGCAGTTCCCCGCCCGCCGGGGTGACGTGCTCGACGATCGGCGACCACAGGCATTCCAGGACCGTGGGGTTGGCCGCCAGCGCGAGCCCGCAGAACCGCTCGACCTCCCAGGAGAACTGCTCGGGCAGCGGCCCCTCGACGTGCGTGGGCGGTTTGTCCAGCCGCCAGAACAACCGCGTCGGCGCCACGAAGACGCCGCGCCGGTCGACGTCGGAGCCGTCGACCTCAAGCCCGTACGCCCGCGAACCGACCACCACCGACAACATCAGGTGATCCGGGACGTATGCCACTTCCATCGGTGCCGTCCGCCCGTCTTCGTGCCGTCAGTACAGGTTGTCGCGAGCGTCGGCGCCCAGGTTGTCGTCGATCGCCTCGGCCGGGACGTCCAGGTTCAGCTGCTCCTTCATGATCTGACCGAGGGTGGGCAGCGACTCGCGGTCCGGCCACCGCTCGGGCCGCCAGAGCGACGAGCGCCGGAAGGCCTTGGAGCAGTGGAAGAAGCACTCGCGCACCTCGACGCTGATCGCCAGCGCCGGCACCTTGCCCCTGACGCTCAGACGTTCCATGTACGGGGCCCGGCTGACCACCTGTGCGCGCCCGTTGACGCGCAGGGTCTCCTCGGTGCCCGGCACCATGAACAGCAGCCCGACGTTCGGGTTCGCGACGATGTTGCGCAGGCTGTCGAGCCTGCGGTTGCCGGGCCGGTCGGGGATGACCAGCGTGCGGTCGTCGAGGACCAGCACCCCGCCGGGCTCCTCCCCGCGCGGGGAGACGTCGCAGGTGCCGTCGGGGCCCGAGGTGGCCAGCAGCACGAACGGCGAGGCCGCGACGAAGGCGCGCGCGTGCTCGTCGAGGTGGCCGATGTCCTTGCGCAGCACGAGCTCGGAGACGTCGCCGACGACCTGACGGAGACCCTCTTCCGAGGTGACCGTGACGATCTGAGCGGCTTCGTGGACGGTGGGGGAGGTCATGGCCCAAGGCTAGCCTCACCCCCGCCCGGGGCGACGACGCGTGGTGCGACCCACGGGCCGCGCGCCGGGGCGGGCGAACGGTTCCCCGAGTACGCACCGGAACGGGCGCGTAACGCGAGATAGCCGCTCATTCGTTATATCTTCGATCTTGCAGGTCAAGATTGCTTCGAAGGAGATTGACCGGAGTAGTCAGACTTCCAGCTACCTTCTCGGAGCCTTCCTGATGAACAGATGGAAGACGATCGTCGTCGCGACGGTGGCGGCCCTGCCGCTCGCGGTGTTCCCGGTCGTCGCGTCGCCCGCCGCCGCGTCACCCGCCGATCCGCCACCCGCCGCACCTGCCGCGACGCCGCCCGCGGCCACGTCTCCCGCGGACGCGCGGGCCGCCGCGGCGTCCCCGGTCCGCGGCAACGAGACCCAGCCGGTCTACTCTCGCGCCGACGCGCTGACCGAGACGGTGTTCGTGGAGGTCGCCGGGGTCGACAGCGACGCCGACGGGCTGCCCGACCGGGTCGCGGTCGACATCATGCGGCCCAAGGAGACCGCCTCCGGTCTCAAGGTCCCGGTCGTCATGGAGGCGAGCCCCTACTACGCGGGCGGCAACGACGTGCCCAACCACGTCGTCGACCTCGACGGCTCCGACCCGGCGGGCATGGAGTACCGGCGCAACAAGTTCGACGACCTGCGCGACGAGATGTTCGGCGTCGAGGGCCTCGACGTGGCCCGCGCGGCGGCGCCCTTCCGCGGCTACTACGACAACTACTTCGTGCCGCGCGGCTACGCGGTCGCGCTGGTGGAGAACCTCGGCTCCGGGCGGGCGACCGGCTGCCCCACGACCGGCCTGCCGAACGAGACCGCCGGCCCCAAGGCCGCGATCGACTGGCTCAACGGCCGCGCCCGCGCCTTCGACGCCGAGGGCAAGGAGGTCAAGGCCGGCTGGTCCACCGGGAACGTCGGCATGATCGGCGTCTCCTACAACGGCACGCTGCCCAACGCGGTCGCCGCCACCGGCGTCAAGGGACTCAAGGCGATCGTGCCGATCGCGGCCATCTCCTCCTGGTACGACTACTACCGCGCAGGCGGTGGCGTGCTGGCTCCCGGCGGCTACCAGGGCGAGGACGCCGACGTGCTGGCCCGCTACGTGCTGACCCGCGCGGACGCGCAGAAGGCCTGCGGCGCGTTCGTCGACGCGATCGAACGCGACCAGGACCGCGTCACCGGCGACTACTCCGACTTCTGGGACCGGCGCAACTACCTCGGCGACGTGCGCAAGGTCCGCGCGGCCGTCTTCCTGGTGCACGGCCTCAACGACTGGAACGTCAAGACCAAGCAGGCCGTGCAGTGGTGGGACGCGCTGGCGAAGCGGAACGTGCCCCGCAAGATCTGGCTCCACCAGGGCGGCCACTTCAACCCGTTCTCCTACGCCGGGCGCAACGCCGAGTGGCTGCGCCAACTGCACCGGTGGTTCGACTTCCACCTGTACGGCCTGCGCAACGGCATCATGAACGAGCCGCAGGCCGACGTGGAGTACGGGCCCGAGCAGTGGGCGCAGCACGCCTCGTGGCCGCTGCCCGGCACCCGGGACGTCCGCTTCCACCTGGCCCCCGGCTCCGGCGGCCGCAACGGCACCCTCGGCCTCCGCCGCTCCCCGGGCCGGACCGTCGAGTCCTTCGTCGACCAGAACACCCGCACCGCCGAGCAGCTCACCGAGAACGCCGAGGCCACCGACCCCAACCGCCTGGCCTACCTCTCGGCCCCGCTGACCCGGGACACGCGCCTGTCCGGTACGCCCGAGATCTCGGTCAGGGCCGCGTTCGAGGGCGGGCGCTCGCCCTACCTGACGGCGCTGCTGGTGGACTACGGCACCGACACCCGCGCCTCCGGCACCGTCGTCTACGACGAGCCCCAGGTCTGCTACGGCCAGGGCGTGCCCGGCGACACCGGGTGCGCGCTGCTGGCCAAGCACATCACCGTGACCGCCCCCTACAAGATCGTCACAAGGGGCTGGATCGACGTCCGCAACCGCCACTCCGCCGCCCGCACCGAACTGCTGACCGAGGGCCGCTCCTACGACTTCCGCTTCGACCTCCAGCCGAACGACCACGTGTTCAAGGCCGGTCACCGCATCGGCGTCGTGCTGCTCTCCACCGACCGCGACTTCACCCTGCGGCTGCCCCCGGGCACCGGCGTCTCGGTCGAGCCCGGCCGGACCTCGGTACGGCTGCCGCTCGTCGGCGGCCGGCCGGAACTCGGCTGACCTCCGGCCGCCGGTGAGCCCGGGACCTCCCTGGGGGAGAACCCTGGCTTGTCCCTGACATCGGTGCCAGGCCCTGCCGCCGGACGGCGGCGGGGCCTAGCGTGGAGGGCATGGGACGAATTCTGTTGATCGTGGCGGCCGTGGTGATCGCCTTCCTCCTGCTGGGCTCGGTTCTGGGCTTCCTCTTCACGCTCCTCAAGTGGGCGCTGATCATCGGCCTGGTGGGCGTGGTGGTCATGTTCGTGAGCCGGCTCCTCAGCTCCTCGAACACGCGCGACTGACCGGGACGCCCGGATGAGCGGCCCCGCTCATCCGGCGTCGTTCACCCGGCCCTGTTCACCCGGCCCTGTTCACCCGGCCCCCGCTCATGGGACCCGCTCATCCTCATCGGGCGCCGCTCACCGGGCACCGCCCACCCGGGCCCCGTAAGGACCCGCTCATCGGGCACCGCCCACCCGGCTCCACCCGCCCGGTCAGCCCCGGTCAGCCCCGGTCAGCCCCGGTCAGCCCCGGGAGGCCTGCTTCAGCCGCAGGTCGCCGAGGAGGGTCCGGGTGGCGGCGGCCACCTCCTCCACGGCTCTGTCGAAGGCCTCGGCGTTGCGCGCCGACGGGGAGCGGAATCCCGAGATCTTCCGGACGTACTGGAGCGCCGCCGCTCGTACGTCCTCCTCGGTCACGTCGCTGACGTAGGGCTCACGAAGGGTCTTGATACTCCGGCACATGGCAGGACCGTACTGCGTGCCACCGACGATCCGCCCGCCGCCTCGCCCCGATCCGGCGCGCGTGAGCCATCGGCGCCCTCACGGCAGGGCGCGGGCCACGGCAGGGCGCGCGGGCCCCGGGCGCGCCCCCCGGTCGTCGTCCCGCCGGTACCGTCGTCGCCGGGCGTGAAGTCGAATCAGCTCTGCGGCGGACAGGCTCCGGGCCTACCTGGAGGAGCGCATCACCCGGGAACTGACGGCGGACCCGGATGTCGCGCCGGGCTGGGAGAAGGACATGGACCGCCTCGTGCGAGCGGCCTGCATGGACATCATCAGCACCCTGCCGGTGTCACCCGAGGCTCGTGCCTCCGCCTACCGGGTCCTCGCGTCCCTGCCCGGCATGCGCGCCGAGGGGGAGGTCACGGACCCGCTGGGCCGGCGCGGGCAGGCGCTCGGCTACCGGGCCGAGGTGGGGCCCGGCGTGTTCAGCGATTTCCGTCTCGTGGTCGATCCCGGCAACGGCCTGCCCCTCACCAAAATACAGACGTACGTGACCAGGCTCGCGGACGGGCGGCAGGTGGAGATCAGCCACTCCACCTCGTACCGGACGATCGGCTGGACCGACGAGCGGCCGGGACCGTTCGCGCGGACGGACTGAGCCGCCCACCGGTCCATGCCGAGGGGGCCGGCGGCGCGCCGCCGGCCCCCTCGGTGGTCTCCGGGGCGCGGCGGTACCGGCCCCGGACAGGCGCCGGGAGCTCGGCCGGGGTCACGCGGGGGAGCGCGCGGGCACGTCCTCGCGCTCGTGCCGGGCCGCGTCGGCGGCGAGGATCGCGTCGAGCAGACCGGGGAAGAGCGCGCCCAGGTCGCGGCGGCGCAGCGCGTTCATCTTGGCGGTGCCGCGGTAGACCTGACTGATCACGCCCGCCTCGCGCAGCACCCGGAAGTGATGGGTGGTGGTCGACTTGGTGATCTCCAGTTCGATCGCCGAGCAGGGGGCCCCCTCGTCCTCCTCCAGCCGCCACAGGAAACGCACGATCCGCAGGCGCGTCGGGTCGGACAGGGCGTGCAGCACGCCCTCCAGCGTGATCTCCTCCGGGGCGGGGTGTTCCAGGACCCTGACGGGGGCGGTCGGCACGGGATCTCCCTTCTCACGGGTCGTCCTGATTGTACGAGAGTGATCGTAGTTTGACATCTGTCGTAGTACGTCGTTTATCGTATGAGTGTGCACCGGGGCGCCCGCCCCGCACCGTCTCGCATCGCCCCCGACGCCCCCGCGTGAGAAGGAGTACGGCCGTGAGCGCCCTGTTCGAGCCCCTGACGTTGCGCAGCCTCACCGTCCCCAACCGGATCTGGATGTCTCCGATGTGCCAGTACTGCGCGGCGGAGGAGGGGCCCGAGCAGGGGGTGCCGACCGACTGGCACCTGACCCACCTGGGCGCCCGCGCGGTGGGCGGTGCCGGGCTCGTCATGACCGAGGCCACCGCGGTGACGCCGGAGGGCCGTATCAGCCCGGCCGACCTCGGCCTGTGGAACGACCGCCAGCAGGAGGCGTTCGCCCGCATCGCCCGTTTCCTGACCGGGCACGGCGCCGTGCCCGCCGTCCAGCTCGCGCACGCCGGGCGCAAGGCGTCCACCCGCCGCCCGTGGCAGGGCGGCGGGCCCACCGGCCCCGGTGAGCACGGCTGGCAGCCGGTCGCCCCGAGCCCGATCCCCTTCGCCGACGGCCACCACCTGCCCGCGGAGCTGGACGCCGACGGCATCGACCGGCTCGTGGAGGCCTTCGCCGCCTCGGCGCGGCGGGCCCTGGCCGCGGGCTTCCAGGTGGCCGAGATCCACGGCGCGCACGGCTACCTGATCGGCGAGTTCCTCTCCCCGTTCAGCAACCGTCGGACCGACGCCTACGGGGGCTCCTACGAGAACCGGGTACGGTTCGCGCTGCGGGTCGTCGACGCGGTGCGCGCGGTCTGGCCCGAGGAGCTCCCCGTCCTCTTCCGCGTCTCGGCCACCGACTGGCTGGCCGAGGACCCCGCCGACGACCGCGAGGGCTGGGGCGTCGACGACACCGTCCGCCTCGCCAAGGACCTGCTCGCCCACGGCGTCGACCTCCTCGACGTCTCCTCCGGCGGCAACGTGCCGAAGGTGCGCATCCCCACCGGCCCCGGCTACCAGGTGCCGTTCGCGGCCCGCGTGAGGGCCGAGACCGACCTGCCGGTCGCGGCCGTCGGGGAGATCACCGACCCCCGGCAGGCCGAGGAGATCATCACCTCCGGCCGCGCCGACGCCGTCCTGCTCGGCCGCGAGCTGCTGCGCAACCCCTACTGGCCCAACCTCGCCGCCCGCGAGCTGGCCCCGGCCGCCGCCCGCTGGCCCGACCAGTACCACCGGGCGTTCTGAGCCGTCCCGGTCCCGCCCCGTGCGACCGGGGCCGGGGTCGGGGGAGCGGGCCGGTCCGTCAGGGGGACGCGGGCCGGGGTCGGGGGAGCGGGCCGGTCCGTCAGGGGGACGCGGGCCGGCCCGCCGTACGGAGCAGGACGGGGAAGGCGGACCGGCCCGCCGGGAGGCGGACCTCCGGGGGTCGAGCGGGCCGGTCCGGGATCACGGGGTGGCGTGGCGCAGGGCGATCGCGTCCCGGAGCACCCGGGCGGGGTCCTGGCCGTCGATCAGCAGGCGGCGCATCAGGACCGCGATCGCGCCCATGGAGTCCGGGCGGAAACCCCGCCGGGTCACCTCCTGGGTGCCGATCCGCAGGCCCCGCATGGGCTCGGTGCGGGGCCTGCCGGGCAGGCCGATGCCGCTGAGGTAGACGCCGCCCTCGGCCAGCAGCCTGGCGGCCGCGTCCCCGCCGCCGAACGCGGCGGCGTCCACCGCCACGTGGTGCGAGGCGGTCCAGCCCAGGTCGGCGGCGAAGACGTCGAAACCCTCCGCGTCCAGCGCCGAGGCCAGCGACCGGGCGTTGACGAGGCAGCGGTCGGCGTAGGCCGGACCGCCGGCGGCGTGCTCGGCGGCAACGACGGCCAGCGGCGCGAGGCGGGAGGCGTCGTAGTTGGCGGTCAGGCCCGGGTAGGCCGCCGCCGACACCTGGCGGGCGAGCTCCTCGTCCCGCGTCACCACGGCCGCGCCCGGGGGGCCGCCGAAGGAGGTGTAGGTGGACATGGTCAGCAGGTGCGCGCCCTCGTCCAGCGGGCGCTGGAACCGGCCGCCCGCGATCAGGCCCGCCACGTGCGAGGCGTCGTACACCAGCAGGGCGCCGACCTCGTCGCAGGCCGCCCGGACCCGCCCGACGTCGTACGGGAACAGCATCAGGCCCGCCCCGACCACCACCAGCGCGGGCCGGTGCTCGCGCAGGAAGGCCGGCAGGGCGTCGTGGTCGACGTCGAGCCGGTCGGCGTCGTAGGGCAGGTCGGCGACCCGCAGCCCCCGGATGCCGGCGACGGCCCGCGCGTGCTGGACGTGGCCCCCGGCGTCCTCGGGCAGCACCGCGATCGTGTCGCCGGGGGCGGTGAACGCGCTGTAGCAGGCCAGGTTGGCCAGGGTGGCGCTCTGCAGCCGCACCTCGGCGAACTCGCCGCCCATCAGCGCGGCGACCTGGAGCGGGACGAGCACCTCCAGCACGTCCAGCTCGTCCAGGCCGGTCTGGTACTTGTCCCCCGGCCAGCCCATCGACGGGCGGCAGCCCATGGAGATCTCGTGGGCGGCCCTGGCCCGCTCGCTCATCGTGTTGGTGCCCGCGTACAGGACCACGCCGTCCTCGTCGAGGCGGCCCCGGTGCTCGGCCAGCACCGCGTCGACCAGCCGGGTCACCGCGTCCAGGCCCAGGCCGGACACCTCCGACTCCAGCTCGGCCAGGCGCAGCTGTGCCCGGGGCGGGGCCCACGGGGCGACGCGGCTGCGCTCCACCAAGGGGTCTCCTCTCACCGGGCCGCGGGGCGGCTCTCACGGGTGCGATCCCGGACTTTCACGGGTGTGCTTCCGCGAACGAATACTGTGACGTTACGGTGCACGAGGTGGTCAGTCATCGTCCCGCCGGTGGAGATCCTTCCTACATCTGTAGGATTAACGCATGATCGCGGACGATGTTCAGGAACTGCTGGAGTCGCTGGCGGCTGCGGTGGGCCGGGGCATGTCCGTGGACGACCTGGAGGGCCGGGTCGTCGCGCACAGCGCCCACCACGGCGACGCCGACCCGGTCAGGGCGCACGCCATCCTGTCGCGGTCGGTCCCGGCCGAGGTGAACGCCTGGCAGGAGGCGCACGGCGTGATCGGGGCGCGCGAGCCGGTCCGGGTCCCGGAGAACGCCGCCCTGGGCATGGTCGGCCGGCTCTGCGTGCCGCTGCTCCACCAGGACCGCCGGGTCGGCTACCTCTGGGTCATCGAGGGCGACGGCCCGCTGAGCCCGCAGGAGCGGGCCAGGACCGTCCGCGACGCCGCCGCGATCGCCGCCCTGCTCGACGACGGCGGCAGCTCGCACACCCTGGCCCACCTCATCGGCGGCGAGATCGGGGTGCGGCGCGCGGCCGGCGTCCTCGGCGAGGGGCCGCTGCGCGTCCTCGTGCTCCGGGGGGAGCCGACGGGCCTGCGCGAGGCGGTCGGCGCGGAGCTGGCCAGGACGCTCCGCCCGCCGGCCTTCACGATGCTGGACCGGCACGCCGTGCTGCTGCTCAACCGGGGCGAGGACGCGGTGGCGCTGGGGGAGCGGCTGGCCGCGCGGACCGGCGCGGGCGCCGGGGTCAGCGCCCCCCACCCCGGGCTGGAGTGGGCCGCCCGCGCGCACCGCGAGGCGCTCGTCGCGGCGAGGGCCGCGGCGGCCGAACCGGCGCTGGGGCCCGTGGCCCGCTGGCCGCACCTGGGCGTGTACCGGCTGCTGTCCGAGCAGCTCACCGACCCGCCCGACCGGTCAGGCGGCCCGCTGGACGCGTTGCGCGAGCACCCCGGCCTCGTCGTCACCCTGGAGACCTACCTCGACAGCGGGGGAGACGCCCAGGAGACCGCCCGGCTGCTCCACCTGCACCGCACCAGTCTCTACTACCGGCTCGCCAGGATCGAGCAACTGGCCGACCGCGACCTCAAGAACGGGACCCACAGGTTAGAACTCCATCTCGCGCTGAAGCTCGGACGCTGGAACGCGGTGTAACGACCGGAGGATCCGGGCAGGGCTTCCCGGTGTCGCAGTTGATCGGTGAGATCATGGCCGTTCTCGTCGTGTTCGCTCTCATCCCGCTGTCACTGGTCATGGTGTCGGTGATCGTCCTCCTCGCGCTCGCCGGATTGGCCCTGACGACCTCACGGGAGCAGGATGGGAGGACGACTTCCCGGAGGTAGACGGTGCGGCAGCTCAACGCGGTGGACACGCAGTTCCTGAATTTCGAGACCTCGACGAACGTCGCGAACATCGGGGGGCTGGCGATCCTGTCGGGCGGGCTGTCGCGCGCCGACCTGGTGGCGTTGCTGGCCCGCAGGCTCCACCTGGCGGCCCCCTTCCGGATGCGGCTGGTGCCGGTCCCGCTCGGCCTGGACCACCCCTACTGGACCGAGGAACCCGCGGTCGACCTGGACTACCACGTGCGTGAGCTCGCGCTGCCCGCGCCCGGCAGCGACGAGCAGCTCGGGGAGCAGGTGGCCAGGCTGCACGCCCGCCGGCTGGACCGGCGGCTGCCGCTGTGGGAGATGTACCTCATCCACGGCCTGGCCGGAGGCCGCACGGCCCTGTACATGAAGGTCCACCACGCCGCGGTCGACGGCGTCACCGGTGCCGACGTGCTGGCCGGCCTGCTGGACACCTCCCCCGAGCCTCCCGAACTCGCCGGCCCCGCGGAGCCCGCGGAGCCCGGGTCGCCGGCGCCGGGCGAGCCGGGTGAGGGGGAGGGAGCGATCGACACCCGGGAGATGCTCGCCAGGGGGATCGCCAAGGCCGTGACCAACCCGGCGAACACGGTGCGCTTCCTGGCCGGCGCGATCCCGCACCTGGACGAGATCCCCCTGGTCTCCCAGATGCCCGGCGCCCGGACGATCTCGCGGGCCACCCGCCACCTGGTCGGCCTGGTGGCCGGCACCGCCGCCGAGGTGCCCGCGATGCCCCGCATGGTCGTCCCCCGCACCCCGTTCAGCGGCAGGATCAGCGCGCACCGCCGGTTCGCCTTCACCACCCTGCCGCTGGAGGACGTCAAGCTCGTCAAGAACGCCCTCGGCGTCACCGTCAACGACGTGGTCATGGCCCTGTGCGCCGGGGCGCTGCGCCAGTGGCTGCTCAAGCGCGACGCGCTGCCCGACCAGCCGCTCGTCGCCGGGGTGCCGTTCTCGCTGCGCACCCCCGGGGACCGGCGGACCGGGAACCAGGTGACGATCATGATCACCACGCTGGCCACCCAGGTGGCCGACCCGCTGGAACGCCTGATGGCGGTACGCGACGCGATGCGCCTGATCAAGGACCGGTCCTCGCTCGCCCCGGCCCGCTGGCTGCAGCAGATGAGCGACATGATGCCGTCCGCGCTGACCGGCCTGGCCTCGCGCGCCGCCTTCAACCTCTTCGCCGAGAGCGCGGGCCCGATCAACGTGCTGATCTCCAACGTGCCGGGCCCGCAGCTCCCGCTCTACATCAGTGGCGCCCGGTTGCTGGCGTACCACCCGGTCTCGGTGGTGACCGACGCCAGCGGGGGCCTGAACATCACGGTCTTCTCCTACGACGGCTCACTTGACGTCGGCGTGATCGCCTGCCGGGAGATGGTCCCCGACGTGTGGACGGTCACCGACTACCTGGCCGACGCCCTCGTCGAACTCAAGCTCCTCGTTGAGCAGCAGTGACAGCCCGGGGGCGTCGTTGACGAAGCGCAGCGCCTTCTCCAGGCAGACGATCGAGCCCTTCTCGCGCCGGTTGACGAAGCGGATGTCGTCGGCCAGGGCCTGCATGATCAGCAACCCCCTGCCGTGCTCGGAGGTGGGGGCGGGGGAGGAGGCGCCGTCGAAGTCGAAGCCGTTGCCGGCGTCCACGACCTTGATCACGCAACGTTCTCCGGACAGTTCGGTGCTGACCATGTAGTCGTCGCTGGGGGTGGCGTGCTGGATGACGTTGGAACACGCCTCCGAGAGCATGAGCTGGATGTCCTCGCGGATCTCGGGGATCACGCCCAGGGCCTGCAGCGAGGAGTCGAGAAGTTGCCTGATGACGGGAACACTCGCGGCGTCACGCGGCAGACGCAACGCGATGGTGGCTTCCACGGTCCCCTCCTTTCACAGCCGGTTGCCAGAGCACTTGCCCCGCACACCCGCTCCAAACCCGAAACGGAGCCGGCACCGGCCGAGAACGGCGGCGAACGGCGGCGAACGGCGCCGTCCGTGAACGGCGGCGGGGGGGGGGGGGGGGGGGGGGGGGGGCCGCCCCGCCCCGCCCCGGACAGGCAGGCGCCGGCCCCCCCCACCCCCACGAAACTGAG
>NZ_JBFABE010000054.1:0-54630 GCF_040640155.1 Streptosporangium sp. NPDC023615
CTGGCATTCGCGAATCCCGATCAGAGTTGCGTGAGGGCCGGCTCTGTCGCCGCGGCCCGGGGGATGGCCCGCCGGGTGAGGGGCGTCCGGCCCGGCCGGGGAAGGCCGGGGCCCCGGACGGAGCACCGAACCTCTCGGCGAAGTGGCAGGCGACGCCGTGGTCGTCCCCCAGCTCCCGTATCCGCGGCTCCTCCCCCGCGCAGCGTTCCCGGCCGGGCTCGTCGAGGGTCCGGAAGAGGGGGCAGCGGGCGCGGAAGCGGCAGCCCGAGAGCGGGTCCGCCGGGCCGGGGAGGTCGCCGTCCAGCAGGATCCGCCTCCTGGAACGTTCCAGATCCGGGTCCGGGAGCGGGATCGCCGAGAGCAGCGCCCGCGTGTAGGGGTGCAGCGGCGTGTCGTAGACCCGCTCCACCGCCCCGATCTCGACGATCGTGCCCAGGTACATGACCGCGACCCGGTCCGCGATGTGGCGCACCACGGCCAGGTCGTGCGCCACGAACAGGTACGCCAGGCCCAGCCGGGCCCTCAGCTCCTCCAGCAGGTTGAGCACCCCGGCCTGGATGGAGACGTCGAGCGCCGAGACCGGCTCGTCCAGCACGACCAGCCGGGGCTCCAGCGCGAGGGCGCGGGCGATGCCCACCCGCTGGCGCTGCCCTCCGGACAGGTCCTGCGGGTGACGGGCGGCGTGGCCGGGCTCCAGGCCGACCAGGCCGAGCAGCTCGCGGATCCTCGGCCCCGGGTTCCGGCCGCCGTGGGCGCGCAACGGCTCGGCGAGGATGTCGTACACGGTCATCCTGGGGTCGAGGGAGGCCATCGGGTCCTGGAAGACCACCTGCATGTCGCGCCGGACCGACATCCGGTCGCGGGCGCTCATCCGGGAGACGTCGTGGCCCAGCACCGTGATCCGGCCCCGCTGGGGGGCGGCCAGTTCCAGGATCTCCATCAGGGTGGTCGTCTTGCCGCAGCCGGACTCCCCGACCAGGCCGAGGGTCTCGCCCTCGCGGACGTCGAAGCCGACGCCGTCCACCGCGCGGACCGTGCCGACCCTGCGCCGCAGGAACGTCCCCTTGGTCAGCGGGTAGTGCCTGACCAGGTCCTCGACGGCCAGGACCACCTCGCGCCCGCCACGCGGAAGCGGCCGTTCGGCACCGGCCTCGGCGGACGCGCGCACGCCGTACACCTGGGCGGGGGTCCAGCCGGCCTTCTCGATCTCGCCGGCGCGCAGGCAGGCGGCGAGGTGGCCGTGGGAGCCGACCGGCGCCGGCTCGGGCTCGGCCTCGGCGCAGGCCGCCACGGCTATCGGGCAGCGCGGCTCGAACGGGCAGCCCGGGGGCAGCGCCGCCGGTGACGGAGGGCTGCCCGCGATGGGCACCAGCGGCCGCTCCCGGCCGCGGTCCGGACGCGGCACCGACCCGAGCAGGCCCATGGTGTACGGCATGCGGGGGCGGTGGTAGACCTCCCGCACGGGGCCGACCTCGACCGGGCGCCCGGCGTACATCACCAGGACCCGGTCGGCGAACCCGGCCACCACCCCCAGGTCGTGGGTGATGACGACGATCGCCGCGCCGGTCTCCCGCCGCGCCGTCTGGAGGACCTGGAGCACCTGTGCCTGGATGGTGACGTCGAGCGCGGTGGTGGGCTCGTCGCAGAGGATCACGTCGGGGTCGTTGGCGATCGCCATCGCGATCATCACGCGCTGGCGCATGCCGCCGGAGAACTCGTGCGGGAACGCCCTGGCGCGCCGCGCGGCGTCGGGGACGCCGACCAGGTCCAGCAGTTCGACGGCGCGCCCGGCGGCCTGAGCGGCGCCGACCCGCCGGTGCACGCGGATCGCCTCGGCGATCTGGTCGCCGACCCGGTGGACCGGGGTGAGGGCGGAGAGCGGGTCCTGGAAGACCATCGAGACCGTCCGGCCCCGGACGGCGGTGAGCGTCCGCTCGGGGGCGCCCAGGATCTCCCGGCCGTGCAGGCGCACCGAGCCGGTGACGCGGGCGTGCCCGGGGAGCAGGCCCATCACGGCCAGTGAGGTGACCGACTTGCCGGAGCCGGACTCTCCCACGATGCCCAGCACCTCGCCGGGGCGGACCGCGTACCCCATTCCTCTCACGGCGCGCACCGCGGCCGGGCCGGTGCCGAAGGTGACGTGCAGGTCCCGCACCTCCAGCACGGGGGCGGGCCCGTCCCGCCGCGGGTCGCCGTGGCCCTGCACCGGAGCGGGATCGCCGTGGCCCGGCGCCGGACCGGGGTGCCCCGGCGGCGGGCCGGGACCTGGCCGGCCGGCCGGGCCGGTCCACGGCCGCGCGCCCGCGGGAGCCGCCGCGCCCCCGGAACCCGCGGAGCTCACTGAGCTCACTGAGCTCGCGGCGTCCGCGGAGCCCGCGGAGCCCGCGGAGCCCGCGGAACTCCTGGATCGATCGGCCGTCATCCCGCCCTCCCTCCCCGGTGCGAGGTGGGGTCCAGCGCGTCCCGCAGGGCGTCGCCGACCAGGTTCACCGCGAGCACCGTGAGGATCAGCAGGCCCGCGCAGAACCAGAACGTCCAGGGCGCGTAGACGGCCGTGCGGGCGCCGTCGGCGATGAGGCCGCCCAGCGAGACGTCGGGAGCCTGGATGCCGAAGCCGAAGTAGGACAGGGAGGTCTCGGTGAGGATCGCGGCGCTGACGTTCAGCGTGGCGTCGACGACCAGCAGCGAGGACATGTTCGGCAGGACGTGCCGGAAGATGATCGTCGTCGGCGGCACGCCCATGAACCTGGCCGCCTGGACGAACTCCCGCTCCCTGAGCGAGACGGTCATGCTCCGGACGACCTTGGAGGTGACCATCCACAGGAAGAGCGCGAGCACCAGCACGAACACCGGCCACTGCCCCCCGGCGAAGAGCGGCGACATGATCGCCAGCACCAGGAAGGCCGGCAGCACCAGCAGCAGGTCGGTCAGCCAGGTCAGCGAGCGGTCGGTCCAGCCGCCGAAGTAGCCGGCGAAGGCGCCGACCACCGCGGCGAGCGCGGTACCGACCACCGCGGCGAGCAGGCCGACGACCAGTGACCTCCGCATGCCGCGGAGCGTGACCGCGTACACGTCGGCGCCGGTCTGCAGGGTGCCCCACCAGTGCTCGGCCGACGGCGGGGCGAGGAAGGCCGTGAAGTCCCTGGCGGTATAGGTCCACGGGGTGAGGTACGGGCCGGCGAAGGCCAGCAGGAAGATCAGCGCGAGCAGCGCGCAGCCCGCCCGGCCCCGGCCCTTCGCCAGCATGCGGCCGGCGACCTGGCGCAGCCTCGTCGCGGGTGCCCGGACGTCGTCACAGGCCCGTTGCCCGGCCAGCTCCTCGTCGGCGATGGTCATCGGCGGCTCACCCCGTCCGGACGCGCGGGTCGAGGACGGCGTGCAGCACGTCGGAGGCCAGCGAGGCCAGCAGCACGGCCAGCGCGGCGAAGCAGCCGATCGCGGCGACGGTGTTGACGTCGTTGGTGGAGATCGAGTCGACCAGCCGCTCCCCCATGCCGTGCCAACCGAAGATCTTCTCGGTGAAGGTGGTGCCGACCAGCAGCGCCCCGAAGGTGAAGGCGAAGTAGGTGACCGCCGGGATCAGCGCGGTGCGCAGCGCGTGCCGGGTCAGCGCGGCGCGGCGGCTGAGCCCCTTGGCCATGGCCGTGCGGACGAAGTCGGCGCCGAGCACGTCGAGCATCATGTTGCGCTGGTAGCGGCTGTAGACCGCGACCAGGCTCAGCGAGAGCGACAGGGTGGGAAGCACCAGGTGCTGCGCCCGGTCGAGCAGGGCGGCGGCCGGACCTCCCTGCAGGCCGGGGGTCGCCTCCCCGCTGACCAGGAAGACCTGGGCGCCGACCAGCTCGTTGAACCGGACGGCGGCGATGATCAGGATGTTGGCGAGCACCACGGTGGGGATGGCCAGCACGCCGAAGGACAGGCCGGTCGCCAGCCGGTCGAAGGCGCCGTACTGCCTGACCGCGGCGTAGGCGCCGACCGCGACGCCGGTGACGCTGCCGAGGACCAGCCCGATCGTGACCAGGCGCAGGGTGACGCCGATCCGGCGCCCGAGGTCCTCGCCCACCGGACCGCCGGTGACGGTGCGCCCGAAGTCGCCCCGGACGACGGCGCCGCCCCAGGCCAGGTAGCGCTCGAGGAGCGGGACACGGTCGTTGAGGTTGAGGTCGGACAGGCGCGCGTCGACGACCCCGGCGGGGATCGGGGGGTTGCGGCCCTCGTAGTTGGAGCGCGGGTCGAGCGCCGAGGCGGCCAGCATGTAGGCCAGGCTGGTGGCCACGACGATCAACGCCAGGTAGTTGAGCAGCCTGCGGGCCAGGAATCCCGCCATCGTTCCTCCTCCGTGGCCCGCCGCTGTCGGCACCATCTTGCTACACTCTGCGACCGACAGGATGCATAGCGTACCGAATCGGAGGCATCTCGGTGAACGATGGCGCCGGCGGGCCCGGCGGGCCCGGCGCTCACCCGCCGGCGGTCACTTCCCGGCGAGCTCGTCCACGGCGGCGCGCAGGTCGGCGCTGGTGATGGTGGTGAGGTCGGCGGCGCTCGCGGTGACGTCGCCGAGCGCGGCCAGGCGGACGTCCCTGCGCATGGCGGCGCGTTCGAAGAGCGAGCGGGCGAACCTTCCGTTGCCCAGGCCGTCGATCAGGCCCTCGTCGCAGACCCAGGTGAAGACCTCGGCCAGGTCGCGCCGGGCGGCGTCGTCGAACCTGTCGCCCGACGCGTCGGCGAGCAGCACCGCGATCTCGGCGAGCTCCCGCGGGGAGTAGGAGGGGAACAGCACCCTCTGGCTGAACCTGCTGGCCAGGCCGGGGTTGGAGGCGAGGAAGGCGCTCATCTCCCGCTCGTACCCGGCGAGGATGACCACCAGCCTGTCGCGGTCGTCCTCGGCCCGCTTGAGCAGCGTCTGCACGGCCTCGGTGCCGAAGGCGTCGCCCCCGCTGTAGCCGGAGTTGACCAGGCCGTAGGCCTCGTCGATGAAGAGCACCCCGCCGAGCGCCCGGTCGACCAGCTCGTTCGTCTTGATCGAGGTGGCCCCCAGGTGCTGGCCGACCAGGTCGGCCCGCTGGGCCTCCACCACGTCGGGCTGGGAGAGCAGCCCCAGCGCGGCGAAGATGCGGCCCAGGATGCGGGCCACGGTGGTCTTGCCGGTGCCCGGAGGGCCCGCGAAGACGAAGTGCCGCATCTGCGGCGGGGTGGGCAGGCCGCGTTCCTCGCGCATCCTGGCGACCCTGAGCTGCGCGGCGATCGCGTGCACCTGCCGTTTGACGGGCTCCAGGCCCGCCATCCGGTCGAGGTCGGCGAGCGCCTCCTCCAGCGAGGGGGCCGCCTGGTAGCTCCGGTAGCGGGCGGTGAGCTCGTCGAAGGCCTTGACGACGTCGCCCTCGGCGGTGGTGACGAGGTCCTCGGTGGTCGGCGCGCCACCGGCCCCGACCACCCGCACGTCCCTGGCCTGCGCGGCGGCCTCCACCAGGCTGCGGACGAACCGGGCGTTGCCCAGCTCGTCGACGATCGCCCGCCGGTGGACGTCCTCGAAGCGGGCGAGCAGGGCGGGCATCGCCTCCGGCGCCATCCGGTCGCCCCGGCGCCGCTGCAGCAGCTCGGTGATCCGCAGCAGCTCGTCGGGGGCGTAGCTGGGGAAGCGGACCCGGCTGGAGAAGCGACTGGACAGCCCCGGGTTGGACGACAGGAAGGCGGTCATCTCCTTCTCGTACCCGGCCAGGATGACGATCAGCCTGTCGCGGTCGTCCTCGGCCCGCTTGAGCAGCGTCTGCACGGCCTCCGAGCCGAACCTGTCGGGCTGGCCGTCGCCGGAGTTGATCAGGCTGTAGGCCTCGTCGACGAAGAGCACCCCGCCGAGCGCCCGGTCGACGAGCTCGTTCGTCTTGATCGCGGTGGCCCCGAGGAACTCGCCCACCAGGTCGGCCCGCTGGGCCTCCACCACGTAGGGGGTCTCCAGCAGGCCGAAGGCGTAGAAGATCTTGGCGACGGTCCTGGCCACGCTGGTCTTGCCGGTGCCGGGCGGGCCGACGAAGACGAAGTGCCGCATCGGCGGCTCGGTGGCGTATCCCGCCTCCTTGCGGAGCCTGGCGGCCTCGATCGAGGCGGCGATGGAACGGACCTGCTCCTTCACCGGGGCCAGGCCGATCATGGCGTCCAGCTCGCCGAGGGCCTCCTCCACCGAGATCGGCGGCGGCACGTCCCGCTCGCCCGGCGCGACGTGGGCGGCGTGCCCGCCCTCGCGGACCCTGAGCCGGTCCTGGGGCTGCTCCGCCGTCGCCGCGGCCCGCGCCCGGCGCGCCTGGAGGAGCCGGTGGACCAGCACCCCGCCCGCCGCGGCGTACGCGGCCCAGATCGCGACGGCGGGCACCAGGGCGGTGAGCAGGGTGCCGAACACGAGCGCGACCAGCCCGGCCGCGGCCAGTGCGGCCGCCGCGGTCACCCACGGCGTGACCCAGCGGATGAGGTGGGCGGCGCCGCCCGCCAGAGGGGCGAGCAGGATCAGCGCCGTCGAGACCGGCGAGTCCCAGCCGTACCCGCCGCGGATGATCGTCAGTGCCGCCAGCCAGAGGAGGATCACCAGCAGGGTGGCGGCGGCGCGCGGGAAGCTCAGGGTCAGGGCGGCGAAGCCGAGCAGCGTCAGCGTGACGAGGATCGTGTTCAGGACCGACCAGCCGACGCCGAACGCCAGGGCGACCGCTCCGACGAGCACCGCGGCGTAGATCAGCCTGCGCAGCGGGGGCGAGAGCCGGAAGTAGCCCGACCGCACCTGCTCGAACAGATCCCGTGCGGCCGCGCGCCCCGCCGGCCGGGCCCTGCTGGATTCCCGCATCACGCCTCCCCGGTCCGCCCCCGGTTATACCGCAACGAAGGGACGTTTGCGCGTGCCTGAGCGTCGCGCCACGCCGCCGGTCGAGCACGATCAGATATCAGATGAGAGCGGATGAAAACGTCGTCCGGCGCGGCGTGTCCCGGCCGGCGCCGTCCCGCCCGCCCCACGGTCACCGGTTCCGCTCCCGCGCCCCGCGCGTGGCGGGCGGTGACCGGGCCGCCGCCGGGCGTGACGACCCGGTCACGGGCGGCGGCCACGCGCGGGGCGCGGGCCCGAGGCCGCCGGTCACCGTACGGGGAGGTCCGGGAGCGGGCAGGGAAGTGTCACCGCCCGGCAAGCCGATGTGCCGGCGTCGTGGCACGGGTCAGCCGCGGCCGGGCCGGCCCTGGTGGCGTCCCGGGTAGTCGGCGACCGTCACCTCCTTGGGGGTGATCCTCAGCAGGGCGCTCTCGGTGTCGCCGATCGCGATCCCTCGTACCTCCGCCCAGAAGCGGCGGTCGAGGGGGTCCGCGACGAAGACCGCCACCCGGGGGTCGTGTTCGGCGGCGTCCCAGGCCTCGGACGTCGCGATCAGGCGCAGCTCGCCGCCGGGCCCGACCGAGCTGACCGCGCCGACGGCCAGCGTGCGCGGCCCCCCGGGGCCGGTACAGGCGAGCACCACCTCCCGCGCGTGGGTGAACGCGTCGCGCACCTCGCCGCTGAGCCCCACCGAGGGACCGGTGTCGCCGGGGAGGCGGTCGGCGCAGCCGTCGCACATGACCAGGGAGGACCGCCCCGGCCCCGGCGCCCCTCGCCACCACGCCCGTACCGCCCCGGCGGCGTACACCGCCACCGGCACGGCCAGCAGCACCAGGGCGGCACGCCGGGCCCACTCGCCCGCCGCTCCCGGCCCCGGCGCCACGACGGCCACCCCGAGCAGCGGTGCGGCCACGGCGGGCAGGAGCAGGGCGGCCGCCAGCCCGCGGTCCGCGGCCGCCGCCCGGCCCAGGTGGCGCGCGAGGCCGGGCCGGGCACGCAGCCGGGCGAGAGCCACCGGCACGGCCAGGGCGGTCAGCACGGCGAGCACGGCGAGCACGGTGAGCACGGCGAGCACGGTCAGCGCGGTGAGCAGGGCCGGCACGGCCGGTACGACGAGCACGTCGGCGGCCCAGAGCCGGCGGTCCGCGGCGACGGCCACCAGCGCGGCCGCCGTCGTCCCCGACCAGGCCCGGCCCGCCACCAGCCAGAGGGTCACGTCGATGTCGCGCCGGGCGGTACGGTCGCCGCCGGCCGCCGCGAACTCGGCCAGTGCCCTGACCGGCCGGCCGCGCCAGACCCCGGCCAGGACGCGCAGGACGAGCGGTACCGCGCCGGACAGGAGCGCCAGTTCCGCGAGGACCGCCCACGGATCTCCCGGCACGCCCGGCAGGGACGGTGAGGGCGACAGCCCTGGCGAGGGCGGCGGGAAGAGCAGGCCGGCCGTGATCGCGACGTAGGCGGCCACCGCGACGAGGGTGAGCAGGAGGGACACGCCGAGCCAGGGATCGCGGGCGAGCATCCCCGGGACGTACGGCCAGAGCCTCACCCGTCGCGCCTGCCGCAGGGTGATCGCCAGGACGGCGAGCGGTACCAGGGCGCCGCCGACCCTCGCGATCCCGGTGGGGCCGAGCCCGATCTCGGTCGCGCAGACGGCGACGAGCGCG
Source organism: Streptosporangium sp. NPDC023615 (assembly GCF_040640155.1). Lineage (NCBI taxonomy): Bacteria > Bacillati > Actinomycetota > Actinomycetes > Streptosporangiales > Streptosporangiaceae > Streptosporangium > Streptosporangium sp. NPDC023615. Next base: position 8,512 of record NZ_JBFABE010000054.1, read on the forward strand.
ACGGCCAGCAGCAGCCTGGTCCGGCGCGACCATGTCTCCAGGGCGTGCCGGGCGCGGCCCGTCTCCCGGGGGTCGACCGGCCAGGCCGGGTCGTGGTGCGCGCGCGGGCGCTGCCAGCGCAGCAGGGCCAGGCCGAGGTTGATCCGGGCACCGGTGTGATCCGGCAGCAGGCGCAGCGCGGTCCGGTAGGAGTCCTCGGCGCGGCGGTACTCGCCGCGCAACAGCGCGAGGTCACCGGTCAGGACGTGCGGGTCGGGCTCCTCCGGGGCGTAGCGGACGGCCCTGGCGGCCTGTGCCCGCGCTTCGCACCAGCGTCCGGGCACCCGGCGCAGTGCCGCGCCCAGGCGCGTCCGCGCGGCCCAGGAGCCCGGCGCGAGGCGTACGGCCTCCTCCGCGGCGGCCACGGCCTCGGCGTCCCGGCCGAGCCGCTCGAACGCCAGGCTGGCCAGGCGGTAGCCCCAGTCGGCGCCCGCCCCCGCCCCGGACGGCGGGCCGGTTCCCGCTCCGGTTCCGGTGCTGGTCCCCGCGTCGCTCCCGGCGGCGGGACCGAGGTCCAGGGCACGCCGGGCGGCCTCCAGAGCGGCCTCCGGCCGGCCCCGGGCCAGCCAGGAGACGGCCACCGCGCACCACTGGCGGGGGTCGGCGTCGTCCCGGGGCGGCGGGACGGGGCCGGGACCGCCCGGATCGCCGAGCCCGCTCACCACGACGGCTCACGAGCCTCACGCTGATCCCCCACGACCGCCATGGTCGGTGCGGGATCACCGTTTGCCTAGACGACGGTACAGCCCTGTATCTCTCTAGAGAGGTCCGGCGAGACCACTGCAAGACGGACATATCTATAGATGCATCACCGAATGCCCACCCGGGCACTGCCGGACTTCGCCTAAGCTGCGACGCATGTTCGTCCAGGCCGACAATTCCTGAGCCGCCCATGACAAGCGTCGTGACCCGAGGCAGGCACGCGGACGGCGACCCGCGGGCACCCGGGGCCGGCCGGTGGTCGATCCTCGCCCTGCTCTGCTTCAGCCTGCTGCTGATCGCCGTGGACGCCACGGTGCTGCACATCGCCGTCCCGGCGCTGACCGCGGCGCTGGAGCCGAGCTCGGTCGAGCTGTTGTGGATCATCGACGTCTACTCGCTGGTGGTCGCGCCACTGCTGCTGACCTTCGGCACGCTCGGTGACCGCTACGGACGCAAACGCCTCGTGCTGGCCGGATACCTGGTCTTCGGCGTCGCCTCGGCGGCGGCCGCGTTCGCGCCGACCCCGTCCGCGCTGATCTCCGCCCGCGCGCTGCTCGGGGTGGGCGGGGCGATGATCATGCCCGCCACCCTCTCCATCATCCGGCAGGTCTTCACCGACCGGCACGAGCGGGCGGTCGCGCTGGGGATCTGGAGCGCGGTGGCGGCCGCCGGGGCCGCGGTCGGCCCCCTGGTGGGAGGGGTGCTGGTCGAGCACTTCTGGTGGGGCGCCGTCTTCCTGATCAACGTTCCCATCCTGGTGGTCCTGCTGCCCTCCGCGGCCAGGCTCCTGCCGGGAGGCCGGACGCGCTCGGACCGCCCGTGGGACGCGCTCAGCGCGCTGCTGTCTGTACTGGGCATCCTCGGCCTGGCCTTCGGCCTGAAGGAGGCCGGGGCCGGTCACCCCGGGGGAGCGGTGGTGTTCCTGGCCGGGGCCGGGACGCTGGCGTGGTTCGTCCACCGGCAGCGGCGGCTGCCCTTCCCCCTGCTCGACCTGGACCTGTTCCGGCGGCCCGCGTTCTGCGCGGGGGTGGGCGGGGTGCTGCTCACGGTCTTCTCCCTGGTCGGGCTGGAGCTCATGCTCGCCCAGTACCTCCAGCTCGTCCTGGGCGACAGCCCGCTCCAGGCGGCGGTACGGATGCTCCCGCTGATGATCGCCTCGATCGCGGGAGGGCTGACCGGGGCACGCCTGCTGCGCCGGTTCGGCCTGCGCGCCACCATGAGCGGCGGGCTGGCGCTGACCGCGCTCTCCCTCACCCCCACCCTGGCCTGGGGCACCGAGGGCCATCCCATCGCCCTGACGTTCTGCTTCGTCGGCATCGGCTTCGGCATCCAGGTCACCCTGCTGGCCGCCTCCGACACGATCATGTCGTCCACCCCGGAGGCGCTCGCCGGCAGCGCCGCCGCCACCGAGGAGACCGCCTACGAGCTGGGCGCCGGCCTCGGCGTCGCGGTCCTCGGCACGATCACCACGATCGTGTACGCCCCCTCGCTGGCCCGGATCCCCGGGATCGGCCCCGGCGCGATGGACCAGGCCCGCCAGTCGCTCGCCTCCGCCGCCCACGTCGCGCAGGAGATCGGCGGCGCGGGCGGGAAAGCACTGCTCGCCGCCGCCCGCCTGGCGTTCGTCTCGGGCCTGCACTCGACGATCGTGGTGAGCGTCCTGCTGCTCGGCACGACCGCGCTGGCGGTGGCGTTCCTGGTGCCCGGCCGGTCGCGGGAGGGGCGGGACGACTCCCCGTGAGGGGCCAGGGGCCCGCCGGAGCCCTCCCCCTCCTCGGCGACGGCGTACGCCGCGCGACCCCTGAACGTCCCCCGCCGGGGTTTGGACGACCCCACGCGGGTCATCTATCGGTCAGGCATGGGCAGGAACGGTGAATCTACCCAGAATGAGGAACCGTGCGACGAACCCTCCATGATCTCGCCTCCCTGGCCGCCAGGCTGGGCGTGGGCGGGATCTTCTTCGCCAACGGCTGGCACAAGCTCGAAGCGGGCCTGAACGCCACCGCCGCCCAGTTCGCCACCCTGGAGGCCCCCGGCCCCTACGTGTGGGCCGCCGTCACCATGCTGATGGAGCTCATCGGCGGGGCACTGCTGGTGGCCGGTCTCGCCGTGCCCGCCTGCGGCCTGCTGCTGTTCGCCGAGGCCCTCGCCGTCTTCGTCCTGGCCAGCGGCCATGCGGGCCTGCCGCTCACCGGGGGTGACGCCAAGCTCATCGTCGCTCTCGGGGCCGCCTCGATCCTGCTCGCGGTCGGTGGCGCGGGCCGCCTGTCGGTCGACCACATGGTCGTGATCAAACGTCGCGAGGCCGAGGCCGCCGAGGACTTCGCCGCCGAGGCCGAGGCCGACGACGTCATCGCCGCGCTGCGCGAGCCGGAGGCGCCCGCACGGTCCTTCACGCCGGTGACGCCGTCCGCGCCGTCCGCGCCCGGCGCGCCGTCCGCGCCCCCCGCCGCGGCCGCGGGGAAGAAGCCCGGTGAGGGGACCGGCCCTGCCGTCTCCCCCGGCGGGTCCGCTCCGTCCGGAAGGGGCGCCTCCTCCGGGGAGGAGGCCTCCGAGGGCGGCCCCGACACGGCCGAGTTCCCGGCCGTCCGTCCCCGCACGCGCACCCGCAGACCTCCGGTGGGCGCCGGGACCGCGGCGGCCCCGGCCTCGCCGCCCTCGCCGCCCTCGCCGCCCGTCCCGGACGCGACCGGCGACACCCTGGTCGCCGGGAAGAAGGACGAGTCCCCCGGAGGCTGAGCCGTGCGGCGCCCCGATACGGCCCCGTGTCCCTCCGCCGTGACGGCGCGGCCCGGTGTTGTTCTTCGACGGCCTGCGGACGGTGGGCGCAGAGCGGCGAGCGGCGGAGGGAGACGGGCGAGGAGGGCCGGGGCGGCCGGGGCGAGGAATGAGGTGACCCCATCCTTCCGTCACGGTAAGTAGCGAAATCATTACTCACTGTGCATGATGGGTTCCGTCCCGCAGCAGGGGCGGCGGCCAGGACGCGGGGGCTTCCCCGGTCCTGGTCGTCACACCCGGCGGGATCGCCGGGTGAGACACCTCGTTCCCAGTTCCCGAGGAGCACAGTGAAGAGAACCCTCATCGTGTCCGCCCTGACGGCCGGCATCGTCGCGATCACCGCCGGTGCCGCCTACGCCTCGCAGTACATCGCCTACGAGGGCCCGGGCTTCACCGGCAGATCCGCCGTGATCGACGCGTGCGGACCGTCCAACATCCCCTACAACGGTTCCTACAAGTGGTACGGCGACGGCCAGTCCGGGCGCATGTACAACCAGCCCGACACGCACGGCCTGATGCACTTCCGGCTCCCCTCCGACCGCAACGCCGAGCAGAGGACGCCCGTCGGCTGGCGGAGCATCTTCATCGAGTGCTGACCCCGGCCCGCGCGGGCGGTCCCGGACGGAGGGCTCCGGGATCACCGTGGAGACGGCGGCCGGACGGCCCCTTCCCCCCGTGACCGGGGCGTCCCGCGCGGGACGCCCCGGTCCCCCTCCGCGGCGACATCCTTCGACGTCACACAAAACCCTTCGATGTCACATAAACCGACTCACAGGGAGATGCCGTACCTACACAATGATCGAATGCGCCTCCCCGGCTGGTTCGCGGAGCGGGCCGCGCCCGCACCACAGGAGACCGAACTCCGTGTCTCCACGCTCGAACTCTTCTTCGACCTCGTCTTCGTCTTCACCGTCACCCAGCTCACCGGCCTCATGGTGGACGGCCTGCAGGACGGCCGTCCCCTCGAGGGCGCGCTGCGCGTGCTGCTGGTCTTCGGCGTCATCTGGTGGATGTACGCCGGGTACGCCTGGCTGACCAACGCCGTCCCGCCCACCCGGCCCGCCCGCAGGGTGCTGATCCTGCTGGGCATGGCCGGATTCATGATCGTGGCGCTGTCGATCCCCTCCGTGTTCGACGGGGACGGCCTGGCCTTCACGATCGGATACCTGCTGCTGGTCGTCGTGCACTCCGGGCTCTACCTGCAGGGCACCTCGGCCATCGCCCGGGTGCTCCCGTTCAACCTCGGCGGGACGGCGCTGGTCGGTGCGGCCGCCCTGGTCCCCGCCCCTTACAACTACCTGCTCTGGGCCGCCGCGGTGGCCCTCCTGTGGGGGAGCCCGTACTACATCGGGCAGAAGGGCTTCGACCTGCGGGCCGTGCACATCGTCGAGCGCCACGGCCTGCTGGTGATCGTGGTGCTCGGCGAGTCGATCGTGGCCCTCGGCATCGGCGCCAAAGGCCTCCACGTCAGCTTCGCCCTCGGCCTGGCTGCGGTGCTCGGCCTCGCGCTGGCCGCCTGCCTGTGGTGGCTCTACTTCGGCGGCGACGACGAGACGCGCGCCGAACACGCCCTGGCGAACGCCGAACCCGTGCGGCGTACCCGGCTGATCCTCGGCGCCTACTTCTACGCGCACATCCCGATGCTGCTGGGCGTCGTCGCGCTCTCCGCGGGCGTCAAGAAGGCGATCGGCCATCCGGCCGACCCGTTGAAGCTCAGCGCCGCCCTGACCCTGGCCGTGGGCTTCGCCCTGTTCATGGCGGGTGACGCCTGGTTCCGGCGCGTCCTGGGCATGGCGGGCAACGGCCCGCGGGCCTGGGGCGCGCTCGTCGCGCTCGCGACGGTCGCGCCCGGCCTGTGGTCGGCCCTCGCGCAGCTCACCGCGCTGACGGCGCTGGCGGTCGTGGTGATCGTCGTGGAAAGGCGCTCGGCCCTCGTCGCCGCCGCCCCCTCGTCCTAGCCTCGGCCACCCGCCCTCGGTTCCAGCCCTCTCGCCGCCGGCCCGGCGGCGTCTCCTGCCGCGCGTTCCGCCGTCGTGGGGCCGGGCCGGCCTCAGACCTTCATGCCGGCCCGGTCCACGATGGTGTCCGCCCCCTCCATGCGGGCGCAGTGGGCGCAGCAGAACCAGCGCCGGTCGGCCTCGACCCCGTGCCCGACGATCCGGACCCCGCAGTGCTCGCAGATGGGCGCCATCTTCTGGATCGCGCACTCGAAGCTGTCGAAGACGTGCACCCCGCCCTGGGCGTGCACCTCGAAGCTCATGTCGTAGTCGTTGCCGCACGTCTCGCAGCTCGCCATGTCTCCCCCCGAAAACTCATGGCCGTTTCCCGTGAGGGTCCTACCCAGCCATCGGCCCGGTCAGACCGTCCATCCGGCCACGATCACCGCCGTGACCAGCGCCACCGTCAGGACCGCCGAGACGGCGAGCAGCGGGGGCAGCAGCCGGGCGAGCCGGTCGCGGGCCACCAGGCGGCCACGACCGGCGTCGATCCACCCGCGCAGCCGGGGCCAGGCGTACGGCAGCGCCGGGGAGAGGACGTACGTCCCCGCCCGCCGCCGGACGAGCGTCCCGGTGAAACCGCCGAGCACGGACTCGGCCGCCGGGGAGGCCCGGACCTCGCGGGCGACCGCCTCCCCGTCGGCGGCGACGGTCACCAGCCGGAGGAACACCGCGGGCGCGCGCCCCCTGACCGCCGGATCGAGCGCGGCGTAGGCGGCCTCGGCGAGCTCGCCCAGCGACGGGTCGTCACAGGCCGTACGGACCCTCGCCGCCGTCTCGGCGCCCGCCCTGAGCAGCGCGACGCCCTCGGGCACCGGCGCCCGGTCCGCCCCGGTGACCCGCGGGACACCACCGGGTGAACCGGGTGGGCCGGGTGGGCCGGATGGGCCGCCGGGCAGGTCGAGCAGTTCGCGCAGCAGTTCGCGGGCGGACGGGCGGGCGCCGGGTTCCTTGGAGAGCGCGGCTGAGGCCAGGGGGCGCAGCGAGGGGGGCAGCGGGTCCAGGTCGGGGTCGAGGGACAGGACGCGGTGCATCACGGCGCCCAGGCTGCCCGCCGCGAAGGCGTCCTGCCCGGTCGCGGCGTACAGCACGACCGCACCCCAGGCGAACACGTCGGCCGCCGGTCCCGGCGGGCCGGCGGTGAACACCTCGGGCGCCAGGTAGGACGGCTCGTACGACTTCAGTGCCGGGGCGGCCAGCGCCGCCTCCAGGCCGGGGGCCACCCCGAAACCGGTGACGCGAGGGCCGTCCGGCCCGACGATCACGGTGTCGGGCGTGAGGTCGCGGTGGATCACGCCGGCGTCGTGCAGGGCCGTCAGGGCGGTGGCGACCGCGACGGCCAGGGCGCGCAGGTCCTCACCGCCGAGGACCCTCCCGGCCCGGCGCAGGCTGGGTCCCTCCACGTACTCGCTGACCAGGTAGGGTCTGGGCCCGTCGAAGTCGGCGTCCAGCACGCCCGCCACGCAGAACGGGGCGACCCCGCGGGCGGCCTCGGCCTCGCGGACGAGCCGGGCGCGCAGTCCCGGGTCGATCGCCGGGCGGCCGTGCACGACGTTCACCGTCACCCGCCGCCCGGCGGCGTCGTAGCCCTCGTAGACCACGCCCCGGGCACCCGCCCCCAGCCGCCCGGCCAGGCGGTAGCCGCCGAGCCGCCACGGATCGCCCGCGCTGAGTTCCCGCGCCGTTCTCATGGGGGATTCGATGCGGCCCGGGGGGTAAAAGTTCTCCTCACCCGGAACAGACGTCGCGGTAGGGCAGGTCCTTCAGATAGGTACGCCACTCCTCGCGCGACAGGGTGCGTCCCGCCCGCGCGCAGACGGCCTCGGCCACCGCGTCCGGATCGACCGGATGCTCGCTCAGGGTGCCGTCCGAGTCGACGAGGACCAGCCGGTCCCCGCCCGGGCCGAACGCCAGGGATCGGAGGTCACCGGGCTGCACCGCGATCGGCGGGCCGAGACGGCGCCCGGTCTCGACGTCCCAGATCCCCACCGACTGCTCGCCCGCCGCCGCGGCGACGACGTCCCCGCGAGGGGAGTACGCCAGCCCCGCCCCCGTGCCCGGCCCGCCGCGGATCAGGGTGCCCACCCGCTGCCGGCCGCGGGTCTCGAACACCGACATCCGCATGGCCTGGTCGGCCGTGGCGAAGCGGGAGCCGTCCGCGGAGAAGGCCAGCGCCGTCGTCAGGATGCCGATGCTGGGCGAGCCGTAGGTCTGGCCGAAGGGCTTGCCGGTCCTCGCGTCCAGCAGCCGGTGGTCGCCGCCGGCGACCGCGAGCGTCCTGCCGTCCGGGCTGAACACCAGCCGCTCGACGATCGTCTGTGCCCGCGACCAGCGAAGCCGCCCGCTGGGCACGTCCCAGACGTGGATCTCCCCGTCCGGTTCGACGTCCGCGTCGTGGTACAGGGTGTAGGCGGCCACGGCGGTGCCGTCGGCGCTGATCGCCAGGGCCGACGCCGTACCGTCACGGGTGACGCCGAAGGAGGCGATCCTCTTGAAGGTGGCGGTGTCCCAGACGGCCAGCCCCGAGTCGTCGACGCCGGTGACGGCCGTCAGCCGCCGGCCGTCGCCGCTGAAGGCCATCTCGAAGGCGCCGGTGGCGCCCTCCGGCTCGATCGGCAGCGAGCCCGTCCGGGCGCGCGACCGGACGTCCCGGATCACGATCTCGTCCGCCCCCTCGGCCCTGGAGGCGAGCAGCCGCCCGTCGGGGCTCAGCTCCGCCCAGTACGTGCCGGAGCCCTTGAGCGTGGCCGGATCGGTCAGCCCGGAGATGTCGAGGCCGGTCACCGCGTCCTCGGTGAAGTACCGCAGGGTGCGCCCGTCCGGGTCGAAGGCGAGGACGGGCAGGTAGGCGTCGATCTTCTGGGTGAGCAGCGGCTGGGCGTCCCGGACCCTCCAGACGCGCAGGGCCGTCTGGGTCGCCAGGGCCATGAAGCGCCCGTCCGGGCTGAAGACGAGGTGGCTCTCGGCGACGTCCTCCTCGAACTCGAAGGAGCGATCCAGCTTGGCGCCGGTGGACGCGTCGCGCAGCTCGATCCTCTTTCCCCGGGAGACCGCGACGGTCGCGCCGTCCGGGCTGTAGGCCACGTTCGGCAGGCAGGCGCAGCGGCCTCCCAGCGGGATCCTGCTCAGGTCGCTCAGGGTGAACTGCGTCGCCGTGCGCTCCAGGTCGCCGGTGACGATCCGGGTTCCGTCGGGGGAGACGTCGAAGTTGACACCCGCGACGGGCACGGACCGCTTCTCGCCGGTGGTGAGGTTCCAGACGGTGTTGGCCTCCCCCTGGGTGATCACGAGCCATTTGTCGGAGCGCCCGAACCGCACGCCGGTGTCGCCGCCGGCGCCGGGTGCGTCGACGGTGTGGACGGCGCCGGTCGGCCTGCCGGTCCGCGTGTTCCAGATCCTCAGTCTCACGCCGCTGACCACGGCGAGCAGCCTGCCGCCCGGGCTCAGCGCGATCTCCCGCAGGTCGTCGCCGACGCCGGTGACGCGGCCGACGCGCCGGCCGGTCCGCACGTCCCAGAAGCGTGCCTCGCCGCCGCTCGCGCTGACGAGCGTGCGCCCGTCGGCGCTCAGCGCCCTGAGGGTCTGTATCCCCGCGTCGGGGTCGCGGAAGGTGGCCGTCTCGCGCTGGACCAGCGAGCCGGCCAGGCTCGCCCTGGCCTCGGTCACCGGTGCCAGCCGCCAGGCGGCCACGCTGAGCAGCATGGCCCTGACCGGGTCGGCGACCCGCAGCGTGTCGGCCGTCGCCGCCAGCCGGGCGGCCGTGGCCTCGTCGCGCTGGGAGGCGATGACGACGCTGCGCGCGTCGGCCACCCTGCCCTGCTGCACGGCCAGCGCACCGGCGGCCAGCGCGACCACCAGCAGCACGGCCAGCGTCGCCGACAGCACCCGGTTGCGGCGGGCGCGGCGCCGGGTGAGGGCGGCGCCCGCCTCCAGGAAGTCGCGTTCCATCGGGCTGAGCGTGATGTTGCGGCGGCCGGTGGCGGCCCAGTGCATGGCGTTCTCCAGGCTGCTGCCCTGGAACAGGTCCCCGTCCCTGCGTCCCTGGGTCTGCCAGCGGCGCGCGGCGGCGAGGATCCCCCGGTGCACGGCCAGGCCGTCCCGGTTGGCCTGGACCCACATGCGCAGCCGGGGCCAGGCCTGTGGCAGCGCCGGACGCGAGAGCCAGACCTCCCGATCGTCGTGGGTGACCAGGTAGGCGAAGACCTTCAGCAGGCGGTGGACCGCGGCCGTCTCGGCCTCCTGGCGTCCGTCGAGGAGCTCGCCCCACTGCGCCCGCCGTACGACCAGGCGGCCGTCGTCGTCGACGGTGACCAGCCGCAGGAAGACCTCGGGGGCCAGCTCCCGCTCGGCCGGGCCGAGCCCGGCGTAGGCGTCCTCGGCGAGGGTGCCGAGCGCGGGGTCGGCCGAGGTCGCGCGGATCCGGGCCCCGGCGTCGCTGCCCGCCGCCAGGAGCCGCGGCGTGTCGATGGCCCCGTCCCCGCTGACCAGGGCCAGCAGCAGGTCCCTGGCGGTGGGCCTGGAGGCGGGGTCCTTGGCCAGCGAGGCGGCCACGAACGGCCGCAGGTGCTCGGGCAGGATGTCGAGCTGGGGCTGGACCGACAGCACGCGGTGCATGACCCCGCCCAGGCTCTCCGCCCGGAACGGGTCGGCGCCCGTCGCGGCGAAGACCATGATCCCGCCCCAGGCGAAGACGTCCACCGCGGTGGTGGCGCGCTGGCCCATGAAGATCTCGGGGGCCATGTAGGTCGGGGTGCCCGCCACCATGCCGGTCGCGGTCATCGACATGTCGATCGTCCGGGCGACACCGAAGTCGATCACACGGGGACCGTCCGGTCCCAGCAGGACGTTGTCGGGCTTGAGGTCGCGGTGGATGACCCCGGCCTCGTGCACGGCCGTCAGGGCGGTGGCGATCGCGGTCGCCAGGCGGTGCAGGTCGCCCCCGGTGAAGCGGCGCCCCTCGGCCACCGCCCTGCGCAGGCTGGGACCCTCGACGTACTCGCTGACGATGTACGGCCTGGGTCCTTGGAGGTCGGCGTCCAGCACCGCCGCCGTGCAGAACGAGGAGACGCGGCGGGCCGCCGCGGCCTCGCGGCCGAACCGTTCGCGCAGTTCCGGGTCGGTCCCGGCGTCACCGTGCAGGACCTTCAGGGCGACCCGGCGGCCCTCGGCGTCGTAGGCCTCGTAGACCACGCCCTGGCCGCCCGCGCCCAGCCGGCCGGCGAGCCAGTAGTCGCCCAGGCGTTGCGGGTCACCGTCAATAAGTGTCGTGCTCAACTCACACTCCGTTCAACGGTGATTTTGGACGCCGGGGAGGGGGGAAAGGTTCGCGGGCGCTCGTGAGCACCCGCGGGACGTTCGCCAGGTGCTCTCGGGACGTTCGCGGGGTGCTCGCGGGACGTTGCGGGACGTTGTGGGACGCTGCGGGACGTTCGCGGGGTGTTCTCCCACCCGGGACATGACGCGTCCTCCCTCCCTGGACCGTGCGCGCATCCTTCCGGCCGGTCGGTCGCCGTCGGGTCGCCGGCAGGTCACGGCCGCCGGAAGGCGACCCCGGGGACGTGCTCCAGGATGCCCGCTCCCGGTATGACGGGGCGGGACGTTCGGAGTAGTCGGGGACGCCGGGCACCGGACGTGGCCACAGTATCCGTGCGCGCACCGGCGGTATCCGTACGGCGCGCGTTCCGCACGAGAAACAGAGGGCTCATCCGCGCGCCGATCGCTTCGTCACACCGTGTACGCGGGCGAACGCCCCTCGTGGTCAAAGCGGTTGATCCAAACAGTGGGGCGGGCTAGGTTTGCTCCGCACGGCCTCCGGGCAGGCCGGGCAGGCGCCGTCGAACCAGACGGAGCGCAACAGGCCCGGGAAGGGAGCAGATCATGCGACGCGTCAGGATCCTCCGGCGACGGAGGGCACGCCGGAACCACGTCTCCGGCCTGGACCTGCGGACTCCCTCGGGCCGCCCGCTCCCCTACTGATCCGGTCTTTACAGCAGTTTTACGGACAAGCCTGTAGACACTTCCCATAACGGAACCATCACGCCGGGGGGCTCAATGAGGAGACTGGTCGTCGTGCCACCGTACGTCGCACGGCTCAAGATCAGGGATATCCGTTCCGCGTCGCGCCGCAGGGCGCCCGGTGACGCCAAGGTCATCGACCTGGGTGCCTACACCGGCCGCAACGTGCTGCGCTTCCCACGGACGAGCGGCCCCACCTCCGCCGCCTAGATCCCACCACGAAGAAGACCCGCCCACGCGCGGGTCTTTCTGCGTTTCCGGACCCGCCCCAGGGCGGATCGGCCGGGACCCTCGGGGGCGGTGTCCCTGCCCGGACGGGCACCGGCGATGCTGGTGGCATGCGTGACGACGACGGCTCCGGCGCCCTGTCACTGCGGTTGCCGTTCCGCGCGCCGCTCTGCGCGGAGGGCCTGTTCGGGCACCTGGCCGCGACCGCCGTACCCGGGGTGGAGGAGTGGCGGGACGGCGCCTACCGCCGCACCCTGCGGCTCCCGCACGGGCACGGCATCGTCGCGCTGCGGCCGATGAGCGGGCACGTCGGCTGCCTGCTGAACCTCACCGACCCCCGCGACCTGCCCACCGCGATCGGCCTGTGCCGCGACCTGCTCGACCTGGACGCCGACCCCGCCACCGTGGACGGCCACCTCGGGGAGGACCCGGCACTGGCCCCCCTCGTGGCCGGCGCCCCCGGGCGCCGGGTGCCCCGCACGGTCGACCCGGCGGAACTGGCGGTACGCGCGGTGCTCGGCCAGCAGGTCTCCACCGCCGCCGCCCGCACGCACGCCGCCCGGCTGGTCGCCGCCCACGGCGAACCGATCTCGGACGACGCCGGAGGCCTCACCCATCTCTTCCCCACACCGGCGGCGCTGTCCTCGCTGGACCCCGCCGCCCTCGCCCTTCCCCGGGCCCGCCGCGCCACGCTCGTCGGGCTGATCTCCGCCCTGGCCTCCGGCGAGCTCGACCTCGGCCCCGGCTGCGACCGCCACCGGGCCCGCGCGCGGCTCTGCGCGCTCCCGGGATTCGGGCCGTGGACCGTCGAGACCATCGCGATGCGCGCCCTCGGCGATCCGGACGCCTTCCTCCCCACCGACCTGGGGGTCCGCGCCGCCGCCCATCGGGCGGGCCTTCCCGTCACCCCGGCCGCGCTCACCGGCCGCGCCGCCGCCTGGCGGCCCTGGCGCTCGTACGCCGTCCAGTACCTGTGGGGCAGCGGCGACCACGCCGTCAACCGGCTGCCCGCCCGCTGACCCCTGCCCCTGACCCCTGACCGCGGCGGACCCGGCGGACCTGACCGGGCCGGACGGATCCGACGCACCCGGTGAGCCCGGCGGACCGGCCGCGGGTTCTCGCGGCCCTTTTCCCGCCCGCCGGTGTGCGCCTCGGAGAGTGTCACCACCCACATGAACGGCGGGCCGGCCGGGGGGTGATCCCGGACGGCCCGCCGTCGCCTCTCCGCCGACGTCTCCTCGCCGGAGCCACGGACCTCCACTCGCGACCGGGGCCGCCGATGTCCGTTCCCGGCCGGAGACCGCGGACGTCTACTTGTCGTCGGAGTCCGACGGCGTCTGTGACAGCGCGCTGGCCGCGGCCGACTTCTCCTTCTTGGTCGAGCCGGAGTCGTTCAGCGTCTTCGCGGCGGCCGACGCCGCCTCGGAACCGGTCTCCCCCTGGCTCTGCGGAGCCTGCGACAGCGCGCTGGCCGCGGCCGACTTCTCCTTCTTCGTCGAGTCGGAGTCGTTCAGCGTCTCGGCGGCGGCCGACGCCGCCTGGGAACCGGTCTGTCCAGAGTTGCTTGACACGTTCTCACCTTTCCTCGAAGCGTGTTCGTACCGCGGCGGCGGTGGTGTCACGCGGGCTCCCGCACCCGCGTGACCTCATTGCCCGCGTCACGGCGGACGCCCGGCCCAAGGCCCGGCGCCCGTCGTCCCGGTCGGCGGTACGACGGCCTCGGGCCGACTACCCCGGTCGGCGGCCCGCAATCGAAAACCCGCAAGGCAAGGCACATCCGACATATCCAGTCGATCAGCCTCATGCCGGCCGGGACACGACCGCTCCAGGGGGTGCGTGCCCGAGTCGCATCGATGGGGGCGAGCAGGTCTCGCGCACCTGCTCGCCCGTTCGTCCCGTTCGGGATCAGCTGCAGCCGCTGGTGGAGCCGCAGCCCTCGCAGACGTAGCAGCTTCCGGCGGGGCGCATCGTGGTGCCGCAGGTCATGCAGAGCGGCGCGTCGGCGGTGCGGCCCTCGTGCGACTCCAGGGAGCCGCCCCGGCGCGGGGTCTCCACGGGCACCGCCTCGGTCTCGGGACGGACCTGCGGCTCCTCGATCGGGGCCGACGTGGCGAGCTCGGCGATGACCGCCTCGGTCTGGATCGGCGCCGGGTCCTCACCGCGCTGCTGGGCGGCGCGCTCGGAGGCGGAGAAGATGCCGAGCGCGGCGCGGTCGTCGTAGGGCAGGTGGTCCAGGGCCAGGCGGCGGAAGATGTAGTCCATCACCGAGGCCGCGATGCGCACGTCCGGGTCGTCGGTCATGCCGGCCGGGTCGAAGCGCATGTTGACGAACTTGCCCACGTACGTCTCCAGCGGCACCCCGTACTGCAGGCCGATGGAGATCGCCACCGAGAAGGCGTCCATGACGCCGGCGAGGGTCGAGCCCTGCTTGGACATCTTCAGGAAGACCTCGCCGAGGCCGTCGTCGGGGTAGGAGGAGGCGGTCATGTACCCCTTGGCCCCGCCCACGGTGAAGCGGGTGGTGGTGCTGGGGCGCTGGTTCGGCATCCGGCGGCGGGTCGGCCGGCTGATCTCCACGACCTTGATCTCCGGCTCGGCCGCGACGGCCGCCTTCTCCTCGGCCTTCCTGTCCTCGGTCTTGCGGCCCGAGGCCGACAGCGGCTGGCCGACCTTGCAGTTGTCGCGGTAGACCGCCAGGGCCTTGAGGCCGAGCTTCCAGCCCTGCATGTAGACCTGCTCGATGTCCTCGATCGTCGCGGTCTCGGGCAGGTTGACGGTCTTGGAGATGGCGCCGGACAGGAACGGCTGGGCCGCGGCCATCATCCGGACGTGGCCCATGGGGGCGATCGCGCGCTCGCCCATGGCGCAGTCGAACACCTCGTAGTGCTCGCGGCGCAGGCCTGGGGCGTCGACCACGTGGCCGTGCTCGGCGATGTACTCGACGATCGCCTCGACCTGCTCCTCCTGGTAGCCGAGCTGCCGGAGGGCGCGCGGGATCGTCTGGTTGACGATCTGCATGGAGCCGCCGCCGACGAGCTTCTTGAACTTGACCAGGGCCAGGTCGGGCTCGATGCCGGTGGTGTCGCAGTCCATCATCAGGCCGATGGTGCCGGTGGGGGCGAGCAGCGAGGCCTGCGCGTTGCGGTAACCGTTGCGCTCACCGAGCCTGAGGCACTCGGCCCACTGCCGGGAGGCCTCGCGGTGGATGGAACCGTCCATCTCCTCGAAGGTGCGCAGCGCGTCGTTGGCCTCGTTGTGCTTGCGCATGACCCGCTTGTGCGCCTCGGCGTTGCGGGCGTAGCCGTCGTACGGGCCCACGGCCGCGGCCAGCTCGGCGCTGCGGCGGTAGGAGGCGCCGGTCATCAGCGAGGTGATGGCCCCGGCCACGGCGCGGCCGCCGTCGGAGTCGTAGGCGTGGCCGGTGGCCATGAGCAGCGCGCCGAGGTTGGCGTAGCCGATGCCGAGCTGGCGGTAGGCCCGGGTGGTCTGGTCGATCTTCTCGGTGGGGAAGTCGGCGAAGGTGATGGAGACGTCCATCGCGGTGATGATCAGCTCGGTGACCTTCACGAAGTTCTCGATGTCGAAGGTGTCGTCGTCCTTCAGGAACTTCAGCAGGTTGATGCTGGCCAGGTTGCACGAGGAGTTGTCCAGGTGCAGGTACTCCGAGCAGGGGTTGCTGGCGGTGATGCGGCCCGTCTCGGGGCTGGTGTGCCAGTCGTTGATCGTGTCGTCGTACTGGACGCCGGGGTCGGCGCACTCCCAGGCGGCCTTGGCCATCTTGCGGAACAGGTCCCGGGCGTCGACGGTCTCGATGACCTCGCCGGTGAGGCGGGCGCGCAGGCCGAACTCCTCGCCCTTCTCCACCGCGCGCATGAACTCGTCGGAGACGCGCACGGAGTTGTTGGCGTTCTGGTACTGGACGGAGACGATGTCCTTGCCGCCCAGGTCCATGTCGAACCCGGCGTCGCGCAGGGCGCGGACCTTGTCCTCCTCGCGGGCCTTGGTCTCGACGAACTCCTCGATGTCGGGGTGGTCGACGTCGAGGACGACCATCTTGGCGGCCCGGCGGGTCGCGCCCCCGGACTTGATGGTGCCCGCGGAGGCGTCCGCGCCGCGCATGAAGGAGACCGGGCCGCTGGCGGTGCCGCCGCTGGAGAGCAGTTCCTTGGAGGAGCGGATCCGGGAGAGGTTCACGCCGGAGCCCGAACCGCCCTTGAAGATCACACCCTCTTCCTTGTACCAGTCGAGGATGGACTCCATCTGGTCGTCGACGGCCAGGATGAAGCAGGCGCTCACCTGCTGGGGCGAGGCGGTGCCGACGTTGAACCAGACCGGCGAGTTGAAGCTGAAGACCTGGTTGACCAGGGCGTGCTTGAGCTCGTGGTCGAAGATCTCGGCGTCCTCGTCGGTGGCGAAGTAGCCGTGCTCGACCGCCGTCCTGGTGTAGACGCCGACCACCCGGTCGACGAGCTGCTTGAGGCTCCACTCGCGCTGCGGGGTGCCGACCGCGCCGCGGAAGTACTTGGTGGTCACGATGTTGGCGGCGTTGACCGACCAGGAACGGGGGAACTCGACGTCGCGCTGCTCGAAGTTGACCGAGCCGTCGCGCCAGTTGGTCATGACGACGTCGCGGCGCTCCCAGGTCAGCTCGTCGTAGGGATGCACGCCCGGGGTGGTGAAGATCCGCTTCATCTTCAGGCCCTTGCGCGGACGCTTACCCCCGCGTGCCACTGTGCCGCTGACGGTCTCCGTCATGACTTTCCCCCTCCTGGGGCTCCGCAGAGCCCGCGAATCGGACCACACCAACGCGCCGTCCCAACCCCCGGCGCCGGGGTCTGTCTCACTTCTGTTCGGCGGAGCGCTCCGCCCGGAGCTGCTCGATCTCGGCCTCGAAGTCGGCCAGGGTCTCGAATCCGCGGTAGACGGAGGCGAATCGCAGGTACGCCACCTCGTCCAGTTCGCGGAGCGGGCCCAGGATGGCCAGCCCGACCTCGTGGGCCGCGATCTCGGCGCACCCGGTGGCCCGGATGCTCTCCTCGACGCGCTGGCCCAGCTGCGCCAGGGCGTCCTCGCCGACGGACCGCCCCTGGCACGCCCGCCGGACCCCGGCGATCACCTTGTCCCTGAAGAACGGTTCGGTCACGCCGCTGCGCTTGCTCACCATGAGCAGTACGGTCTCCTGCGTGGTGAACCTGCGCCCGCACTCCGGGCAGGTGCGCCTGCGGCGGATCGCGCCGCCGTCCTCGGTGGAACGGCTGTCGATGACCCGGGTGTCAGGATGACGACAGAACGGACAGTGCACGTGTGCCGCCTTCCTGACCTGCCGAAGCGGCTCACTCACCTCACCCGCCCCATGACACGCGCGGGAATACGCTCGCGCACACCTCCCGATCAGTCGAGAGGCGGTAATGGAAACACAATCTATGGTGAAGTGTTGAGGTGCAGCCACTAGATGTTGTGGTTCCAACCGTAGAAGTGCGCGACCATGAACGCAAGTTGAAAGGACCTTGCGGCGCGAAGTCGCTGATCAGCCGTTATTCCCCGGCGTGTCGCCGGTCGGCCGGAAGCGCCCCCGCCTCGCGCGTCACTCGCCTCACCCGCGTCCCGGGCGCGCGGTGAGACCGCGCGCCCGGCGGCGCTCCCCCGCGGCAGCGGGCTCCGGAGAAGATCGAGCCCGGCGCCGGACCGGAAGCCGAGCCGAAGGGCCCGCCGGGGCCCGTCGGGGGCCCGTCTACCTGGGCGGCCGCACGGGCCGCCACGGCGTGTCACCGGCGTACGCCGTGATCCGGGAGTGAACCTGCCCTCCGGCGCGCTCGGCGGCCCGCTCGCCCGCCGAGGCCACGTCGATGCGACCGCCGATCCAGAGCATCCCCAGGGCGAACAACACCAGCGCCACCGCCGCCACGATCCTGCCCCGCCGGGTGAGCCGGAGCGGCCGCCGGACCGCCCCGGAGCGGGGGGCGCCCCGCCGGAGAGCGCCGCTTCCGGACGCGCCGGGGCGGGGCCCACCGGACCGAGATCCGCCGGACCGCGAAGAGGCGGGCCGGGAAGAGGCGGGCCGGGGCGGGACGGACGCCGGGGTGCCCGACCGGGACGGGACGGGCCGGGGCGCTCCGGACCGGACCGGGGCGGCCCCCCGAGCCGTCGCCCCGGGGACGCCCGACCGGGAGGCTCCCGGCCGCCGGGCACCCTGCCGGGGAGCGCCCTGCCGGGGAGCACCCTGCCGGGGAGCACCCTGCCGGGGAACGCCCGAACGGGAGACGTCCGAACGGGAGACGTCCGAACGGGAGGAACCGGGCCGGGGGGCCTCCGCCGACCGGGACCCGTCGGCCCGGCCGGCTTCCCGGCGAGCTCCGCCGCGGCCCGGCTCGCGCACCGGCCCCGCCTCCCGGCCGGGCCGCGCCCTTCGCGCCGGCCCGGCGTCCCGGCCCGGCCCGATCTTCGGGGCCGGGCCGATCCCCGGGACCGGCCCCGCCTCCCGGCCGGGATCCGGCTCCGGCCTCGGCGGCGGCACGAGCCGCAGGCGCGGGGCACCCGGGGCACCCGGGGCACCCGGGGACCGCCGAGCCGTCCGGGGTTGTGGCGCGGACGTGGATCGCGGTGTCGTCGTGGTCGGTTTCATGGTGACCCCCATCCCCTCGACCTGGCCGAACACGTGTCGAAGAAAGATCGGCGAATCGAACACGATGTCGATCGAACTCCCGTACGATGTTGTACACCACGGCGTGGCCGATATCGAGGACATTCGAACAATTGTTTGAGTATGATCTTGGGTCGAGATATGGTCGCTGTGAGCGACGTGTTCGACACAGATCGGGAGGCGAGGAGTTCGTATGAGCCAGCACGACGAGAACGGTTCGGCCGTCAGCGACCTGGCGGTGCGAAGGCGTGACTCCCTTGGCCTCACCCCCAGGCAGCGGAAGATCCTCGAGGTGATCCGTGACTCCGTGCAGCAGCGCGGCTACCCGCCGTCCATGCGGGAGATCGGTGAGGCCGTGCAGCTCACCAGCACCTCCAGCGTGTCGCACCAGTTGACGGCTTTGCAGCGCAAGGGCTATCTGCGTCGTGACCCGCACCGTCCCCGTGCCCTGGAGGTTCGCCTTCCCGGTGAGCCCGTGCTCTGGGTGGACCCCGACTCCGACCAGGACGAGACGCCGGTCAGCCGCCCGACCGCCGCGTACGTTCCGCTCGTCGGCCGCATCGCCGCCGGTGGCCCGATCCTCGCCGAGGAGAGCATCGAGGACGTCTTCGCCCTGCCCAAGCAGCTCGTCGGCGAGGGCACGCTCTTCCTGCTCCAGGTGACCGGTGACTCGATGATCGAGGCGGCCATCGCCAACGGCGACTGGGTGGTCGTGCGTCAGCAGCCCGTGGCCGACAACGGTGACGTGGTCGCGGCGATGATCGACGGAGAGGCCACCGTCAAGACCTTCAAGCGCAGGGACGGCCATGTCTGGCTGGTCCCGCACAACCCCAACTACGACCCGATCCCCGGTGACGAGGCCACCGTGCTGGGCAAGGTTGTGGCGGTTCTGCGCAAGCTCTGAACCACGCTCCTCCCGTGTCCAAGCTCCTCCCGTGTCCACGCGCGACACGCCGGGCGAGCGATCGTCCGGCGTCGGCACGAGCGCGTCCCCGGGCGTGAACATGGACGCAGGCATGGACGCAGGCATGGACGCGGACCCGAGCACGAACGCCGGCACGGACACGAGGGCGAACGCGGACGCGGACGCGCCGACGGAGTACGACACGCCGTGGAGAAGACCACGCGCCGATGGGCGGCATCCCCGGGGATGCCGCCCATCGGCGTTGTCCGGCCTCTCGGCCGGTCCCATCGGGTCCGGCGGCGCGCACCCCCCGGGACAGGGCGCCCCCCGGGGACGGAGACACGCGGCCCTGAGCCGGGACACGTGGCCCTGAGGCCGGGACACGTCGCGTCGAGGCCGAGACACGCCCCGCCGGGGGCGCGGTCTCGGCCGTGACCGGCGCGCACACCCGACGTGGGCGCGCCGTCCCGCTTCGGGGACGTCCCGCCTCAGGGGACGATGTTGACCAGCTTGGGCGCGCGGACGATGACCTTGCGCGGCGTGCCCGACAGGAACGCCCTGATCTTCTCCGAGTTCAGGGCCAGCTCCTCCAGGTCGGTCTCGGAGATCCCCGGGGAGACCTCCAGTCTGTCGCGCACCTTGCCCGCGACCTGGACGACACAGGTGACGGAGTCCTGGACCAGCAGCGCCGGGTCGGCCACCGGCCAGCCCGCCAGCGCGACCGAGCCGGTGTGCCCCAGCCGCTCCCAGCCCTCCTCGGCCGCGTACGGCGCGACCAGCGAGAGCATGACCGCCAGGGCCTCGGCCGCCTCCCTGACGGCCGGGTCGGCGGCGCCGGGCCCGGAGTCGATGGCCCTGCGGGCCGCGCTGGTCAGTTCCATCATGCGCGCCACCGCGACGTTGAAGCGGTGGGACTCGACCAGCCTGGTGACCTCGTCGACGGTGCGGTGGACCGTCCTGCGCAGGTTCACGTCCCCGGCCGTGACGTCGGTGCCGGGGGCGGACGCCGCACCCGCCTCGGCCATGACGCGGAACGCGCGGGCCAGGAACTTCTGCGACGCCGCCGCGGAGACGTCGGCCCAGTCGATGTCCTCCTCGGGCGGACCGGCGAACAGGACGGTCAGCCGGACCGCGTCGACACCATAGGCGTCGATCTGCCGGCCCAGGTCGACGCCGTTGCCCAGTGACTTGGACATCGCCTTGCCCTCGTTGATGACCTGCCCCTGGTTCAGCAGGCGGGTGAACGGCTCGACGAAGTCGACCATGCCCATGTCGTGCAGGACCTTGGTGAAGAACCTGGAGTACAGCAGGTGCAGCACGGCGTGCTCCACGCCGCCGACGTACTGGTCGACCGGGCCCCACCTGCGCACGCCCTCGACGTCGAACGGGCCGTCCTCGTAGGACGGGTTGACGTAGCGCAGGAAGTACCACGAGGAGTCGACGAAGGTGTCCATCGTGTCGGTGTCGCGCTTGGCCGCGCCCCCGCACTTGGGGCAGGAGACGTTGACCCAGTCCTCCGCCGAGGCCAGCGGGGAGACGCCCTTGGGCGCCAGGGCCTCGCCGCGCAGGTCGGGCAGGGTGACCGGCAGCTGGTCGTCGGGGACGGGGACCTCACCGCAGTCACCGCAGTGGATGATCGGGATCGGACAGCCCCAGAAGCGCTGACGGGACAGCAGCCAGTCACGCAGCCGGAAGTTGACCGTCGACCGGCCGGTGCCGCGCTCGCCCAGCACCTCGATGATCTTCCGGATCGCGTCGGCCTTGGCCAGGCCGTCCAGCGGGCCGGAGTTGACCATGGCGCCGTCACCGGCGGTGGCCAGGCCGGTCTCGCCCGGGTCGGCCAGGCCGGTGTGCACGACCACCCGTACCGGCAGGTCGAAGGCGCGGGCGAAGTCCAGGTCACGCTGGTCGTGCGCGGGCACGGCCATGATGGCGCCGTGGCCGTAGTCGGACAGCACGTAGTCGGCCGCCCAGACCGGCATGCGCTCGCCGCTGACCGGGTTGATCGCGTACCGGCCCAGGAAGACGCCGGTCTTCTCCTTGTCGGTGGACAGCCGGTCGATGTCCGACAGCTTCGACACGGCGGCCCGGTACGCCTCGAAGGCCTCGCGCCGCTCGTCGGTGACGATCTCCTCGGCCAGCGCCGCGTCCGGGGCGACCACGAAGAAGGTCGCCCCGTACAGGGTGTCGGGGCGGGTCGTGTAGACGGTGACCGGCTCGTCCCGGCCCTCGATCACGAAGTCGACGTCGGCGCCCTCGGAGCGGCCGATCCAGTTGCGCTGCATGGCCAGCACGCGCTCGGGCCAGTTGCCCTCCAGCTGGGCCATGTCGTCCAGCAGCCGGTCGGCGTAGTCAGTGATCTTGAAGTACCACTGGGTCAGCTCGCGGCGGACGACCTCGGCCCCGCAACGCTCGCACCTGCCGTCCTTGACCTGCTCGTTGGCCAGCACGGTCTGGTCCTTGGGACACCAGTTGACCAGGCCGCCCTTGCGGTAGGCCAGGCCGCGCTCGAAGAAGCGGATGAACAGCCACTGCGTCCACCTGTAGTACGTCTCGTCGCTGGTGTGCAGGCGGCTCGACCAGTCGAAGGAGATCGCGTAGCGCCGGTAGGAGCCGGCCTGCGTCTCGATGTTGGCGTAGGTCCACTCCGTCGGGTGCGCGTTGTTCTTGATCGCGGCGTTCTCGGCGGGCAGGCCGAAGGAGTCCCAGCCGACGGGATGCAGCACGTTGTAACCACGCTGGACCCAGTAGCGGGAGACGACGTCGCCGATGGCGAACGCCTCGGCGTGTCCCATGTGCAGGTCGCCGGAGGGGTAGGAGAACATGTCGAGCATGTAGCGCCGTTCACGCGGGTCGGCGGGGTCGTCGGAGGACCGGAAGGGGTCCAGCTCCTCCCACCGTCGCTGCCACTTGACCTGCAGGGCCTGCGGGTCGTAGTGCTGATCGTCGCTGTGCATGTCGGCTCGTTCGTTCACGTCAATCTTCCCTTGGGGTGTGTCCGCGTGGATGGCCCGACCCGTCCGGCCCAATACAAAAACCCTCCGCTCACGCGGAGGGCAGCCGCATCGGCAGGGCGCTCAGGGACGGGAAAGCCGATGCGGCCCGATAAGCAGGGTCGCGGCACGCATAGACCAAGACTATCGCAGCCCGCAAGGCATATTCGTGGCCCGATGAAAACCGGTCCGATGGCGTCGGGGAGCGGGCGGCGGTCCGTGCCGACCGGCGGGACAGGGGTTTCCGCCCTGTCGCGGGCCGGACGGGACCTGATGGCCGTGCGCCTGTTGTGACCTCCTATGTCTCCCCCGTTTACTCTTTCAACCGTGGCATATTCAGTAGAGCCGGGGGGCCCGGACCCGTTGGAGGTCGGCCTGCCCATGCAGGATCCTCCGACCGATCCCACCGGGCTCCAGTTCAGGGGGGCGTTCTCCGGTTTCCCTGCGAGCCCCCCCGTCTCACGTGAGACCATGCCCAATACGCCTAATTCGGGCACCCGCGCGGGAGGTAAGGAAAGCATGGCCTCGGAGCAGTCCAGCCAGTCCCACCTGCCTCCGGCATGGCCGGAGACAGCCGAGCCGGCGCCCCCGTGGGCGCAGGAGTCCCTCGGCACCGGGCCTCGGCTGCCTCGCCCGCAGGACGACCCGCGAGATGGTGACGGCTCCTGGCAGACCTCCCCCGGCGACGCGCCGGGCGGAGACGGCGGACGCCCCCCGGCCCCGCAGGGCGCCGGTCAGGCGCACGGCCCGAGGTACGACGGATGGGAGCAGGCCCGGCAGGACGGCGGTCCGGCACGGCCCGCCGCGCAGGACGCCGCACGGCAGGCCCCCGGCTCGCCGGGCGAGAGCTGGGCGGACGCCTTCAGCCCGCAGAGCGACCGCCTGCCGCAGGCGGCGGACTCCTCGGGGGGCTGGGGACAGACCTCCGGTCCTTCCGGCGGCCGGCCAGGGGATGCGGCGGCCCCGTGGGACGGCCGGGGGCACGCCGCCGGCCCGCAGGGCGGCGTGTCGTATCCGGCCTCCTCCGGAGGCGGTGACGCGTACCCGGCCTCTTCCGGCAGCGGCGAGTTCTACCCGACCTCTCCCGGCACCTCACCCGGCGACGGCCGGCCGCACCCCACCCCCCGCGAGGACGGCCCGTCGCAGGGGCCGGGCTCCTGGCCGTCGGACCCGCTCGGATCGGACCCGCTCGGATCAGGCCCGCTCGGAACCCCCCCGGCGTCGGATCCGCGGCCGTCGCCCCCTCACGGACCGCCCCCTCACGGGTCGACCCCCCGGGCATCGGACCCGTTCGGGCCGGGCGGCCCGGGACAGGGACCGCGACCCGACGGCGAGGACCGTCACCTCTCCTCGCCGAACAACGCCTGGCCGCCCGCCGTCTCCACGCAGGGCGGCTCCCCCGCCTACGCTCCCGCCCCGACCGACCCGCGGGGCCAGAACCTCCCCGGTTCCACCCCCGCGGGCCACGCCCTCCCGGGTGACAACGCGTGGGCACAGGCCACCGCACCCGACGGTCCGGGCTGGGCGCACGCCTCCGGCCCGCGGTACGACGACCCGTCACGCGATCCCGGCTCCCGGCACGGCGCCCCGCAGCACGGCGCTCCCCAGCACGGCGGTCCCCAGCACGGCGGTCCCCGATCGAGTGGCCCGCAGCACGACGCCTCGCAGCACGGTGGTCCCCACTCCGGTGGTCCGCAGCACGGCGGCTGGACGCAGACGCCGGACACCGGCAGGGCGCAGGCGCCGGACGCCGGCTGGACGCAGACGCCGGACACCGGCGGGGCTCCGGGGCGACAGGCGCCCGGTGGCGCGGGTGAGACCTGGCAGGCCGCCGCGGCCCCGCGTGACGCCTCCGGCGGGGCCGGATCGCGGCCGGCGGAGAACAGCGGATGGCCGCCCCCCGTCGAAGGCGCCTCCTGGCCTCCGGCGCCACCGGCGGGCGGAGAAGTCTGGCCTCCCGTCCCCTCCGTGGAGAATCCCGGTCCCGCGGAGGCGCAGACCTCCACGTTCGCGCTCTCCTGGACCGATCCCCCGGCCGGGGGATCGGCCCCTCCCGCGCGCGGTGACGCTCCCCTCGGTGACGTGAACCGCCCCCGGTTCGAGGAGAACAGTGCCCGCACGGGTGCCGGTACGGGTACGGGTGCCGGGAACACGCGACGTAGCTACGGGGTGCCGGACAACCCGGCCATGTGGGCCATGGCCGCCGCGAACGCGGCGGCCGCCACCAGCACGTCCTCTCCCGCCGAGGCTCCCGCCTTCCCGGGGAGCGGCCCTTTCCAGCCGGGTCAGCCAGGCCACCCGGGGCAGCCCGGTCAGCAGGTCCGACCCGATCGGCCCGGTCAGCCGGGATGGCCCGGTCAGCCCGGCCAGGCGGCTCATCCGGGCCAGACGAGTCAGCCAGGCCAGCCCGTTCAGGCGGGTCAGGCGGGTCACCATCTGAGCCGTGACCCCTCCGACCCGAACAGGCCGTTCGTCACCGCGGGCCAGATCAGCGGCCCCAAGACGCCCCCGCCGGCGCGTCAGCAGGAGTTGTGGAACACGGTCTTCGGTGAGAACTACCAGGCCATCGAGGACGCGGAGGAGAGCGAGGGCCAGGGCAGGCCGGTCTGGATGTTCGCGTTGGCCGGCTCCGTGGCCCTCGCCCTGATCGGCGCGTTGCTCTGGGCCTTCCTGGCCGGGCCGCTCTCCTCGGGCGAGGAGAACGTCACCGCCGAGCCCAACCCCTCGGCGTCCACCACCAAGAAGGCCAAGCCCGCGGCGATCGGACGCCTGCCGCGCTTCCCCGGCACGCCCTCGCCGGTCGAGGGCAGGATCACCGACCAGCCCGCGGGGATCACGCTGGCCAAGCTCGGCGCTCCGTGGCGGCAGGACCAGCGGCCGAGCGTGCCGACCGCCTACGGCTTCACGACCCGCCAGTACCTCCCGGCGGGCACGGACTCCACCGGCAAGGCCCAGTTCGCGCAGGTCATGTCGGGTCCGCTCTCACAGCGTCTGAAGAGCAGGTACACCTCGCCGGACAAGCTCTCGCCGGTGCTCAACGCGGTCGCGTCCATCGGCCGCAAGAGGTTCTTCCCCGAGGACAACACCGCCCGCAAGACCGCCCAGCAGACCCTGAAGGTGAACGGCATGTCCGGTCAGCTCTCGGCGTACGAGATCACCTCCGGTGACTCGAAGACGACGATGGTCGTGGCGGCCGTGAACACCGGCGCGGACCTGCCCGCGATCGTCTACATGTCGGTTCCGGACAGCAAGAAGGAACTGCTTCCCGACGTCAACGCCGTCTTCAAGTCGATCCGCCCCGTAGGACAGTGACGACCCCGGCGGCCCGCGAGGCCGCCGGGGTTCGCCGGACGTGAGGTGGAGGGGTCCGCGGCAGACGGATCCGTTCCGGGGAACGCATCCGGCCGGGAGACCCGGCCGATTCGGGGACGGGCCCGGTCAGAGGAACGGGCCCGCTCGGGGACGGGCCCGCTCGGGGGACGGGCCCGCTCGGGGGACGGGCCCGGTCAGGGGAGAAGGCCGGCCGTGCGGGCCCGGGGGCTCAGAAGGTGCACTCCATGTGCTTGATGCCGTTGATGAAGCTGGAGCGGAGCCGGTCGGGCTCGCCGACCGAGCCGATCTGGGGCAGGCGGGTGAACAGCTCGCGGAACATCACGGTGATCTCCCGCCGGGCCAGGTGCGCGCCCAGGCAGAAGTGCGGGCCAGGCCCTCCGAAGCCGACGTGCGGGCCCTCGGTGCGGCGGATGTCGAAGCGGTGAGGGTCGGTGAAGACCTCCTCGTCGCGGTTGGCGGCCCAGTAGTAGAGCAGCACCTTCTCGCCCTCGCGGTAGAGGTGGCCGTTCATCTCGTGGTCCCGGGTGAGGCTCCGGCGCATCCAGGCCACCGGCGAGGCGAGACGGACGATCTCCTCCACGGCCCCCGGCAGGTTCCCGTCGAGGTCCTCCAGCAGCAGGGCGCGCTGGTCGGGGTTCTCGGTGAACAGGTGCAGGCCGTGGGAGATGGCGTTGCGGGTGGTCTCGTTGCCCGCCACCACCAGCAGGATGAAGAACGACCCGAGCTCCTGCATCGTCAGCTTCTCGCCGTCGATGTTGGCGCTGGTCAGGGCCGTGGTGAGATTGTCGCCGCCCTCGGCGGCCAGCGCGATGACCAGCTCGCGGAGCCGCTCGCCGGCGCCGAGGAGGAGCTCGGCCGCGCGGCTGACGTCGGCGATGAACTCCGGGTCGCCGCCCGACAGGATGATGCTGGTGGCGTCGAAGACGGCCTGGTAGTGCTCGGGGCCGATGCCCATCATGTCGCAGATGATCTTCAGGGGCAGCTTGGCGGCCACCTCGGTGACGAAGTCGCAGCCCGGGCCGGTGGCGATCAGCTCGTCCACGGTCCGCGCGGCCGTGGCCTCGACGTCGGCCTCGAACTGCTTGATCATCTTCGGGGTGAACGCCCGGGAGACGATCCGGCGGAGCCTGGCGTGCCGGGGGTCGTCCATGTTGATCATCGAGCCGAAGTACTCGCTGAAGTCGGGACCGAGGTCCTGGATGGACGTCGCCCCGCGCTCCGAGGAGAAGACGTCGGGGTTGCGGCTGGCCTCGACGATGTCGGCGTGCCGCACCAGGGCGTAGTAGCCGGGGCCTCGCGGGGCGAAGGGGATCTCGGGCTCGGCGAACAGGATCGGTCCCGGCTGGGCGCGGAGCACCGCGAAGGCGGCTTCCCGATCGGCCATCGGACGCTCCCAGAAGGCGATGTCCGACAGGTCGATGTCCGCGAGTGAAACCGTCACGCCAGCCTCCACTAGAACCACGTTCTGTTCAACGGATCCTGCCACAGTATCCTCGGCTCAGCCAGTCCAGGACGAGGTCGTTGACCTCCCGGGGCCGTTCCAGGTGCAGGAAGTGCCCGGCCTCGGCGACGTGTTCCACCCTGGAGCCCGGCGGGAGGAAGGCCGCCGCCCGCTCGGTGAGGCCGATCCCCAGCGCGCCGTCGCGCACCCCGTGCAGGTAGAGGATCGGCACCCGCCCCCCGGTCGCGGCCTGCTCGGCGGCGTAACGGCCGGTGGGCGGCACGGAGCCGAGCATCACCCGGTAGTAGCCGATCGCCGCGGCGAGGTTCGCCGGGTCGCCCAGGCTGCGCCGCACCAGGGCGACGTCCTCGGTCGCGTCGTACCCGGGCGACCAGTCGCGCCACAGTCCCTCGACGAACCCGTCCCGCGACGCGGCGGCCTCGGCCGCCCACGTCTGGAAGAGGAAGATGTAGAACGACCGCTTGAGCTGCTCGTAGTCGAGGAAGACCTCCGACATCGACCCCGCGGGCGGCACCGCCATGGCGACCGCCTTCCGCCAGCGTTCGGGGGCGGAGGCGGTGGCGCCGTAGACGGGGAAGGCGCCCCAGTCGTGCCCGATGAGCACGGCGTCGCCGTCCCCGCCGAGCGCCTCGTGCAGCGCGCAGGCGTCGGCGATCAGCGCGCCGCCCTCGTAGGCGCCGTCGGCGGGGATCGCGGTGGGCGCGTAGCCGCGCATGAACGGCGCGACGGCCCGGTAGCCGCGCCCGGCGAGCTCGGGCAGCAGGTGCCGCCAGGTGTGGGCGGTGTCGGGGAATCCGTGCAGGCAGAGCGCGAGCGGTCCCTCGCCCTCCGCCAGGTAGGTGAACTCGACGCCGTTGGCGGTGACGGTGCTGGTCTCCATGGAACGAAACCTAGCATCCGCTTGGTAAGGCACACGTGCCCCCGCGCCGTTGACGGCGTCGGGCATCCGACGGAGGTCCGGAGAAGATCCGGCGAGGCCCGGAGGAGGTCCGGCGAGGTCCGGAGAAGGTCCGACGGACGGGACCGCTCAGGCAGGACCGGTGCGGGCGGCGATGAGGTCGGCCGCCTTCTCGGCGATCATGACGGTGGGCGCGTGGGTGTGTCCCCGGTTGATGAACGGCATCACCGACGCGTCCACCACCCGCAGGCCGGCGATCCCCCGGACCCGCAGGCGGGGGTCCACCACCGAGCCGGGGTCCTCCCCCATCCGGCAGGTGCCCACCGGGTGGTAGAGGGTCTCGCTCCGCTCGCGGATCCAGCGGGTCAGCTCCTCCTCGGTCCTGGCACCCCAGTACGGAGCCATCGGCGGCCCGGCGAGCGGCCGGAGCGCCTCGGTGGCGAACAGCTCCCCGGCCCTGCGCAGCCCTGCCACCTGGCGCCGCAGGTCCGCCTCGGCCGTCAGGTAGCGAGGGTCGATCACGACGTCGCGACCGTCCAGCGAGACACGGCCCCGGCTCTCGGGCCGGAGCAGGATCGAGGCGATGGTCAGGCCGTGACCGGGGGGCGGGGTGAGGCCGTGGTCGATGAAGGGGCCCGGGGCGAAGATCAGCTCGATGTCGGGGGCGGGCTCGGCGGGCGAGGTACGGATGAACGCCACGGCCTCGCCGACGTTGGAGGTGAGCATGCCCCGCCGGCCCACCAGGAAGCGGAGCAGGTTGGCGGTCGTCTCGGCGCCGGCGAGCGTGATCGGCTCGGGGCAGTGCAGGAAGACGCCCGAGGCGAGGTGGTCCTGAAGGCCGGCGCCGACCTCCGGCAGCTCGTGGACCGGCTCGACGCCCGCCGCCAGCAGCTCGTCGGCGGGGCCGACGCCGGAGAGCATGAGCAGATGCGGGGAGCCGATCGCCCCGGCCGAGAGCAGCACCTCCCGGCGCGCCCGCACCACCGTGACGGCACCGTCCCCCCCGCCGGTGCCCGCGCCGCCCGCGCGGCGTCCGCCCCGGCGCCCGCCCGCGACTCCGCCCCGGACCCCGCCGCGGCCCCCACCACGCCGGCCGTCGCCCGGACCGCCGGTGTACTCCACGCCGGTGGCGCGGCCGCCCTCGACGAGCACCCGGCGCACGTGCGAGGAGGTCAGCACGGTGAGGTTGGGTCGTCCGGCCGCAGGCCCGAGATAGGCGTCGGCCGAGCTGCACCGGCGGCCCCGGTGCTGGGTGACCGGCGTCGGCGAGCACCCCTCGTTGGAGGGCCCGTTGAGCTCGTCCAGCCGGCCGATGCCCACCTCCTCGCAGGCGCGCAGGAAGAGTGCGGTGGCGGGGTTCGGGGAGCGCAGCTCCGAGACGTGGATCGGGCCTTCGGTGCCGTACACGCCGCCGTGGTTGGAGCCCGAGCGCCGCTCGGCCCTGCGGAAGTACGGCAGGACCTCCTCGTATGACCAACCAGGCACGCCCCACCCGTCGTAGTCGGCGCGGTGCCCGCGGACCCACATCTGCGCGTTCATCGAGGAGGAGCCGCCGAGCATCCGGCCGCGCGGCCAGTACAGCTCCCGGCCCGACAGCCCGCCCTGCCGGGCGGTGGTGAAGTTCCAGTCGTGCTCGGTCTTGAACAGCCGGGCGAACCCGGCCGGCATCCGCACCTGGAGCATCCGGTCGGACCCGCCCGCCTCGATCAGGGCGACCGTCGTGCCGGGGTCCTCGGACAGGCGGGCGGCCAGCACGCACCCCGCCGATCCCGCGCCCACGATGACGTAGTCGTACTCCGCGCTCACTGACCCCTCCTCGCACAGACGGTCAGCTCGCCTCCCCGTGAGCGGGCTCCTACCTGCTTACTCCCTCCCGGTTTGCCCGTCAATTTGTGACCCTCATTACCTACCGGTCAGTATCTTCGACTGCGAGGATGAGCGGGTAAGAGCTGCTCGGAGGAGGACGCACCATGCTCAACCTGTCGATCGCGCTGGAGGACAGCGCCAGGGAGAACCCGGACCGCACCGCACTGGTCTTCGGCGATCTGAGGCTGCCGTACTCCTTTGTCAACACGATCGCGAACCAGGTTGCCAACCTGCTGGTCTCGCGCGGCATCGGCCGCGGCGACAAGGTCGCGCTGGCCTGCCCCAACCTGCCCTACTTCCCGTTCGTCTACTACGGGATCCTCAAGGCCGGCGCCACGGTCGTGCCGCTCAACGTGCTGCTGCAGACCAGGGAGATCACCTACCACCTGGAGGACTCCCAGGCCAAGGCGCTGTTCTGCTTCGAGGGCACGCCCGAGCTGCCGCTGGGCGAGCGGGGACGGGCGGGCTTCGAGGCGTCCTCGGCCGAGCACCTCTTCGTGCTGCCCGCCACCGCCCTGGCCACCGAGTCCGAGTACGGGGAGACGATCTGGGCGGCGCTGGACGGCGTCTCCGGCGAGTTCGAGACCGTGGCGACCGCGCCCGACGACACCGCGGTGATCCTGTACACCAGCGGCACCACGGGCCAGCCCAAGGGCGCCGAGCTCAGCCACCAGAACATGCTGCTCAACGCCATGGTCTCGGACGAGATGTTCCCCCGCACCGAGGGCGGTGACGCCTACCTGGCGGTGCTGCCGCTCTTCCACTCCTTCGGGCAGACCGTCATCATGAACGCCGGATTCCGGCGGCGGGGCACCATCGTGCTGATGCCGCGCTTCGAGCCGGGCCCGGCCCTGGAGCTGATGCGGACGGAGAACGTCACGCTGTTCGCGGGCGTGCCGACCATGTACTGGGCCATGCTGACGAAGATCCACGCGGACGGGGACGAGGTGCCCACCTCGCTGAGGATCGCGGTGGCCGGAGGCGCCTCCTCCCCGGTCGAGGTGCTGCGGGACTTCGAGGAGACCTTCGGGGTCGGCATCTACGAGGGCTACGGCCTGTCGGAGACCTCCCCGGTGGCCAGCTTCAACCAGGTGGGCAAGCCCAGCAAGCCCGGTACGGTCGGCACGCCGATCTGGGGCGTGGAGATGCGGCTGATCGACGACGACTGGAAGACGATCGAGGGCGAGGGGCCCGGCGAGATCGCGATCCGCGGCCACAACGTGATGAAGGGCTACCACAACCGTCCCGAGGCGACCGCCGAGGTCATGCGGGACGGCTGGTTCCGCACCGGCGACATCGCCACCCGCGACGCCGACGGCTACTACTCCATCATCGACCGCGCCAAGGACATGATCATCCGGGGTGGCTTCAACGTCTACCCGCGCGAGCTCGAGGAGGTGCTCATCACCCACCCGGAGGTCTCGCTCGCGGCGGTGGTCGGCGTCGCCCACGACTCGCACGGCGAGGAGGTCAAGGCGTACGTCATCCGCACCCCCGGCGCGACGGTCACCGAGGACGAGCTCATCGCCTGGGCCAGGGAGAACATGGCGGCGTACAAGTACCCGCGGATCGTCGAGTTCCGTGACGCGCTGCCGATGACCGCCACGGGCAAGATCCTCAAGCGCGAGCTGCGCTGACGGCGGTCCTCCTCCGCTCAGGCCCGGACGCCGGAGCGGAGGAGCGCCGGGACCCCCGAACACCGGAGCCCCGGGAGCGCCGGTGCCCGAGCGCCGAAGCCCCGGGAGCGCCGGAACCCCCGGGGCCCCGGGCGTCCGGCGCCGGCGCGTCCGCCCGGGGCGGGCCGCGTGCCCCGGGCGGACGGCCCCCGGAGGGTCAGGGCCAGTCGCGTGAGGGGCGGAGCGGGACGCGCGCCGAGCCCTGGGCGTCCAGCTTCACCGCGAGGATCTGGTGGAGCTGGACCTTGTTGCGCTCGAAACCGACCACGCAGGCCGCCATGTAGAGCCGCCAGACCCGCGCCGTGGCCTCGCCGACCTCCCTGACCGCCTCGTCCCAGTGCTCGTCGAGGTTGGCGCACCAGTGGCGCAGCGTCTGCGCGTAGTGCTCGCGCAGGTTCTCCTCGTGGCGGATCTCGAAGCCGGTGTCCTCGATCTGGCGGGCCAGGTAGCCGACCGACTCCAGCTCCCCGTCGGGGAAGACGTAGCGGTTGATGAACCCGCCCGCGTTGAAGGTCCTCTCCGTGCCCGTCGGCCGGGTGATGCAGTGGTTGAGCAGCCGCCCGCCGGGGAGCAGCTTGTCGTACAGGAAGCGGAAGTAGAAGGGGAGCTGGTCCTTGCCGATGTGCTCGGTCAGGCCGATCGAGCTGACCACGTCGAAACCCGTCTCCGGCACGTCGCGGTAGTCCATGTGGCGGACCTCGGCGAGCTCGCCGAGCCCGGCCTCGGCGATGGCCTTCTGGCCCCACTCGGCCTGCTGGCGCGAGAGCGTGACGCCCAGCGCCTTCACCCCGTACTCGCGGGCGGCGTGGACGACCATGCCGCCCCAGCCGCAGCCGACGTCCAGCAGCCTCATGCCGGGCTTGAGGTCGAGCTTGCGGGCGATGAGCTCGAACTTGGTGAGCTGCGCCTCCTCCAGCGTGGCGTCCGGCTCGGGGAAGACCGCGCAGGTGTAGGCCATGGACGGGCCGAGCACCCAGGAGTAGAACCTGTTGGAGACGTCGTAGTGGTGGTGGATCGCCTCGGCGTCGCGGCGCTTGGCGTGCCTGCTGCCCATCCGGGCGAGCACGCTGCTGCGCACCTCCTGCGGGGGAGGCGGCATCCGCGTGAGCAGCGGGCGCACGCCGAGCGCCCGGATGGCGGCGAGTTTCTCCTTGGCCGGGATGTCGTTGACGGTGAGCGCCCACATCCGCGACAACAGCGTGTACATGTCGCCGTGGACGTCGAGGTGACCGGAGACGTAGGCCCTGGCCAGGCCCAGCTCTCCGGGTGCCTGCGCCAGATAGGCGACGGCCGCCGGGGTCTTCACCTCGACGGTGATGTCGGCCCCGTCCGGCCCGGCCTTGCTTCCGTCGTAGGCGATGAAGCGTACGTCCGCCTCCGGGCCCATGACCTTTTCGAAGATCTCTGCGAGCAACACAGAATCAACCTCTCCTAACGCCCCCGAACACACTTGTCGTAGAGATCGAGCAACCGGCCACCCGCGTCGTATGCCCGCTTGAGCGGCCAGTAGGCGGTTCCGTTATAGAGCCGCCAGAACTCATCTTCCGAATAGAACGAGGTGGAGTACAGCGATTTATGCCCCTCCAGCTCGTGGACCCGGTTCTCGATGAGGCGGTTGTGGTAGCCGTCGAACTGCCCCCGGGGCAGCGGGACCGTTCCCCAGAAGCCGAAGTTGACGTACAACCGCCCGGCGTCCAGCGGGTAGAGCGGCCACTCGCCGGTGGAGCGCAGCGGGCACATCCAGACCGGCGTCATCCCGATCCTGTCGTGGAAGAACTCCAGGAACTCGGCGCCGCGCTCGACGGGCACCTCGATGTCCTGGATGACCGACTCCTGCACGGGCAGGCCGCGCCAGCGGTCCACCCGGGCGATCACACCGTACTTGCGCTCGAGGCCGACGAGCCTGCGGTAGACGTCCGAGCGCATCCACTTGCGCGGCATCAGCGAGCGCACCAGCGCGCTCTGCACGCCGAAGGCGCGCGAGCACCAGAACCAGTCGGTGTCCCAGCGCCAGAGGTAGTCGCGGACGGTCAGCCAGTCGCGGGTCCTGCTCTGGATCGACCGGTAGTAGATGCGCATCCCGGTGTAGTCGGACAGGTACGGTGCCCGCTCGGCGAAGCGTCCCACGGTCACGTACAGCTCGCCGGGGCCGAAGAACGTGCCGTCCACGAAGTCGACGGGCTCGCCCTCGTACTCGCCGCTCTCGCAGATGTCGCGCATCGCGAGCATGCACTTGTCGGGGTCGCCGAACGGGATGTGGGTCAGCCTGACGTAGGGCCGGACGGGCTTGAGCTTGATCCGGACGCGGAGCGCGTAGCCGAGCGTGCCGTAGGAGTTGGGGAAGGCCCGGAACAGGTCGCGGTGCTCGTTGTCGTCGCGGGCCACCA
This sequence comes from Streptosporangium sp. NPDC023615, assembly GCF_040640155.1. Lineage (NCBI taxonomy): Bacteria > Bacillati > Actinomycetota > Actinomycetes > Streptosporangiales > Streptosporangiaceae > Streptosporangium > Streptosporangium sp. NPDC023615. The sequence continues at coordinate 42,430 of NZ_JBFABE010000054.1, forward strand.
CGATCCGGCCGTCGCCGGTGAGGATCTCCAGCTCCTCCACGGACTCGTGCGGCAGCCCGTCCCTGAAGCTGGTGGACTCGATGCCGAGCCCGGTCACCGCCCCGCCCAGCGTGATCGTCTTCAGCTGCGGCACCACGTACGGCATGAGCCCGTGGGCGAGCGTGGCGTCCACCAGGTGCTCGTAGGTGGTCATCCCCTGGACCTCGGCGGTCATCGTCACCGGATCGACCTCGATGACCTGGTCCAGGTCCCTGGCCGAGAGCTTCGCCGACCGGGCGCCGTCCCTGAAGCGGAACAGGTTCGTGGTGGCCTTGGAGAGCCGAGGCACCGCGTCGTCCGGGATGGCGGCGTAGGACTCCCTGATCTGCTCCACCGCTTGCCGGTGCGCCGACATCGCCGTCATCCGTCGCACGGTGATCACCCCCACTGACCGTCGTTGGAAAGATCGCCCCTAGGCACGTTATATCTCGGATCTCTCCGGAGCCAGGCGGGGCGCGTTAAACGCGAGAAAACTCTACGAGAGCGCCGACCGGGACCTGCGGCCGACCACCGGGTCGACCCCGTTCACCACGTTGCTCACCGGGCGGCCGTCGAGCGCCGCCTCCAGGTTGTCCAGCACGCACCGGATCAGGCGGCCGGTGGACTGCGGGGTGACCCCGGCCACGTGCGGGGAGAGCAGCACCCGGGGGCTGCTCCGCAGCGGGTCGCCGGGCGGCAGCGGCTCGGTGTCGAACACGTCGAGCGCGGCGCCGCCCAGGTGCCCCGACTCCAGCGCCGCCAGGAGGGCCGCCGAGTTCACCACCTGCCCGCGCGCCGCGTTGACCAGCAGCGAACCGGCGGGCATCGCCGAGGGGTCGATCATCCCCCTGGTCTCCTCGGTGAGCGGGACGACCACGACGAGCACCCGGGAGGACGCCACCAGCTCGCCGATCTCCCGGTAGGCGTAGGGCACCTCGCGCGGCGTACGGGTCCAGTAGGAGACCTCGCACCCGTGGGCGGCGAACATCCGCGCGGCCGCCTCGCCGATCGGGCCGAAGCCGACGATGCCGACGGCCGAGCCGTACAGCTCGGCGGGCCCGAGGTCCAGTTGCGGCCAGCGGCCGGCGCGGACCGCGGCGTCGGCCTCGGGCAGCCGCCGCGACAGCGCGAGCGCGGCCGCGAAGCACCACTCGGCCACCCCGATCGCGCTCACCCCTGCGGTGTTGGCCAGCGGCACGCCGGCCGCGGCGAGCGCGGCGAGGTCGTGGCCGTCCACGCCGACGGAGGGCTGCTGCACGAACGCCAGGTCCGGCGCGGCCCGGACGGCCTCGGCGTCCAGGGTGAGCCCTCCGCTCCAGTCGCCGACCACGATCTCGGCCGGGCCGAGGGCCGCCAGCAGCGCCTCGCGGTCGCGGGCGGCCGGGACCGAGACCTCGATCCGGTCGCCCAGCGATCCGAGCAGGTTGCGCACCGCCGCCTCGGGGAGGGGCGGCAGCGCGAGCACCTTCCAGGTCATGTCACTCGCCTCCGCGGGGGTGGAAACCGGCGAACACCCGGTTCATCAGGGGACGCTGAGCATCCCACTCCCCGTCGTGGACGGTCCAGGCCAGCACCATGACGGTGTCGCCGACCTCGATGAACCGCCGCAGCTCGTGGTAGGTCACGCCGGGCGCGGCCCAGGGGATCCCGCCGTTGTCCTTCGCGGTCCAGGTGAACTCCCACTCCAGCCCGGCGCCGTAGGCCGACGGGACCTTTCGCACGTCCTCGGAGTGGATCTCGCTCTGCAGGACGGCGCTCTCCCTGACGATCCGCTGGAGCGCCTCCAGGCCGTCGAAGGACTGCTCCAGCGGCTCCACGGCCAGGTGGGCGCGCCCGTCGCGGCGGAGCCACTGGGTGTAGCCCGTCTCGGCGGCCCAGTCGCCCCTCCAGCCCGCCGGGTAGGTGATGGACCAGTTCTCCGGGGGGCGGGCACGCCAGGTCCGCAGCGCCTGGCCCGGGGCGGCCGTCCTGGTCGCGGTCGGCGTGGGGGTCGGGGTGGGCGTGGGCGTGGGGGTCGGGGTGGGGGAGGGGGTCTCCTTCACCGGCTCGGGCGCCGTGGTCGCGGTGGCGAGACCGGAGCGCGCCACGGTCCGCTGGTCGGGCTGGGACATCGCGACGGCGGCCACCGCGCCGCCGGCCGCCAGCACCAGCACGGAGGCCACGATCAGCGGGACCCGTCCGCCGCGCCGCCGGCGGCGCCGGCCGGCCCCCTGGGGGTCCCCGCCCTCGCCTCCGTCCCGCGCGCCCGCCCGGCGGGACGTGCCCGTGGTGCGGTGGACCGTGCTCTCCCCGGTACGGCGTGAGGCGGCCTGCCGGCTCTGCCGGTCCTGCCGGTCCTGCTGGATCGTGTTCTCGCCGGTGCGGCGGATCGCGGCCGACGGGTCGCTGAGCACCTCCGCCAGCAGCGCGTCGGCCTGATGCGCGCTCAGCCGGTGCGCGGGCTCGCGCTGGAGCATGCCGGTGAGCACCGCGCGCATCTCCGGCGGGACCCTGGTGAAGTCGGGCTCCTCGCTGATGAGCGCGCCGAGCGTGGCGATGGCGTCGCGGCGCTCGAAGGGGGCCTGGCCGACCAGGGCCGCGTACAGGGTGGCGCCGAGCGCCCACAGGTCCGACCAGGGGCCCGCGTCGGCGCCGGTGGCGCGTTCGGGCGGCAGGAAGCTCGGTGAGCCCGTCACCATGCCGGTCTGGGTCAGCGAGGTGTCGCCCTCGATCGTGGCGATGCCGAAGTCGGACAGGACGGCGCGGCCGTCGGGCTCCAGCAGGATGTTGCTGGGCTTGACGTCGCGGTGCAGGATCCCGGCCTCGTGGGCCGCGCGCAGGGCCGAGAGCACCTGGCGGCCGATGTCGGCGACCACGTCCACCGGCAGCCGTCCGACCTCGTCGAGCCCGCGGGCCCTGACCAGCTCCATGATGATCCAGGGGCGGCCGTCCTGCTCGGCCACGTCGTAGATCGCCACGATGCCGCGGTGGTTGAGCCGCGCCGCGGTCCTGGCCTCGCGGGAGGTGCGGGTGAGCTGGAGACGGTGCTCGGCCGGGGAGAGATGGGGCGGGAGCAGGACCTCCTTGACGGCCACGGCACGGTTGAGGAGGGTGTCGTGGCCTTCCCACACGACCCCCATCCCGCCCCTGCCGAGCTCTCGCAGCAATCGATAGCGCCCAGCGACCACCCGTTCACTGTGCGGATACGTCATCGCAAAACCCCTAGGTCCCGTTCGGAGAGGGCGCAAGTTTCCCATACGCGCGCGGGCGCCACGCGACTCCTGGCGATGTGTCTTGCCACGGAAAGCCGAATGTTGTTCTACTTGGGCGGGATGGGTCGCCGAGTTATCTACCAAGCGTTTGCTTGTGCGAGCCGTGCCGGACTAGAGTCGATGTCGCAGCCGAGGAGAATGTCGATGGAGCGCGTGACCAGAAAGGGCCCCCTGGCCGGAGTCCGCGTGCTCGAACTGGCGGGACTGGCCCCCGGCCCGTTCGCCGGGATGATGCTGGCCGACCACGGGGCCGAGGTGTTGCGCGTCGAGCGGGCGAGCACGGTCGCCAAGGCCGGCGACCGGCCGCGCGCCGACGTGATGGACCGCGGCAAGCGGACCGTCGGCGTGGACCTGAAGTCCCCCGAGGGCGTGGCCGCCTTCAAGGAGCTCGCCCGGCACGCCGACGTGGTCGTCGAGGTGTTCCGGCCCGGGGTCGCCGAGCGTCTCGGCATCGGCCCGGCCGACCTGCACGCGGTCAACCCGCGCCTGATCTACGGACGGATGACCGGCTGGGGCCAGGACGGCCCGCTCGCGGCGACCGCCGGGCACGACATCGACTACATCGCCGTCTCCGGCGTGCTGTCGATGCTGGGCCGCGCGGGCGAGCGCCCCACGCCGCCGATCAACATCCTCGGCGACTTCGCCGGGGGCGGCCTCATGCTCGCGTACGGCGTGCTGCTCGCACTGATCGAGCGGGAGCGGACCGGCGAGGGGCGGGTGATCGACGCGGCCATGGTGGACGGCGCGGCGACGCTGTTCGCGATGTTCTACCACGGCGTGCAGAGCGGCTTCTGGGGACCTCGCGGCACGAACCTGCTCGACACCGGCGCGCCGATGTACGACACCTACGAGACCTCGGACGGCGGGTACCTGGCCGTCGGCCCGCTGGAGCCGCAGTTCTGGACGGAGATGCTCACCCGGATGGGGCTGTCCGCCGCCGAGCTGCCCGACCGCGAGGACCGGTCGCAGTGGCCGGCGCTGCGCGAACGGCTGGCCGAGACGTTCAGGTCCAGGACCCGCGCCGAGTGGGAGGCGGTGTTCGACGGCTCGGACGCCTGCGTCTCCCCGGTGCTGGAGATGGGCGAGGCCGCCGACCACCCGCACAACAAGGCCCGGGGCACGTTCGTGGAGGTCGGCGGGGTCCGGCAGCCCGCCCCGGCGCCGCGCCTGCTGGGCGTGGCCGAGCAGGACCTCTCCCCCGCGACCCGGCTGGCGGACCTGACCTCCTGGGGCCTGCCGGAGGAGACCGCGGCCCGGCTGCGCGCGGCGGGGGTGCTGGCGTGACGGGCGCGTGCGACCCGGACGACCGGCGGAGCACGGCGGGCACGGCGGGCACGGCGGGCACGGCGGGCACGGCGGGCACGGCGGGCACGGCGGGCACGCGGGACGTTCAGGACGTCCGGGGCGCGGAACGCGCGCCGGAACCGGAGGACACGGAACACACGGAACACAGGGAAGGCACGGCGGGCGCGATGAGCACGGCGAACACGACGGCGGACACGGCGGGATCGGCGGGATCGGCGGGATCGGCGGGGATGGACGTCTTCGAGGCCCTCTACACGACCAGGGCGATGCGCAGGGTCAAGCCGGACCCCATCCCCGAGGAGGTCCAGCGCGGCATCCTGGACGCCGCGGTCCGCGCGCCCAGCGGCGGCAACGTGCAGAGCTGGCGCTTCCTGCTCGTCGACGACCCCGGGGTGAAGGAGCGGCTCGGCCCGCTCTACCGGGACGCGCTCGGGAAGCTCTTCGAGGGCCACTACCGGCCGATGCGCGAGAAGGCCGAGGCCGAGGGTGACACCCGCACGCTCAGCGTGCTGAACTCGGCCAAGCACCTGGCCGACCACTTCGAGAACTACCCGCTGCTGCTGTTCGCGTTCGTCCGTAACGACCCGTCCGGCGGCTCCATCTTCCCCTCGGTGTGGAGCGCGCAACTGGCGGCCCGCGCCCACGGCGTGGGCAGCGCGCTGACCAGCGTGCTCGGCATCTTCCACGCCGAGGAGACCATGCGGGTCCTCGGCGTTCCCGAGGACAAGGGCTGGACGATGGCCTGCGCGGTCACCTTCGGCTACCCGACCGGGCGCTGGGGCGTCGCGCCCCGCCGCCCCGCCCACGAGGTGAGCTACCGCAACCGGTGGGGCCAGGACGTGGGATTCGAGATCCCCGAGCCCCTGTGGAGACCGGAGGGCTGAGCAGCACGGCGACGAGAGACGGCAGAACAACTCTCGCCCGGACGCGTTGGCGCGACCGATCGGGCGGCTCGGTGCGATCACCCCGATGTTCCGGAGCTGACCATGCATGATCACGTCCAACGTCCGGCGGGCGGCCCGGCGGGCGCCCCGTTCTCCGAGGTGGACCGGGAGGTCGGGCGCCGCGCGGCGGCGGCGCCCGGGACGCACGGATCCCCCGAGACCGCCGGGATCGACCTTCTCGACGGCGACCTGTACGCGGGCGACCCCTGGCCGGTGTACGCCTGGCTGCGCGAGCACGCCCCGGTCTACCGCGACGCGGCCAACGACCTGTGGGGCGTCTCCCGGCACGCCGACATCTGCGCGGTGGAGCGCGACGCGAGGCTCTGGTCCAACGCGGCCGGCTACCGGCCGCAGCTTCCCAGCGACCCCTCCATGATCGGCGTGGACGACCCCGAGCACGCCGAGCGCCGCCGCCTGATCTACCGGCGCTTCACCCCCCGCCACGTGACGGAGAGGTACGCCGGCCGGGTGCGCTCGGTGGTCACCGAACTGCTCGACGACGCGCTCGACCGAGGCACGGTGGACGCGGTGCCCGCGCTGGCCGCGCCCCTGCCGGGGAGGATGATCGGCTGGCTGCTGGGCTTCCCCGACGAGCGCTGGCGGGAGCTGGTCCACTGGTCGGAGACGACGGTCGTGGCCGGGGGCGGACTGCGCTACGTCACCCACGAGGCCGCCGTGGCGGCCGGGGAGTTCGCCACGGCCGTGCTGGAGCTGGCCGCCGAGCGGCGCGGCTGCCCGCGCGACGACCTGACGTCGATCTGGAGCCGGGAGCCCCGCTACGACGACGAGCGGCTGGCCAACGAGGCGCTGCTGCTGCTGGACGGCGGGGCCGAGACCACCAGGACCGTCATCGCCACCGCCGTCGACGCGCTGATCGGCCACCCGGAGCAGTGGCGGCTGCTGCGCGAGGACCCGGCGCTGATCGAGAACGCGGTCGAGGAGTTCATCCGCTGGACCACCCCGATCCTCAACATGTGCCGGACCGCCACCCGTGACACCGCGCTGGCCGGCCGGAGCATCCCGGCCGGCGCGCAGGTCCTGCTGATGTACGGCTCCGCCAACCGCGATCCCGCGGTCTTCGCCGACCCCGGCGTCTTCGACGTGACCCGTCCCCCGGGCGGCCACATCGCCTTCGGGCTGGGCACCCACTTCTGCCTGGGGGCCGCGCTGGCCCGGCTGGAGCTGCGGATCTTCTTCGAGGAGTTCGTCCGCCGGGTCGGCTCGGCCGAGCGGGCCGACGAGGCCGGGCCGCGCGTCGTTCCCAACGCCTTCGTCCGGGGCGTCTCCTCCTTCCCGGTGACCCTGCGCCCCCGGTGACCCCGCGGCGGCGGCGGCCGGGCGGCCCGCGCCGCCCGGCCCCTGGTGGTCCCCGGTGTTCCCACGCCCGCCTCCTGTCGTACCGGCGGTACACCTGAATGGAGGTGTACCGCCGTCCATCACAGGTGTTGGCACAAGTGTAGTAGATGTACTACATTCATGAACATGAGTACTGCGGTAAGCGTCCGCGAGCTGCGGATGACCTATGGTTCCGCCGAGGTCCTGCGAGGCATCGACCTGCAGATCCGGCGCGGCGAGATCTTCACCCTGCTCGGTCCCAACGGGGCCGGGAAGACGACCACCATCGAGATCCTCGAGGGCTTCAGGAACCGCTCGGCCGGCGAGGTGAGCGTGCTCGGGGCCGACCCCGAGCAGGCCACCGAGGCGTGGCGGGCGAAGCTGGGCATCGTCCTGCAGAGCTGGCGCGACCACGGCCGGTGGGGCGTGCGCGAGCTCCTCGGTCACATCGGATCCTTCTACGACGACCCGCACGACCCGGACCGGTTGCTGGCCGATCTCGGTCTCACCGCCCAGGCCGAACAGCGGGTCAGCCGCCTGTCCGGCGGGCAGCGCCGCCGGCTGGACGTGGCGCTGGGCATCGTCGGCCGTCCCGAACTGCTCTTCCTGGACGAGCCCACGACCGGGTTCGACCCCGAGGCCCGGCGCGAGTTCCACCTGCTGATCGAGCGGCTCGCGGCCGACGACGGCATCACGGTGCTGCTGACCACCCACGACCTGGCCGAGGCCGAGAAGCTGGCGCACCGCACCGCGATCCTGGTGGACGGCGAGATCGCCGTCTGCGGCACCCCGTCCGAGCTGGCGACGCAGGTGCAGAACGGCTCGCACATCCGGTGGATCGAGGACGGCCGGGAGAAGGTCCTGCGCACCGAGGACCCCTCGCGGGTGGCCTGGGAGCTGCACCGGAGGTTCGAGGGACCGGTGCCCGGCCTGGAGATCCGGCGCCCGTCGCTGGAGGAGAGCTATCTGGAACTGATCGGGAGGGCGGCATGAACGTCAAGGCACTGCGCATCGGGCTGCGACGCGGCTGGAGTGAGCACACGCACCTGCTCAAGGACCGCAGGGAGATGCTGAACACCCTGCTCGGCACGGTCGTGATCTTCGCCGGCCTGCTCGTGTGGATCGGCGACAACGAGGTCAAGGGGACCGGGGTCTCCATGAAGACGTTCATGACGGTGGGCTTCCTGGCCTTCACCGTCTTCTCCAACGGCGTGATGGCGCTGCCGATGGCCATCGCGGCCGACCGCGAGGAGGGCACGCTGCTGCGGCTGCGGACCGTCCCCGGCGGCGTCGGCGCCTACGTCGTGGGGCGGAGCGTGACCGTCCTGGGCCAGATCGTCGTGCAGAGCGCGCTGATCCTGGCCATCGGCATGGCTCTGGGCGGGGTGGCACCGCCCCGTGACTGGGCCACCCTGGCCTGGGTGATGCTGCTGGGCACCGCCGCCGTGGTGCCGCTGGGCGCGGCCCTCGGCTGCATGCTGCCCGGCCCCAAGACCGCCGCGGGGGTCCTGGCGCTGCCGATGATGGTGCTGATGGTCACCTCCGGGGTGATGCTTCCGATGACCTTCCTGCCCGAGGTGGCCCAGTGGGTCTCCCAGGTCTTCCCGCTCTACTGGCAGGGGCTCGGCCTGCGTGCCGCCTTCCTGCCCGACACGATGCTCGCCGCCGAGGTCGGCCGGAGCTGGCGCCTGCCCATGGTGGGCGCGGTGCTGGCGGTCTGGGCCGTGGCCGGGACGCTGCTGGCGCCGCCGCTGATCCGCCGGGTCACCCGGCGCGAGTCCGGCTCGCGCCTCGCCGAGCGCAGGCTCGCCGCACAGGCCTCCTGAGTGCTGGGAGACTGCTGGGATGTCCGCCGAAGACGTGTACAACCGGATCTCGGTGCTGAGAGCCGAGCGTGGCATCTCACGCAAGGAACTGGCCGCCGCGCTGGGGGTCCACTACCAGACGATCGGCTACCTTGAGCGCGGCGAGTACAGCCCGAGCCTGTTCCTGGCCCTTCGCATCGCCGAGCATTTCGAAGTCCCCCTGGAAGTCGTGTTCTCCCTCAGGCCGTTCCCGCGGCTGGGCAGTGGTTAGGCAGATGAGATCGTGAACGGTTGGAAAGAGAACTGGCGCCGGACCCGCGTCGAGGCCCTGCAGGGCGACTACCTGCCCGGCTGGTACGCCACCCGGCGCCGCAGGCGGCTGCTCGCCGCCGCCGCGGCCTTCGGCGTCTCGCTGTTCTGGGTGGACGCGGCCGTGGCCTGGATCAGCGGTCCCGGCGACGGCCCCGTCCTGGTCAACATCGTGCTGCTGACGATCTCACTGATCGTCTACCTGCCGGCCGTCAGCCTGCTCAACGTCGCCACCCGCGGCGTCGTGGAGCTGTCCGAAGGCGACCTGGACGAACGCCAGGTCGGCGAGCGCCTGCGGGCCACCGCCCTCGCCCACCGGATCATGACGGGCGTCCTGATCACCCTCCTCGTCGTGGTCCTCGTGGTGGGCATACCCCAGAAGCGCGAGTTCTTCATGCCGGGCGGGGCGCTGGTCCTGCTGACGATCGCGCTCTTCATGACCCACTTCGTGCTGCCGCTGATCGTCTCCGGCTGGCGGCTGCCCGACCCGCCGCCCGACGACGACGCCTGACGCGCGAGGGCGACGCCCGAGGACGTCCGGGTTCAGCGCATCGGGGACAGCACCGCCGCGTAGAGGTCGACCCCGCCGGGATGGTGGATCTCCACGTCGGTGGTGAAGGCCCGCGGCGGGGTGCCGCCCGACTCGGTGTGCTTCCACAACCGCTGCCAGCACTCCAGCAGCGCCTCCGGCATCGGCCCGCGGGCCTCCAGCCTCAGCGACGGCACGCCGGGCACCCGGACGGCCACCATCCCCTCGGGGAGCGCGGCCGCGCTTCGCACGGCGACCCCCACGATCTGGGTGTAGGCGCCGTGGTGGTCGCTCTCGTAGTCGGTGAGCACGGCGTAGATGTTCTCGTCGATCCGCCCCGGCACGTGCGCGAACGCCCCCGGCGACCCCGCCCGCCGCCAGAGCGCGCCGAGCCTGCCCCTGCCCGGCTCCATCTCGTCGGCGTTCGACGTCCGTACGGCATGGCCTACGACGAGCATCTCGGGCCGATCAACGACGATCACAGCGCCTCCTCCTGGCCATTCATCAAGCACGCAAACGGGATCTTAGCCTTCCGGTCCGACGGTTCGGCCCTCTTGGGGAGGGCGGGAACGGGGAACACTTCTCTCCGGTAATTCACGGATAAGGTGGACCAACGTGAGATTTCTCAATGGGATGACACCGGCCTACGACCTGACCTACAGCGACGTGTTCATGGTGCCGTCGCTCTCCTCCGTCGGGTCACGGCTCGCCGTCGACCTCTCGGGCCGGGACGGCACCGGCACCACCATCCCCGTCGTGGTGGCCAACATGACGGCGGTGGCGGGACGGCGGATGGCCGAGACCGTGGCGCGGCGGGGCGGGATCGCGGTGATCCCGCAGGACATCCCGATCGAGGTCGTCGCCGACGTCGTCGACTGGGTCAAGCGGCGCGACCTGGTGCACGACACGCCCCTGACGCTCACCCCGCACGACACCGTCGGCGAGGCCCTCAACCTGCTGCCCAAGCGGGCGCACGGCGCGATCATCATCGTGGACTGGGACAACCGCCCGGCCGGCGTGGTCACCGAGGGCGACTGCGCCGGCGTGGACATGTACACGCAGCTCTCCCAGGTGATGTCCGACCACCTGCTCACGCTGCCCGCCGGGCTCGACCCGCGCCAGGCCTTCGACCGCCTGCACGAGGGCCGCCACCGGCTGGCCCCGGTGGTGGACGGCGACGGGCGCCTGGTGGGCATCCTGACCAGGACCGGCGCGCTGCGCGCCACCCTGTACCGGCCCGCGGTCGACGCCTCGGGCCGGCTCCGCGTCGCCGCGGCCGTCGGCGTCAACGGGGACGTGGCCGCCAAGGCCAAGGAGATCCTCCAGGCCGGGGTGGACTGCCTGGTGGTGGACACCGCGCACGGTCACCAGGAGAAGATGATCGCCGCCCTGAGGGCGGTCCGCGCGCTGGACCCGGGCGTGCCGGTCGCGGCGGGCAACGTCGTCACCGCCGCGGGCGTCCGCGACCTGGTCGAGGCCGGGGCCGACATCGTGAAGGTGGGCGTCGGGCCGGGGGCGATGTGCACGACCCGGATGATGACCGGGGTGGGCCGCCCGCAGTTCTCCGCCGTGCTGGAGTGCTCGACCGAGGCCCGCAGGCTGGGCCGCCACGTCTGGGCCGACGGCGGTGTCCGCCACCCCCGCGACGTGGCGCTGGCCCTGGCCGCCGGCGCGGCCAACGTGATGATCGGCTCGTGGTTCGCCGGCACCTACGAGTCGCCGGGCGACACCCGTACCGCCGCGGACGGACGCAGGTACAAGGAGAACTTCGGCATGGCCTCGGCCCGCGCGGTGCGGCTGCGCACGGCCGAGGACTCGCCCTTCGACCGCGCGCGCAAGGCGTTGTTCGAGGAGGGCATCTCCACCTCCAGGATGTACCTCGACCCGGCCATGCCCAGTGTGGAGGACCAGATCGACGCCATCGTGGCGGGCCTGCGCTCCTCGTGCACCTACGCGGGCGCCTCCACCCTGGAGGAGTTCCACGAGCGCGCGGTGGTCGGCGTGCAGAGCTCCTCCGGCTACAGCGAGGGCAAGCCGCTGCACCAGAGCTGGTGACCCTTCCCGGTGCCGTCCCGGCGGGAGCGGACCCTCGTGGCCGGAGCGGGCCGTCGTGGCCGGAGCGGGCCGTCGTGGCCGGAGGGGGCGAAAGGCGCGCATCGTCGGGCGGACGGAGGGTAGTCGGCCGGTGGCTCCATCCCCCACGCGAAAGGCGAGCGACATGAAAGAGACGCCCACCGGCCTGAACGACCAGGTCGTCGTGAACCGCAGGGTCCTCGCGGGATACGACAACTACCTGGCGGCGCAGCGGACCGTGGACGCCCTGTCCGACGCGGGGTTCCCCGTCGAGAACGTGGCGATCGTCGGCAGCGATCTCAAGCTCGAGGAGACCGTCACCGGCCGGATGACCAACGGGCGGGCCGCCCTCACCGGCGCGGGCAGCGGCGTGCTCTTCGGCGCCGTGGTCGGCATGTTCCTCGGCCTGTTCACGTCGACCACGATGTCGTTCGTGGTGCTCGTGCTCTGGGCGGCCCTGTGGGGGGCCGTGATGGGCGCCGCGTTCGGGTTCATCAACCACGTGTTCACCGGTGGCAAGCGGGACTTCGCCTCGCGCAGCGCGATCGTCGCCGGTCGCTACGACGTGCTGGTCGCGGCCTCGCACGTGGACCACGCGCGGGCCGTCCTGGACTCGACCCCCGGCCCGGCCG
>NZ_JBFABE010000055.1:0-31948 GCF_040640155.1 Streptosporangium sp. NPDC023615
CCGCATCCTGGTCGAGGCCGGTGACGCCTCCGGCGCCTCCCTCGTCGAGGCCGGCATCGACGACGTCAGGGTCACCCGCTAGCGGGCGTGCCGGGTGCGGCCCGCGGCCCTTCCCCCTTCCCGTGCCGTCCGGACACCCCGGGCGGCACGGCCCGCGGGCCGCACCCCCTCGCCGCGCCGTCCCGCGGCCCTTCGCCACCGTCTGCCGGCCTCTCCCCCGTCCCGTGGCCTCCCCGTACCGTCTCCCGGCCGACCCGGCCGGTCACGAACGCCCCACCGCTCCGCTAGCCTCGCGTAGGTCACGCACACGCTGGTACGGAAGGTGCTCAAGTGATCGGCTGGTTCGAAGCGGTGGTCCTCGGACTGATTCAGGGATTGACGGAGTTTCTGCCGATCTCCTCCAGTGCCCACATCAGGGTCGTGTCGGCGTTCTTCGGCTGGCAGGACCCGGGAGCCGCGTTCACCGCGGTCATCCAGCTCGGCACCGAGGCCGCGGTGGTGATCTACTTCCGCAAGGAGATCTGGGAGATCGTCTCCACCTGGACCCGCTCCCTGTGGACCCCCGCCCTGCGGAGCCACCACGCCGCCCGGATGGGCTGGTACGTCATCGTGGGCACGATCCCGATCGTGATCCTCGGCCTGCTCTTCAAGGATTCCATCGAGGGCGCCTTCCGCGACCTGCGCCTGATCGGCACGACGCTGATCGTCTTCGGCCTGGTCCTGTGGTTCGCCGACCACGCCGCCCGCAACCGGCTCACCCTGGAGCGGCACCTCAGCTTCACCCACGCCCTGGTCTACGGCTTCGCCCAGTCGCTCGCCCTGATCCCCGGCGTCTCCCGCTCCGGTGGCACGATCAGCGCGGGCCTGCTGCTGGACTACCGCCGGGAGGAGGCCGCGAAGTACTCCTTCCTGCTGGCCATCCCGGCCGTGCTGGGCGCGGGGTTCCTGGAGCTGTTCAAGATCGGCGAGGGGCCGGCCCCGGAGTGGGGGCCCACGATCCTGGCCACCGTGATCTCGTTCGTCGTGGGCTACCTGGCGGTCTCGTGGTTCCTGAAGTACATCAGCACCCACCGCTTCACCGGTTTCGTGATCTACCGGATCATCCTCGGCGTCGTCATCATCGCCCTGGTGAGCACGGGAGTCCTCGACCCCTCCGCCTAGTGCCGCGACGACGTCTCGCCGCCGGGTGGTCGTCGCCGGTGGTGGCGGGCGCGGTCGAGGCGTGTCGCGTCCGGACGCGTGGTCCGGCGGCGGGGGTGGCCGGGGCGGGCGCACGCGAGGGCGGCCGGGATCGTGAGGGGTGAGCGGGCGGCGCGCATGACGGAGCTCCCGGGGACGAGGCGGAGCGATTAAAACGATCTACTCGGCGGAGAGTACGAGTGTTGACGCCGACGGTCAAGGCCTCGCCGGCCCCGGCTCCCGAAGGCCGTTCCGCGGCCTCCCCGCCTCGTCGTCCCCGTCCGCCGCGACACCGCCGGGCTCCGTCCGCGACCCCCGACGCGCCCGGCCTGGGCGGACTCCGCGACGGGACCGTCGGTGACACCCCGCGTCCCCGCCGCCGCCGCTCCCGGCCTTTCACGGGCGACGACGAGGGGAACGCGTGAAACGTTCACATCGTCGCCGGAGACGACCGGCGGATCCGGAAGCGTTCGCAGGGGGGAAAAGGGCCTTGTCACCGCCGACGGCGATCGCGTGCTCGCCGTCCGGGCCCCCGCCCGGAACTTCACGCGGGCACTTTCAACGCGCCGGGTTGTGCATTACTGTGCACGTTCACAGAGCCTCATCAAGCCTGTGAGGAGGACGCGTGGCCTCACCCCCCACTCCGCCCGCGGCTTCGCACCCGACCCCCCGCCACCCCTGTCGCAGCACGTGCGGCGACACCACCTCCGCCTGACCACGACCACCGACACCGGCTCCCGGCGCGACGACACCGGGACGGCTCAAGCGGGCTGACCACCCGCTCCAGCCCCAGGACGCGCCGACGGGTCTGTCCGCCGTGCCCGTCCACGGACGGCCCCGGTCGGCGGCACCGGAACCGGCCCCGCGCACGGCCGGCCGCGCCGCCTCTTCGGCGACCGCTCCGGCGACCGCTCCGGCGACCGCTGTGATCCCCCCTCCCCACTCCCGTCCCGACCGTCCGAGGACCCCATGAAAAGGATCTTGGGGTGGCCGCCGAGCATCCCGCTCCCGGCAGGTCAGGGCCCTGGCACCCGAGACACCGGCCCGTACGAAGCCGGTGGTCCGCCGTGCGGACGGCGACGTACCACCGCAGACCTCACGAGAAAGCCCGGATTCATCATGAGTTCCTCCTGGCCGGACGGCCGTTTGCTCGGCCCGCCGGGCGCTTCACGGCTCGTCGTCCTCACCCTCCTCGCCCTACTGGCGACCCTGCTGTCCGTACCGCTCGCGCCCGCGGCCGGGGCGGCGACGGATCTGGCGCGGGGCAAGGCCGCGAGCGCCGACTCCAGCCAGTCCGGGCGTGGCGCGTCCCTGGCCAACGACGGCGACACCGCCACCCGCTGGTGCGCCGCGGACGGCGGGACCGGCCACTGGTGGCAGGTCGACCTCGGAAGCGCGGCGACGCTGACCGGCACGGAGGTGCGCTGGGAGTTCGCCCGCTCCTACGGGTACCACGTCTCGGTCTCCACCGACGGCTCGACGTGGACGCGGGTGGCCGACCGGACGGCGAGCACGTCCACCGCCCAGGTGCGGAGCGACACCTTCTCCGCGACCGCCCGGTACGTACGGATCACGGTGACCGGTCTCGCCGCGTCGACATGGGCGAGCATCGCCGACGTCAAGGTCTTCGGCACCGGAACCGGCATCCCGCCGGGGCCGGGGCCCGAGCCGGACCCGGCACTGCGATCCAGGTGCACCGGCACCTCGCCGATCGTCTGCCACTTCGACGTCCAGCCGGGCAACCACGACGTGACCGTGATCCTGGGCGACGCGTCCGCCGCGGGCGTGACGAGCGTGCAGGCGGAGGCCCGCCGTACGGTGCTGCCCGCCGTGTCGACGGCGGCGGGCTCGTACGCGCGGTACTCGTTCACGCTGAACGTGCGTCAACCCGAGGGGCAGCCGACGGGGCAGGGCGGCACCGGGAAGCCCGGCCTCGACCTGGTCTTCTCCGGGACGGCCCCGAAGCTGAACGGGATCGGGCTGGCCCCGGCGAGCGGGTCCGTGCTGTACCTGGCGGGCGACTCGACCGTCTGCGACCAGCCGGTCGCGCCGTACACCGGATGGGGGCAGCAGCTCCCGCGCTACTTCGGGCAGGGCCTGTCGGTGGCCAACTACGGCGACTCGGGCGAGAGCTCGGCCAGCTTCCTGTCCAACTCGGCGCTGTTCCCCGCGATGAGGCCGCTGATCCGCGGCGGCGACACCGTACTGATCCAGTTCGGGCACAACGACAAGTCGACGACCGCCTCGGCGTTCGCCTCCAACCTCACCAGCCTGGTGACCCAGGTGCGGTCGCGAGGCGGGACGCCGGTGCTGGTCACGCCACCGGTGCGGCGGCTGTTCGCGGCCGACGGCACGCTGAACTCCACGGCGCTGCACGTCAACGGCGTGGGCGCGAACCTCCCGGCAACGACGCGGCAGGTGGCGGCGGCGCAGAACGCGCCACTGATCGACCTGACCGCCGCGAGCGAGGCGCTGGTGGAGAGGCTCGGCCCGAACGGCTCGGCCGCGCTCTACCTGCCCGAGCTGAGCGACAACACCCACTTCTCCTCGAACGGAGCGGACGAGATGGCCAGGCTCGTCCTGCAGCGCATGCGCGAGCTGAACCTGCCGCCGGTGTCGTACCTGCGATGACCCGCACCCCCCACCCATCCATTGGAGTTCTCATGCCCCTGCGCAGACCGCGTACCGCACTGCTGTCCGCCGGCGTCGCGCTGACGATGGCCGCCACCGGCGTCGCCATGGCCGCGGGAACCGCCTCGGCGGCGACCCGCTACGAGGCCGAGAGCGCGCCGGCCACGTGTGACGGTCTCATCGAGTCCAACCACGCCGGGTTCTCCGGCAGCGGATTCTGCAACGCCACCAACGCGGCGGGAGCCGCGGCGCAGTTCACCGTGACCGCGCCCGCCGCCGGCACGGCCACCATCGGCGTCCGATACGCCAACGGCGGCACCACCAACCGCCCCGCCGACGTACTCGTCAACGGCACGGTCGCGCACGCGAACAGCGCCTTCGACCCCACCGGCGCCTGGACCACCTGGGTCACCAGGACACTGACCGTGACACTGAACGCCGGCGACAACGTCATCCGCCTCACCCCGACCACCGCCGGCGGCCTGCCCAACATCGACCACCTGGAGGCCGGCCAGGGCGGCCCGGACCCGACCGGCCGCCAGATGGAGGACCTCAACCGCGGCCTGATCAGCGTGCGCTCGGGAAGCGGCAACCTGGTCTCGTGGCGGCTGCTCGGCACCGAGAGCATGAGCACCGGGTTCAACCTCTACCGGGGCTCGACCAAGCTGAACTCCTCCCCCCTCACCGGCGCCACCAACCACCTGGACAACGGCGCCCCGGCCGACGCCTCCTACACCGTCCGCGCGGTGGTGAACGGCGCCGAGCAGGCGGCGTCCGAGCCGTCGCTGCGCTTCGCCGGCGGCAACCACCTGGAGGTGCCGATCTCCCGGCCGGGCGGCAACTACACCGCCGGGGACGCGAGCGTCGGTGACGCGGACGGTGACGGGCAGTACGAGATCTTCCTCAAGTGGGACCCGAGCGACCAGAAGGACAACTCCCAGTCCGGGGTCACCAGCAACGTCTACATCGACGCCTACCGGCTCAACGGCCAGCGGCTGTGGCGCGTCGACCTGGGCCGCAACATCCGGGCGGGCGCGCACTACACGCAGTTCCAGGTCTACGACTACGACGGGGACGGCCGGGCCGAGATGGCGGTCAAGACCGGTGACGGCACCGTGTCCGGCACCGGGCAGGTGATCGGCAACGGCAGCGCCCTGCACCGCAACTCCGACGGCTACATCCTCACCGGCCCCGAGTACCTGACCGTGTTCAACGGGCTGACCGGCGCGGCCATGTCCACGGTGAACTTCGACCCGGCCCGCGGCAACATCAACGACTGGGGTGACAACTACGGCAACCGCGGCGACCGGTTCCTGGCCGGCACGGCCTACCTGGACGGCCGGCGGCCGAGCATCATCATGGGCCGCGGCTACTACGCCAAGAGCACGATCGCGGCCTGGGACTTCCGCGACGGCCGGCTCACCCGCCGCTGGAAGTTCGACTCCGCCGGCGCCGGCAGCCAGTGGACCGGCCGCGGCGCGCACTCGCTGTCCATCGCCGACGTCGACGGCAACGGCACCGACGAGATCATCTACGGCGGCATGACCATCAACGCCGACGGCACCGGCCGCTACACCACGGGCTTCTACGCCCACGGCGACGCCCTGCACGTCGGAGACTTCGTGCCCGGCCGCGCCGGCAAGGAGATCTGGATGATCCACGAGCAGAGCTCCGGCGCCGCCGCCACACTGCGCGACGCCGGCAACGGCTCGATCATCATGCAGAGGAACAACACCTGCAACTGCGAGGGCCCGGCCCGCGGCGTGGCCGCCGACATCCACGCCGGCAACGCCGGCGCGGAGTTCTGGGGGACCGGCACCGGCCTGGGCAACCTGCTCAACGCCTCCGGCGGCAACGTCGGGCGCAACCCCGGCAGCTACAACTTCCTGGCCTGGTGGGACGGCGACCCGGTGCGGGAGCTGCTGGACGGCAACCACGTCGACAAGTACGGCACCGGCGGCGACACCCGCCTGCTCACCGCTTCCGGGGCGCACTCGGTCAACGGCACCAAGTCCACCCCGTCACTGTCCGGCGACCTGTTCGGCGACTGGCGCGAGGAGATCATCCTGCCCCGCGACGACAACGCCGCGCTGCGCGTCTACGCCACCCCGATCCAGACCGACCGGCGGATCTACACGCTGATGCACGACGCCCAGTACCGCGTCGCCGTCGCCTGGCAGAACACCGCCTACAACCAGCCGCCGCACCCCGGCTTCTTCCTGGGCGACGGCATGAGCACCCCGCCGCAGCCCTCCATCCACGTCCGCTGAACATCCGGCGGCCCGGCACCCGCCGGGCCGCCGGACCGCCGGGCCGAGCAGCGGCGCGTCACCCCCGGCCGGCCCCCACCCCCCAGGAGCTCCGATGAAATGGCTGCCGAAGATCTCACTGCTCGCGGCGATGACGACGGCACTGGCGTGCGCGCCCGTCGCGTTCGCGACGGGCGCGCACGCCGCGACGACCCGGTACGAGGCGGAGTCCGCACCCGCCATGTGCGACGGCGTCGTGGCCTCCAACCACTCCGGCTACTCCGGCAACGGTTTCTGCGACACCGTCAACGCCGTCGGCAGCGCCGCGCAGTTCACCGTGAGCGCACCGGCCGCGGGCACCGCCACCCTGACCGTCCGCTACGCCAACGGCACCACGGCGAACCGGCCGGCGGACGTCAGCGTCAACGGGACGACGGTGCGGTCCGGGCTCGGCTTCGAGGGCACAGGCGCGTGGAACACCTGGGCGACCAGGAGCCTGACCGTGCAGCTGAACGCCGGCACCACCACCGTACGGCTCACCGCGACCACCGCCGGCGGACTCGGGAACATCGACCACGTCGAGGTCGCGACGGGCGGCGGCGGGGACGGCTCGCCCACCGATCCGAACATCCGTCTCGTCGGCCGCTGGGACACCCGCGACAGCGGCGCGTACGTCCCCGGCTGGGCCGGCGCCTATCTCACGACGGGGTTCACCGGCACCACCGTCAAGCTGAGGCAGCGCAACACCATCGACCTCTACTACAGCATCGACGGCCGCCCCGACGTCTACCTCCAGAACGTGCGGGGCACCGTCGACCTCACCCCGGCACCACTGGCGGCGGGCACCCACACCCTGCGCGTGTCGTACCGGGTGGTGGCCGGCTCCTACCGCGGCGACGCGGTCTTCCAGGGGCTGGTGCTCGACCCGGGCGCCCGGACGGTGCCCGCCGAGCCGTCCCGCGGCACGGTGGAGTTCGTCGGGGACTCCATCACGGTCGGCACCACCAGCTCGAAGAACGCGCTCACCGCGTACGGATGGCTGGTCGGCGAGCAACTCGGCCTGGACCACACGCAGGTCGCCCAGGGGGGCGCCTGCCTGGTGAGCACCGCCGACGGCTGCGTCGGCCTGGACCGGCGGTTCGTGAAGGTCAGCGCCGCCGACGGGGCGGCCGACCATGACTTCACGCGGTACCGGGCGGACGTGGTGGTGATCAACCTGGGCACGAACGACGCCGGTCACGGGGTGTCCACGACCCAGTTCCAGAGCTCCTACACCGAGTTGCTGCGCACGGTCCGCGCCAGGTACCCGAGGGCCGCGATCCTGGCCCTGGAGACCTTCCGCGGGCGGTTCGTGCCGCAGACCCAGGCCGCGGTGCGGACCCTCAACGACGCCGGGGACCGCGACGTCTTCTTCGTCGACACCGACGGCTGGGTGCCGGCGAACGGCCTGACCGACGCCGTCCACCCCAACGACGCCGGGCACCGCGCGATCGCGGCGAGGCTGGCGCCGATCGTGGCCGCCCACCTCCCGCCGGGCCCCGCGCCGACGTCCGCGTCCACGTCGAGCGGCACGTCCGGCGCCTGCGGCACCGCCCCGGACTCCCCCGCCCTCGACGACGCCGGATGCGTGCTCGGCTGACCCGCCCGCCACCGGTTCCGCACCCGACTCACCTCTTGGAGTTCCCATGTTTTCACGGAGAAGGCTGTCCGCCGCCGTCGCGCTGGCGGTGGCCGTCGCGGGTCTCGTCACGGCCCCGGGAACCGCCGCGGAGGCCTCGGCGGCGACCCGCTACGAGGCCGAGAGCGCGCCGGCCACGTGTGACGGTCTCATCGAGTCCAACCACGCCGGGTTCTCCGGCAGCGGATTCTGCAACGCCACCAACGCGGCGGGAGCCGCGGCGCAGTTCACCGTGACCGCGCCCGCCGCCGGCACGGCCACCATCGGCGTCCGATACGCCAACGGCGGCACCACCAACCGCCCCGCCGACGTACTCGTCAACGGCACGGTCGCGCACGCGAACAGCGCCTTCGACCCCACCGGCGCCTGGACCACCTGGGTCACCAGGACACTGACCGTGACACTGAACGCCGGCGACAACGTCATCCGCCTCACCCCGACCACCGCCGGCGGCCTGCCCAACATCGACCACCTGGAGGCCGGCGCGCCCGCCTCCGGCAGGACCACGGTCTGGCTGGCCGGGGACTCCACCGTCGCCGCCAACTCCGGCGGCAACATCGTCGGCTGGGGCAGGGAGCTCGGCGGCTACCTCACCGCCGACGCAGGCGTGGTCAACAGCGCCATAGGCGGCCGCAGCGTCCAGACCTGGCTGTACGAGTCCGCCGTCACCGCCACCAAGAACTCCGCCGGGGAATGCGTGCTCGGCTCCACCGCCTACGCCGCCCGCTGGCAGGCGATGCTCAACGCCTCCACCGGGATGAAGGCAGGCGACCACCTGTTCATCCAGTTCGGCATCAACGACGGCTCGTCCACGTGTCCCCGCCACGTCGGCTCCGCCCGGTACCGCGAACTGCTCACCGCCATGGTCCGCGCCGCCCAGCAGCGCGGCGCCCACCCCACGCTGGTGACCCCGGTGTCCGCCCTGAGGTGCAGCGGCGGTACGGCGACGGCCACCCGCGGATTCCTGACCGAGACCTTCGACGTCGGCCGGGCCACCGGCGCCCCGGTCATCGACCTCCACGCGCTGAGCATCGCCCTCTACAACGGCCTGCGCTTCTGCCCGTTCAACGGCGACTACTCCTCCGGCCCCGTCGGCGCGTTCTTCGCCGACGACCACACCCACTTCGAGGCGGCGGGCGCACGCCAGATCGCGGGCCTGGTCACCAAGGCGGTACGCGACCAGCGACTCCCCCTCTCCACGTACCTGAGGTGACACCGCGTACCCGCGGTGACACCCGGACCGTCCCCATCCCCGCACCCGAGGAGCCATCCATGACCATGCGACGCCCGCACGGACGCCGCACCGTACTCGTCCTCGTCGGCGCGCTGATCGCGAGCTGCGCCGCACTGGTCACGGGATCGCCGGCGAACGCGGCCGTGATCGACCCGGCGGCGTACTACCAGATCGTCTCGCGGCACAGCGGCAAGGCGATCGAGATCGCCGGCCAGTCGACCGCCGACGGCGCCGCCGTCCAGCAACGGACCCGCGCCGACCAGGCGGGCCAGCAGTTCCAGTTCGCCGACGCCGGAAACGGCCACTACAAGCTCCGTGCCCGCCACAGCGGCAAGGTGGTGGACGTCGCCTCGGCGTCCACGGCGAACGGCGCGAACGTCGTCCAGTACACCGACAACGGCGGCACCAACCAGCAGTTCCGGGTGGTGGACACCGACGGCGGATACGTCAAGCTCGTCAACCGCAACAGCGGCAAGGCCCTCGACGTCTGGGAGCAGTCCACCGCCGACGGCGCGCGGATCTCCCAGTACACCGACAACGGCGGCACCAACCAGCAGTGGCAGCTGGTCCGGGTCGGCACGGCACCGGCCCCGAAGTACGCCGGCTACCTGTTCTCGCACTTCACCGGTGAGGGAACCTCCGCCGGCGAGCAGGTCTACTTCGCGCTCAGCCAGGGCAACGACCCGACCAGGTGGCGCCAGCTCAACGGCGGGCAGCCCGTGCTGACCTCGAACGTGGGGACCCGCGGCGTGCGCGACCCGTTCATCATCCGCTCACCGCAGGGCGACAGGTTCTACCAGATCGCCACCGACCTGCGGATCTACGGCAACGGCAACTGGGACCAGGTCCAGCGCACGGGCAGCAAGTCCATCGTGGTCTGGGAGTCGTCCGACCTGGTGACCTGGAGCGCGCCGCGCCTGGTCCGCGTCGCACCGGACACGGCCGGCAACACGTGGGCCCCGGAGGCGTACTACGACGAGACACTCGGCCAGTACGTCGTGTTCTGGGCGTCGAAGCTGTACTCCGCCGGCGACCCGAACCACACCGGCACCACCTACAACCGGATGATGTACGCCACGACATCCGACTTCCGGACCTTCAGCGCCCCGCAGGTCTGGGTCGACAAGGGCTACTCGACGATCGACTCGACGCTCGTCAAGCACAACGGCACCTACTACCGCTTCACCAAGGACGAGCGGAGCGCGTCGCAGAGCGCGTGCGGCAAGTTCATCCTCGCGGAGAGGTCGGCGACCGTGCTCAACCGCGACTACTCGTTCGTCGCGGACTGCATCGGGAACAACGCCCTCAACCAGGGCGAGGGCCCGCTGGTCTTCAAGTCGAACACCGAGGAGCGCTGGTACATGTTCATCGACGAGTACGGGGGCCGGGGCTACGTACCGTTCACGACCACCGACCTGAACACCCGGCAGTGGTCGCCCGTCTCCGGCTACACCATGCCCGGCCGGCCGCGCCACGGCACCGTCCTGCCGGTCACGCAGGCCGAGTACGACCGGCTGCTGCAGCGCTGGGGCTGAGCCGCCGGGCTCGTCCGGACGGTTCAGGCGGGAGCGATCTCGTCCTGAACCGCTCCGGCGGGGGCACCCCTGTCCGGGGAGGCCCGGGCGGGGGACGGCGGGTCGTCCGCCCGAAGCCGGGCGGCGTCCCGGTAGGCGGTCGCGACAGCGGCGAACATCGAGGTCAGCCCGATCACGGAGCGATCATTCCCCGTACGGCGCGGCGGACACCACCGCGGCCGGAAAAAACGTGGGGCCGCGGATCCGGTCAGGCGAAGGCCGCGCGGTTGCGCGCCACCCATTCGGCGAAATCGCGGGGTGGGCGGCCGAGGATCCGTTCGACGTCGGGACTCACCCGCCGTTCGGCGTCCGACGGCTCGCCCAGGATGTCGAGGGTGCCGTCCACGACCGGTTCCGGCATGAAAGCGAGCATCCGCGTCCTGGCCTCCTCGCGGCTCTGCTCGACGAACCGCACCGGTTCCCCCAGCGCGTCGCCGATGACCCGGGCCCGCTCGCGCGGAGAGATCGCCACCGGGCCGGTGAGTTCGTAGACGCGGCCGTCATCGCGCAGCACCACGGCCGCGACCTCGGCGATGTCGTCCGGATCGACGAACGGCAGCCCGACGTCGCCGAACGGCGCGGCGGCCGTCCGCTCGGAACGGATCGCCGGGGCCCACGCGAACGCGTTGGAGGCGAAGCCGCCGGGCCGCAGGACGGTCCACTCCAGGCCCGACCGCCGGACGGCGTCCTCGTAGGCCCTGAGCGGGTCGTGGGAGCGGGCCCGCGGCCGCGTCCCCGCCCCCTGGGAGGAGCGCAGCACCACCCGGCGGACCCCGGCGGCCTCGGCCGCGTCGAGAACGTCCGGGGGGTGCGCGCCCTGCCCCGGGACGAGCAGGAAGAGCGCGCCGGCCCCCTCCAGCACGGGACGGAGACTCTCCACGTCGGTGAGATCGGCCCGCCGGTGCCGTACACCCTCGGGCAGTTCGTCCGAGGGATGCCGCGAGACCGCCGTCACCCGCTCGCCCGCCGCCACGAGGGCCCTCAACGAGCACGGCCGGATGCGCTTCGTGGAGCTGGAGCGCCACATCGGCACGATCACCCCGAAGGTGCTGACCCAGCGGCTCCGCCAGCTGGAGCGCGACGGCCTGGTGGTCCGCACCTACCACCCCGAGATCCCGCCGCGGGTGGAGTACGAGATCAGTGAGCTGGGCCGGAGCCTGGGCCCCCTGTTCGCCACGCTCGCCGAGTGGGCCGCCGCCAACCTGGGCGAGGTGGAGCGGGCCCGCCTGGAGTACGACGCCCCGGCCCCCCGGTCCTGACAGCCGGGCACGGTCTCCTTCCGCCGGCCGCCCGGCCGGGGGTCCCGTGGCGCGCCCACGGGCCCTGACGCCGCCGGGCGCGGTCCCCGGGGACATCGGGGACACTGGACGGGTGCGTTCCGACCGGTCCGGCCTGCCCGTCCGCCATGTCCTGCCCGAGCTCCTCGCGGCCCTGGACGAGCGGGGCGTCGCCGTGCTCACCGCGCCCCCGGGCACCGGCAAGACCACGCTCGTCCCGCTCGCCCTGGCCGGGCTCCTCGACGGCCTCGACGGCCTCGACGACGCGGCGCCGAGGCGGGTGGTCGTGGCCGAGCCGAGGCGGATGGCCGTACGGGCGGCGGCCAGGCGGATGGCGTGGCTGCTGGAGTCGGAGGTGGGCGCGGAGGTCGGGTTCTCGATCCGCGGCGAGCGCAGGACCGGCCCGAAGACGGTCGTCGAGGTCGTCACCACCGGTGTCCTGCTGCAACGGCTCCAGCGCGACCCCGAGCTCGGCGGCACGCACACGGTCCTGCTCGACGAGTGCCACGAACGGCACCTGGACGCCGACACCGCGCTGGCCTTCCTCCTCGACGTCCGCGCCACGCTCCGCCCCGACCTGCGGATCGTCGCCACCTCCGCCACCGCCGACGCCGCCCCCTGGGCCCGCCTGCTCGGCTCCGGCGACTCCGGCCCGCCCGGCTCCGGCGATCCCGCGCCGATCGTGCACGCCTCCGGCACCATGCATCCGGTCACCCCCGTCTGGGCTCCGCCCACCGGCGCCGTCGCGCCGCCGCACGGCATGCGGGTGGACCCGGCGTTCCTGACGCACGTCGCCGGCGTGGTGCGGCGCGCCCTGGCCGAACGGGAGGGGGACGTGCTCTGCTTCCTGCCCGGTGTCGGCGAGATCGGCCGGGTGGCCGCGCAACTCGGCGGCGGCAGCGGCGATGGTGGCGGCGGTGGCGGTGGCGTCGACGTCCTGCAGGTCCACGGCCAGGCACCGGCCCGCGTGCAGGACGCGGTCCTGTCCCCGGGCGCCGGGCGCAGGGTGGTGCTCGCCACCTCGGTCGCCGAGTCGAGCCTGACCGTGCCGGGCGTGCGGATCGTGGTCGACTCCGGCCTGGCCAGGGAGCCCCGTACCGACCACGCCCGCGGGCTCGGCTCGCTCACCACGGTCCGGGCCTCCAGGGCGTCGGCCACCCAGCGGGCCGGGCGCGCGGGCCGCGAGGCACCGGGCGTGGTCTACCGGTGCTGGTCGCAGGCCGAGCACGACCGGCTGCCCGAGTACGCGCGGCCCGAGATCGCCCTGGCCGACCTGACCGGTTTCGCCCTCCAGGCCGCCTGCTGGGGCGATCCGGCCGCCACCGGCCTGGCCCTGCTCGACCCGCCCCCGCCGCCGGCGATGGACGCGGCCCGCCGCACCCTGAGCGCACTGGGCGCCCTCGACCCCGCGGGCCGGGTGACCGGACGGGGGCGGCGGATGGCCGTGGCCGGGGTGCACCCGCGCCTGGCGCGGGCCCTGATCGACGCCGGGGCCGGGCCCCGGGCCGCCGAGGTCGTCGCCCTGCTCTCGGAGCAGCTTCCCCGGGAGGCCGGCGACGACCTGGTGGCGGTCTGGCGTTCCGCGCGCCGCGGCGGCGACGCGTTCTCCGCGCGCTGGCGCCAGGAGGCCGGGCGCCTGGCACGTGCCGTCCCCGGCGGTGGCCCCGGCGCCGACCCCAAGGGCGGCTCCGGGGGCGGCTACAGGGGTGGCTCCGGGAACGGCCCGCGCCGGGGAGAGGGCGACGCCGGCGCGAAGGGCGCCGTCGTACCGGACGGGAGCGACGACACCGTGGCCGGGACCGTCGTGGCGCTGGCCTACCCGGAACGGGTGGCGCGGCGGCGCGGCGGATCGTACCTGATGGCCTCGGGGACGGCCGCGGAGCTGCCGGCCGGGTCGCGGCTGGGGACGGCCGAGTGGCTGGCGGTCGCGGTCGCGGACCGGCCCACCGGGGCCGCGTCCGCCCGTATCAGGCAGGCCGTGGTGATCGACGAGGAGATCGCCAGGCTCGCCGCGGCCCCCCTGTACGCGTCCGGTGAGGAGATCACCTGGCGCGTGCCGCCGGGGGAACGGCGCGGTGACGTGTCCGCGCGCCGGGTGGAGAGGCTGGGCGCGATCGAGCTCTCCTCCGGCGTGCTCCGCGGCGCCGACGTGCGTCCCGCCGTCCTGGAGGGGCTGCGCGCCGAGGGCCTGTCGATCCTGCGCTGGACACCCGAGGCCGTGGCCCTGCGCGAGCGCCTGGCCTTCTGCCGGCGCACGCTCGGCGACCCGTGGCCCGCGACCGACGACGACGCGCTGGTCGAGGCGGCCGACCGCTGGCTGGAGCCGGAGCTCTCGCGGGCCCGCCGCCGCTCCGACCTGGAACGCCTGGACGTCGTCTCCGCCCTGCACCGCCTGGTCCCGTGGAACGCCCGCCTCGCCGAGACGGCCCCCGAACGCGTCGAGGTGCCGAGCGGGTCGAGGATCAGGATCGACTACTCGGGGGAACGGCCGGTGCTGGCGGCCAAGGTGCAGGAGCTGTTCGGCTGGGCCGAGGCCCCGCGCGTGGCCGGGGTCCCGCTGGTGATCCACCTGCTCTCCCCCGCCGGCCGCCCGGCCGCCGTCACCGCCGACCTGGCCTCGTTCTGGCGCGAGGGGTACCGCGCGGTCCGCGCCGAGCTGCGCGGACGCTATCCCCGCCACCCCTGGCCCGACGACCCCATGTCGGCCCCCGCCACCCGCCGCGCCAACCCCCGTCGCCGGCCGGGCGGGACGTAGCCCTCGGGGCGCGGACCCGGGCGCGGACCCGGGCGTGAGCCGGGACACGGGCCGGGACACGGGGCGCGGCATCGGCCGGAACGCGAACCGGCTCCGGGCCGCCGACCACGGACCACGCCGAATAACGCCGACGAGCCGGACAAGACATCGGATCGATACGTGGCGCGCTTCCCCTGGCGGACTCGCCGGACCACACTCGGTTCATGTCGTGGGTGGGAAGTTCCGCAGTGGAGATCGCGGCTGCCGTACGACGGGGGAAGGTCGCCGCCTCCGCGGTCGTCGAGGAGCACCTCTGCGCCATCGCCGAGCGTGACGGCCGCGTCGGGGCGTTCCGCGAGGTGCTCGCCGAGAGGGCGCGGGCCGAGGCCCGGCTGCTGGAGGAGCGCGAGGACCTGTCCGAGCTGCCGCTCGCCGGGGTGCCGGTCGCGATCAAGGACAACGTCGCGGTCGAGGGCGAGGTGTCGCGCAACGGCTCGGCGGCCACGCCGGACACGCCCGCGACCGCCGACCACCCCGTGGTGGCGAGGCTCAGGGCGGCGGGCGCGGTGGTCGTCGGCATCACCAACGTGCCCGAGCTCTGCCTGGCCGCCTTCTCCGACAACGTGTACGGGGTGGCGCGCAATCCGTGGGACCTCGGGCGTACCCCCGGCGGCTCCTCGGGCGGGAGCGCGGCGGCCGTGGCGGCGGGCATGGTCCCGCTGGCACACGGCAACGACGGGCTCGGCTCGCTGCGCATCCCGGCGGCCTGCTGCGGCCTGGTCTCGATCAAGCCCGGCCAGGGGGTGGTCCCGCCTCCCGAGCACGACTGGTACGGCATGTCGGAGAACGGCCCCCTGGCCACGACCGTGGCGGATCTCGCGCTGGCACTGGCCGTGATGGCTGACGACATGTCCCTGGCCAGGCCCGGGGAGAGCGAGGCGCTCGGCGTGGGCAGCGCCCTCGACGACTACCCGGGCGGGCTGACCCTGTCGGAGACGCCGAGGCTGCGGATCGCGGTCGCGCCCGTGCCGCTGCCCCTGGGCCTGCCGGTGGACACCGAGTTCCAGCGGGCGGTCACCGGGGCGGCCGAGGTGCTGGGCGCCGCCGGGCACACCGTGGTGGACCGCGCCGACCGGATGCCCGCCCGGCTCGCCGGCTCGGCCGTCGCCACCTGGTTCGCGTGCGCCCGGGACGACGTCGAGGGTCTCGACCCGCGCAGGCTGGAGCGCCGCACCCGGTCACTGGCCAGGACGGGCCGTCTGCTCGCCAGGTTCGGCGCGGACGGCGCGACCGGCCGTGACCGCTGGCGCGCGCACGGCGCCGACCAGTGGTTCGGCAACGCCGACGTGCTGCTGACGCCCACGCTCGCCGCCCTGCCGCCGGCCGCCGAACGCTGGGGGCGCCGCGGCCTGGCGGCGAACGCCCGCGTCAACCTGACGTACGCGCCCGCGACCGCCGCCTGGAACCTCGCCGGCTGGCCGGCCATGAGCGTCCCGTACGGCGTGCACTCCTGCGGCATGCCCATCGGCGTCCAGCTCGTCGCCGCGCCGGGGGGCGAGTCCCAGCTGCTGGCGCTGGCCGGGCAGCTGGAGGCGGCCCGTCCCTGGGAGCGCCACGCGCCGCTCCCCTGACCCGGCCCGGCCTACCTCGGGCCCGGCCGGGCCGGGGGACGGTTCAGACGCCCGTAGGGTGCCAGACGGTCTTGGTCTCCAGGAAGGCCGTCAGGCGCCTGGTGCCGGGGTCGGCGTACCAGTCGGTCGTCGCGGCGGGGCGCAGCACCCGCTTGAGGTTCTCCGACGCCGCCTCCTCGCACGTGACCGCCAGCCTCTCGTCGGTGACGCCGGTGAGGTCGAGGGCGTTGACGTCCATGTGCGCGGACAGCCAGGGGGCGAGCTCCGCCACCGAGCCGGTGAGGATGTTCACCACCCCGCCGGGCAGGTCCGAGGTGGCCAGCACCTCGGCCAGCGTGATCGAGGGGAGCGGGGCGCGCTCGCTCGCGACCACCACGCAGGTGTTGCCCGTGACGATCACCGGGGCCAGCACCGAGACGAGCCCGAGGAGCGGCTCGTCGGGGGCGATCACCGCGACCACCCCGGTCGGCTCCGGCGAGGAGATGTTGAAGTAGGGCCCGGCGACCGGGTTGGAGGACCCGGCCACGGCGGCGATCTTGTCGGACCAGCCCGCGTACCAGACCAGCCGGTCGACGGCCGCGTCCACGATCCTCTCGGCCTGCCCGGTGTCCCCGGCCCGCCCCGCCCCGGTGTCCGCCAGCTCGGCGACGAACTGGGCCCGGCGCCCCTCCAGCATCTCGGCGACGCGGTAGAGGATCTGCCCCCGGTTGTACGCCGTCGCGCCCGACCAGCCGCCGAAGGCCTTGCGCGCGGCCGACACCGCGTCGCGGGCGTCCTTGCGGGAGGCCCGGGAGGCGTTGGCGAGGAAGTCGCCGCTGGAGGAGGCCACGGCGTACGACCTTCCGCTCTCGGAGCGCGGGAACGCCCCGCCGATGTACAGCTTGTACGTCTTGCGCACGGCGAGCCGTGCCGGCACGCGACCGGCACCCTTCTCACCGTTCACGGCGTCCCCACCGTTCACGGCGTCCCCACCGTTCACGGCGTCCCCACCGTCCACGACGCTCCCACCGTCCACGACGCTCCCACCGTCCACGACGCTCCCGCCGTCCACGACGCTTCCGGCGTCCGCTGCGCTCCCGGCGCTCCCGGCGCTCCCGGCGTCCCCGCCGGTCCTGCCGCCCGCCCGTGACCGGCCCGGCCTGTCCGCCTTACTCATTTCCCAGCCCTCTCCACGAGCTCTCCTGCTGCGCCAGCCGGGCCGGCACGAAGATCTGACCGCAGCGGCTCACACCGCACCGGTGCGCGAACCAGCCCCGCATCACCGGTCGTCCGGCGCGGGCGAAATCATGGCCCCGGGTGCTCTGGGCGCGACGGGAACGCCGCCCGGCGGCGTGCCGCTCACACATCGAGGTACGCCTCCAGCCCGTGCCGGCCGCCCTCGCGCCCGTACCCGGACTCCTTGTAGCCGCCGAACGGCGAGGTCGGGTCGAACTTGTTGAAGGTGTTGGCCCACACGACGCCCGCGCGGAGCCTGTCCGCCATCCACAGGATGCGCGAGCCCTTCTCCGTCCACACGCCGGCCGACAGCCCGAAGGGGCTGTTGTTGGCCTTCTCCACCGCCTCGGCCGGGGTACGGAACGTCAGCACCGACAGCACCGGGCCGAAGACCTCCTCGCGGGCGATCCGGTGCGACTGGGCGACGCCGGTGAAGAGGGTCGGCGGGAACCAGAAGCCCCGGTCCGGCAGCGAGCAGGCCGGGGACCAGCGCTCGGCGCCCTCGGCCTCCCCCTGGTCCGAGAGCTCGTGGATCTTCGCGAGCTGGGCCGCGGAGTTGATCGCGCCGATGTCGGTGTTCTTGTCCAGCGGGTCGCCCAGCCGGAGCGTGCCCAGGCGCCGCTTCAGCGCGTCCAGCAGCTCGGCCTCGATCGACTCCTGCACCAGCAGCCGGGAGCCCGCGCAGCAGACGTGACCCTGGTTGAAGAAGATCCCGTTGACGATCCCCTCGACGGCCTGGTCGATCGCGGCGTCCTCGAACACGATGTTCGCGGCCTTGCCGCCGAGCTCCAGGGTAACCTTCTTCCCCGAGCCCGCGACCGACCTGGCGATCCGCCTGCCGACCTCGGTGGAGCCGGTGAAGGCGACCTTGTCGACCCCCGGGTGGTTCACCAGGGCCGCGCCGGTCTCGCCGGCGCCGGTCACGATGTTGACCACCCCGGGCGGCAGGTCCGCCTGCGCGCAGATGTCCGCGAAGAGCAGAGCGCTCAGCGGGGTCGTCTCGGCCGGCTTGAGGACGACCGTGTTGCCGCAGGCCAGCGCGGGGGCGATCTTCCAGGCGAGCATCAGCAGCGGGAAGTTCCACGGGATGACCTGGCCCGCCACCCCGAGCGGGCGGGGGTCGGCGCCGTACCCGGCGTGGCCGAGCTTGTCGGCCCAGCCGGCGTAGTAGAAGAAGTGGGCCGCCACCAGCGGCAGGTCCACGTCGCGGGACTCGCGGATCGGCTTGCCGTTGTCCAGGGTCTCCAGCACGGCCAGCTCGCGCGAGCGTTCCTGGATGATCCGGGCGATCCGGAAGAGGTACTTGGCCCGCTCCGAGCCGGGCATCGCCGACCAGACGCCGAACGCCTTGCGGGCGGCCTCGACGGCCCGGTCGACGTCGGCCTCGTCGGCCCAGGCGACCTCGGCCAGGACCTCCTCGGAGGCGGGGTTGACGGTCTTGTTGCGTTCGGTGCCCTGGGAGTCGACCCACTCGCCGCCGATGAACAGGCCGTAGGACGGCCTGATGTGGACGACGTCACGCGACTCGGGCGCCGGTGCGTACTCGAACATGTGAACGCCCTTAGTCGAGGGTGAAGTAGTCGGGACCCGCGTACCTGCCGGTGGCCATCTTCTGGCGCTGCATCAGCAGGTCGTTGAGGACGCTGGAGGCGCCGAGCCGGAACCACTCGGGGGTGAGCCAGGCGTCGCCGACGGTCTCGTTGACCAGGACGAGCATCTTGATCGCGTCCTTGGTGGTCTTGATGCCGCCCGCGGGCTTCACCCCGACCTGGCGGCCGGTCGCGGCCAGGAAGTCGCGGACGGCCTCCAGCATGACCAGCGTCACCGGGAGGGTCGCGGCGGGCTGCACCTTTCCGGTGGAGGTCTTGATGAAGTCGCCCCCGGCCATCATGGCCAGCCAGGACGCGCGGCGCACGTTGTCGTACGTGGCCAGCTCGCCGGTCTCCAGGATCACCTTCAGGTGCGCGCTCCCGCACGCCGCCTTGATCGCGACGATCTCCTCGAAGACCTTGACGTAGTCCCCGGCGAGGAACGCGCCGCGGTCGATGACCATGTCGATCTCGTCGGCCCCGGAGGCGACCGCGAACCCGGTGTCGGCGACCTTGACCTCCAGCGAGGAGCGCCCGCTGGGGAAGGCGGTCGCGACGCTGGCCACCTTGACGCCGGAGCCCCTCACCGCCGCCGCGGCCCCGGCGACCATGTCGGGGTAGACGCACACCGCGGCGACCTTGGGCACCGAGGGGTCGGACGGGTCGGGACGGACCGCCTTGGCGCACATCGCGCGGACCTTGCCCGGGGTGTCGGCCCCCTCCAGGGTCGTCAGGTCCACCATGCCGATGGCCAGGTCGATGACCTGGGCCTTGGCGGTCGTCTTGATGGATCGGGTGCCGAGCATCGCGGCGCGCTGGTCGGCGCCCACGCGGTCGACACCGGGCAGGCCGTTCAGGAAGCTCCGCAGCGTGGCGTTGGACGTGGCCACGTCGGTGAGCGAGGTCGTCATAGTTGACACCCCTCCAGCATGCCTACTGGTGTGATTACTTCCAAACTGGACCCTGCCCAGCACCCTCACCCGTTTTCGTCAACATTCGCCCACTTCGGGGGCGGGCGGCCTAGGATCGGGCCATGGCCCTGACCGCGGACGACGTCGAGCGGTTCGAGGCCTTCAGGCCCCGCCTGGAGGCCCTGGCCTACCGTCTCCTCGGTTCCGCCGCGGAGGCCGAGGACGCCGCGCAGGAGACGTTCCTGCGCTGGCAGGCCGCCGACGTCGACCGCATCGAGGTCCCCGAGGCCTGGCTGACCAAGGTCGTCACCAACCTGTGCCTCAACCAGCTCGCCTCCGCGCGGGCGCGCCGCGAGACCTACGTGGGCCAGTGGCTCCCCGAGCCGCTGCTCGGCGGGGACCCGATGCTCGGCCCGGCCGAGACCGCCGAGCAGCGCGAATCGGTCTCGTACGCGGTCCTCACGCTCATGGAGCGACTCTCCCCGGGCGAGCGGGCGGTGTACGTGCTGCGGGAGGCCTTCGCCTACTCCCACCGGGAGATCGCCGCGATCCTCGACATCACCGAGGCCGCCAGCCAGCAGATCCTCCACCGCGCCAGGAAGCACGTCGCCGGCGGCAGGGCCCGCACCATGATCGACGAGGCCGCCGCCCGGCGGATCGTCGAGGAGTTCCTGACGGCCGCCGCCAGCGGCCGGACAGAGCCGCTCGTGCGCCTGCTCGTCGAGGACGTCGTCTCCGTCGCGGACGGCGGCGGGAAGGTCCCGGCCCGCGCCAAGGCATTCCAGGGCGCCCTGGCGGTCGCGCGGTTCCTGCGGGGCCTGTTCAAACCCGGCGAGGCCAAGCGCGCCATCGCCGGCGGCTCGCCCGAGCTCCACGCGTGGACCGCCAACGGCGACCCCGCCGTCGTCGCCGTCATGGACGGCCGGGTCGTCGGCGTCCTGTCCCTGGAGGTCACCGCCGAGGGCATCGCCGCGATCCGCAACCAGGTCAACCCCGACAAGCTCGAACGCGCCACCGCGCGATGGGCGGCCGTCGACCACGGGGATCCCCTGTTCACCATCTTCTGACCCCTCCCGATCGCTTCCGGACCCGGTGTGAGGTGCTTCACACCGGATTCCCGTCAGGAAAGGGCGCGCCCTCCGGTTCAAGGGGCGAACCCGCGCACGACAGGGGCCGGCAGTGGCCCGGCGGTCGTCCCCGGGGGTCCAAGTGGCCGACAGGAGCCGACAGGAGCAGGGAAATGCAGCACCGCATCATCGTCCTCGGAGCCGGATACGCCGGAGCGATCGCCGCCGGCCGTCTCGCCAGGCGCCTTCATCGTGAGGACGTCGCCGTCACCCTCGTCAACGCCGAGCCCGACTTCGTCGAGCGCGTCCGCATGCACCAGCTGGCCGTGGGCCAGGACCTCAGGCCCCGGCCGTTCGACGAGATGTTCGCGGGCACCGGCGTCGATCTGAGGATCGCGAAGGTCACCGGCGTCGACGCCGACCGCGGGACCGTCGCCGTCACCGACGCGAACGGCGCCGGGGAACTCGCCTACGACACGCTCGTCTACGCCCTCGGCAGCGGCTGGGACGCCCAGGGCGTTCCCGGGGTCGCCGAGCACGCCCATGAGATCGCCGGCCGCTCCGGAGCGCTCCGGCTGCGCGAGCGCCTGGCCCGCCTGACCCCCGGGCAGGCCGTGGTCGTCGTCGGCGGCGGCCTGACCGGCCTGGAGGCCGCGACCGAGATCGCCGAGACCCGCCCTGACCTCGACGTCGCCCTGGTCACCCGGGGCGCCCTGGGGGACGACTTCTCACCCAGGGGGCGTGAGCACCTGCGGAAGGTCTTCGGCGGGCTCGGGATCACCGTGCGCGAGCACGCCGACGTCATCGGCGTCGAGGCCGAGCACGTCGCCGTCGCCGGCGGCGGGACCGTCCCGGCCGCGGTCACCGTGTGGACCACCGGCTTCGCGGTCCACCCGATCGCGAGGGCGACCACCCTGGAGGTCACCGGCACCGGCCAGATCGTGGTCGACGGGACCATGCGCTCGGTCTCGCACCCGGACGTGTACGCCGTCGGCGACGCGGCCATGGTGACGGGCCCCGGGGACAAGCCGCTGCGGATGTCGTGCGCCTCGGGGGTCCCGACCGCGTGGCAGGCCGCCGACGCGATCGCGGCGCGCCTGACCGGCGGGAGGCTCCCGAACGCGCCGCTCCGCTACTTCAACCGGTGCGTCTCGCTGGGCCGCCGGGAGGGCTTGATCCAGTACGTCACCGCCGACGACCGCGCCGTACGGACGGCCCTGACCGGGCGGCTCGCCGCCGTGTACAAGGAACTGGTCTGCAGGGGCGCCGCCTGGGGCGTCGCCAACCCGATCCTCGGGCTGCCGGTCCGGCGCCGCCGCGTCACGCCGGAGCGGGTCACGACGGGCCCGACCGTCCGGGAACCGGCGTGAGGACCGCCCGGGAACCGGTGTGAGGACCGTCCGGGAACCGGTGTGAGGACCGTCCGGGAACCGGCGTGAGGACCGTCCGGGAACCGGCGTGAGGACCGTCCGGGAACCGGCGTGAAGGTCCCGGCGGGCCGGGGGCGGAGGCACGGCGGGCCGACGTGGAGCACGGGAATCCGACGGAGGGCAGCGGGGGCCGGCGTAGGGCACGGGGTCCCCTAAGGCGGCCCCCACCCTCCTAAGGGGGTTCTCGGCCGCGTCGCCCCCGGAGATAGGACATCCTCCCGATGCGGGACGGGGGGCCTTAGGACGAATCTGGAGTCTGTAAGGAAAGCGCCGACAGGCACCGAGCAGAGAGGAACCCCCCATGGGTCCCGAGATGCAGCTCCAGTTGATCGACGAGAGAGCGGCCAGGTTCCGCGCGGAGGCGGCCGGCCACCGCCGCGCCCTTGAGGCCCAGACCCGGCGTGAGTCCTCCTTCGCCAAGCGCCGCCGGAGCCTCTTCGGAAAGATCATCTCGACGTGAGCCCGGCCAGGGAGCCCGGTCGCCATCCTCCCGGCGGCTGGGCCTCACGCCGTTGCGGGCCTCGTCCGGCTCGGTCCCTCCGTTCCCGGGACGGCCTCTCGCCCGGCGACGCGCAACGGGCCCGGCACGGGGCGACGGCGGGCCCGGCACGGGTGGCTCGCACCGTCCGCCCGGCGTGATCGGTTCGCCCGGGGAGACGGCGCTCAGGGCCTGGGCGGCGCGTGCGTCTCCGCCAGGGGCGCGGGCCCCTCGATCCGGTACCCCTCCGCCTGCAGGGCGAACAGCCGGGCGTACTCTCCCTCGCCCGCCATCAGCTCGGCGTGCGTGCCCCGCTCCACGACGCGCCCGCCGGCGAGGACCACGATGAGATCCGCCTCACGCACGGCGCTGAGCCGGTGGGAGATCAGCAGGCTGGTCCGCCCGGACCTGTGCCGGCGCAGATCGGTGTGCAGGTCGTGCTCGGCCCTCGCGTCCAGCCCCGCGCTCGGCTCGTCCAGGATGACCAGGTCGCGGTCCTGTCTCAGGTAGGCGCGGGCGAGCGCGATCCGCTGCCACTGCCCGCCGGAGAGCAGGACGCCCGTCTCCGGGTCGTCCTCGCCCGGATCGAGGAAGGTGCGGCTCAGCATCGTGTCGTAGCCGCGCGGGAGGTTCTCGAGCGCCTCGTCGATCCCGGACAGGGAGGCGGCGGTACGGATCCGCTCCCGGTCGGACATGGCGGAGACGTCGCCGACGCCGATGTTCTCCGCGGCGGTGAAGTCGTAGGCGACGCAGTCCTGGAAGACGGCCGCCATCCGCTCCCGCAGCTCCGCCGGGGCGATCTCGCGAATGTCCACCCCGTCCCAGAGCACCGCGCCCCGCTGCGGGTCGTAGAACCGGCAGAGCAGCTTGACCAGTGTCGACTTGCCGGACCCGTTGAGGCCGACCAGGGCCAGTGCGGCGCCGTGGGGCAGGAAGAGATCGACCCCGCGCAGCACCCAGGGGTGCGCGTCGTCATAGCGGAACCACACGTCCCGCAGCTCGATCCCGCGCCTCAGCGGCACGGCCCTCGCGGGCCTGTCCGGAACCGGAAGATCGGGTGCGGCCCGCACCACCTCGCGGTAGTGGCCGAACATCAGCAGGGCCTCGTACATCCCGCCGAGGGACCCGACGAACTCCGCGAGACCCAGCTGCACCCCGGCCACGGCGGCGATGAACACGGCCACGTCGCCGATCGACAGCAGGCCGCCGGCCGTGCCCGCCACCACCCAGATCAGCCCGGCGCCCGCGGTCGCCGCGCCGAGCACGCTGAGCCACGTCTGGACCTTCAGCTCGCGCACGTCGACGGCGCGTTCGCTCTCCTGGGCCGCTCGCACGTCGGTCATCAGCCGCCGCCGGAGGAAGTCGCCGAGCCCGAACAGGCGGACCTCCTTGGCGAAGTCGAGGCTGGTCAGCAGCCGGCCGTAGAAGACGGTCCGGCGGCCGAGCGGGCTGATCCGCCACATCGTGCCCGCCCTGAGCCTGCTCAGGAACAGTTCGGCGAGGACCGTCGGAACCGCGGTGAGCAGCACCACGACGGTCATGACCGGGCTCAGCAGGGTCAGCGTGACGACGAAGCCGCCGACCGTGACGGCCACCCGCAGCAGGGAGATCGCCGGTAGGACGATCTGGATGGCCGCCGTCTGCCCCGCCTGCTCGGCCAGCCGCAGCCGGTCGTGGAAGGACGGGGTCTCGAAGCGGTTCAGTCCGACGAACCGGTTCACCGCGGCGAACAGCTCGTCGCGGGCGACCAGATCGATCCGGCGGCGCAACTGGGCGTCGAGGTAGCGGCCGAGATGGGGAAGGGCGGCGGTCAGCAGGCCGGTGACGGCCAGTCCGGCCGCCAGCGTGATGAGCAGCCCCTGGTCGCGCCGCGGGGCGTTCAGCTCGTCGAGGAGCAGTTTGGTGAGCCAGGCGCCCGCGACGGGCCAGGTGCCCGCGAGCAGCGCCATCGTGACGGAGCCGAGCAGCAGCTTCGGACCGGATCGCCAGACCAGTGCCCACGCGGCGACGGCCCGCTCCCGGAGCGTCCCGGCCTCCGCGCTGTGGATCCGGTCCGGCCTGCCCGGGGCCGAACCGGATCCACGGCCTCGCACGCGGTTCCGCACGCGGCCTCGGACGCCACGGATCACGCCGGAACCGGCCGGTCCAGGTTCGCCACGGAGATGGAGGCGACCCGCACGACTCCGCCGGAGACGAGGTAGAAGTTGGGGAAGAGCTTCGCCTGGAACGCCTTCTCGATCGGGCCGTCCCAGGGCTGGCGGATCACCCGCGCGACCGGGCGCAGCCCCTCGACGAGTTCCCCGGCCTTGGGGGTGTCGTCCCCGACGATCGCCACGATCGCGGCGGAACGGCCGACGCCCCGGTCTCCGAGGAACCGGACGAGGTTCGGCATCTCGTCCAGGCAGACCACGCATTCGGTGGAGAGCAGGGCCAGGACCTCCGGGGGCGCCGCCTGGCTGTCGATCGTCTCGCCGTCGACCGACTCGGCGGTGAACGCGGGAAGCGGCGTCCCCTCCCGCAGCAGCGACTGGGCCGGATCGCCGCTCCGCAGTGCCGCGAGCTGTTGGGTGTGATCCCGCAACCGGCGGATCACCGCCATCGTGAGCACCAGATCGACGAGACACAGGAGCCCGACGAACACCACCGCCGCGATCAGAAACGGCACTCTGGATTCCTCTCAGGAACAGGCCGGCCCGAAGGCCGGCGCGAGCAGTGACGCGAGGTCGCCGGTGAACGGGACCCCGGCGACGATCACGGGCGCGGCGGCCACGGCGACCACCGCCCCGCGTGGAGGCGGGCCGGTGCCGTCACCGACACGGGGGACGGCACCGGCCACCACGACGGTGACGGTCACGGATGTCGCGTCGCGCACCGGACGCGCGCGGCCGGCCGGTGCCGTTCACCCCGTCTCGTCACCGCCGTACGTCGTGGAGATCAGTTACAGCAGTCGTAGCACTCGATCTGGCATCCCGACGTTCTGTTGCACCACTTGTACTTCGTCGTGCGGTCGCCGTTGCGGTAGCAGTAGTGCTCGCAACCGCTCCAGTAGCCCATGTACCTGCCCCGGCACAGCGCGGCCGCGTCGGCCCTGGTGCTCGGCAGGAGCAGTTCGAGCAGCCTGTCGCCCAGGGAGTTCATCTTTCCGATCATGGTTCTCCTAACGGATCGGCCACCTCGCCCGCCCGGTCGAACGAGCGCGGGATCCGTGGCGGCCGTCACCCCCGACGATCTGCGGACCACGGTTCCCGGCGAGCGAACCAAATGCCCCTACCGCATCCCTACCGGATCGCTACCGCGTCCCTACCGGCGTCACCACCGGCGGTACGCGGCCAGACGCCGCACCACGACACCGACCAGGCGCTCGACCGGCAGGAAGCCCCAGGATCTGGAGTCGTAACTGTGCCGCGCGTCCCCGAGGACCACCAGGCGGCCGGCCGGGACCGGGGTTCCCGCCGGCCGGCCGCAGGCCTCCGCGGCGGCCGGTGGCAGAGGGTCACCCGGTACCGCGACCACCCGCTTGATGCTCCGGCCGTCTCGCGCGGGGGCCGCACCCGGTGGCGGCGCGTCCCGGCCCGCCTGGAACGACGGCGTCCACAGGACCACCACGTCACCCCTGCGCGGCGTCCGGGCGGCCCCCGCGCGCACCAGAACCCGGTCGCCGTCGAAGAGGGCCGGTTCCATGCTGGCACCGCTGACCGTGACGACCAGATACCGGCGCCGTACGGCCACCAGGGCCGTGCCCGCGGCGACCACGGCTATCGTGGCGATCACGACGGCCGCGCCTGACCCACGCCTCAGCATGGCGCGGGCAGTATCCGGGTCACCGGCACCTCGGTCAGGATGGCGTGCTCGACGTCACGCAGTTCCGGGCCCGGGTTGATGCCCAGATCCCTGTTCAGGAGAACGCGGGTGTCGCGGAACGCCCACAGCGCCTCCGCCCGGCGGCCGCACCCGTACAGGGCGATCATCTGCAGCACCCGCAGCCGTTCGCGCAGCGGATGGGCGGCGACCAGTTGCTCCAGCTCGGCCGCGACCTCCGCGTACCTGTCGAGCATCAGCTCGACGTGCGCGCACTTCTCCAGCGCGGCCAGCCGTCGCTCCTCCAGATGGGTGGCCTCCGCGGCGAGCCCGGGAACGCCGTCGATCGCCCGGCCGGACCAGCGGGCCAGGGCGTCGCGGAAGAAGACGACGGCCCCGATCAGGTCGCCCGTCGCGACGGCGGACGAGGCCTGCCGGACCCCCTGCTCGAAGAGCCCGACGTCGATCTCGCCCGGCTCGGCGCGCAGCATGTATCCCGAGGACAGCGTGTTGATCCGCTCGCCCGCGGCCACCGGATCGTCCAGCACCTGCCGCAGCGCCGACA
The DNA here is from genome assembly GCF_040640155.1 of Streptosporangium sp. NPDC023615. Taxonomy (NCBI): domain Bacteria; kingdom Bacillati; phylum Actinomycetota; class Actinomycetes; order Streptosporangiales; family Streptosporangiaceae; genus Streptosporangium; species Streptosporangium sp. NPDC023615. The sequence continues at coordinate 27,241 of NZ_JBFABE010000055.1, forward strand.
CGGTCTTGTGGATCTGTGCCTGCGCGGTCGGCGGCGGGTGGTCCCCCCACACGACGTCGACCAGCCGGTCGACCGCCACGACCCGGTTGGCGTTCAGTGCCAGAGTGGCGAACACCGCGCGTTGACGGTGCCCCCGAAACCACGCTCGGCCGGCCGGGCCGCGAACCTCCGGTGGTCCCAGCAGTCGAAACTCCATGTCACCCCGCAGGAGCTCACGTATTTAAATTATAACAAAGGCTAACTTCAACCTACATAACCGATTAATTCGGAATTATGCGTTATGGTCTCCCGGAGCCGCCATTGGAACGTGCGTAAAAATACAATCCCCACCCCGGTGTCACCCAGCCGGCACATTCCGTGGCCCCCCGTGCGGGCCGAGCATCCCTAGACGGTGCCGGGGCGGGAAGCGCCCGCGGATAGGACATCCTCCCGATGCGGGACCGGGGGCCTTAGGAGGAGTCTTGAGTCTGTGAGGAAAGCGCGCCACGGGGCGCCGTACCAGGGAGGAACCCCATGGGACCCGAGATCCAGCTTCAGATGATCGCCCACCGGACCGCCGAACTCCGCCGGGAGGCCGGTGACCACCGCCGCGCCCGCGAGGTGCTGGAGGACAGGAAGGCCCGCTCCCCCGAGAAGCGCCGCCCGGGCCTCTTCGGCAGGACCGTTCCGGCGTGACCCCGGTTCAGGAGCCCGGCCGCCCCGTTCGCCCGGCCGGGCCTCACCACCCCCCTGAACCACCGGTTCCGCCGAGCGAAAAAATAGGAAGATCACACCTTTAAGGCATGGCATGCTGGCAGGCATGGTGGGTCGGGCGGTAAGTCCCGTTTTCGTGGGGCGGGAGAGGGAGCTTTCAGACCTGACCGAGGCATTCGCGCAGGCCCGGAAGGACGCGGCGGTGACCGTGCTGCTCGGCGGTGAGGCGGGCGTCGGCAAGTCACGGCTGATCGGGTGTTTCGCGGAACGGGCCACGGTCGACGGCGCCCACGTGCTCAACGGGGGCTGCGTGGAGCTGTCGACCGAGGGCCTGGCCTACGCCCCGTTCACCGCGGTGATCCGCCAGTTGGTCCGGGAGTGCGGCGCCGAGGAGATCGCGAGCATGCTCCCCCAGGGAGGCGCGCGCGACCTGGCCCGGCTGCTGCCCGAGTTCGGCGAGCCGAGCGACCACACCGAGAGCGAGGCCGCCCGCGCGCGGCTCTTCGAGCAGATCCTCGCCCTGCTGGAACGGCTCGCGGAGCGCCACCCGGTGATCCTCCTCATCGAGGACGTCCACTGGGCCGACAGCTCCAGCCGCGACCTGATCGCCTTCCTGAGCCGGAACCTCCACACCGCGCCGGTGCTGATGGTCCTCACCTACCGCTCCGACGAGCTGCACCGCCAGCATCCGCTGCGGCCGGTGCTGGCCGAGCTCGGGCGGCTGGACGACGTCGTGCGGATCGACCTCCCCAGGCTCACCCAGGACGAGGTCGCGGCCCAGATGGCCGGCATCCTGGGCACCACGCCCGAGTTCGTCCAGGTCCACCGGGTCTTCCAGCGCAGCGAGGGCATCCCGCTCTTCGTCGAGGCGCTGATGGAGTGCGGCGGCGACGCCGGCTTCCCCAGCTCCCTGCACGATCTGATCATCGGCTCCGTCGAGCGCCTCCCCGAGGAGACGCAGCGCGTGCTGCGCATCGCCGCCGCCGGCGGCAACCGGGTGGGCCACGCCCTGCTCGCCGCGGTCAGCGGCCTGTCCGACGTCGACCTCGAGGACGCGCTGCGCACCGCGATCGCGGCCAACGTGCTGCAGGTCGCCGACGGCCACGACTACCTCTTCCGGCACGCGCTGATCCGCGAGGCCGTGCACGAGGAGCTCCTTCCCGGCGAGCACGTACGGCTGCACGCCCGCTTCGCCGAGGAGATCGGCCGCGACCGCACGCTGGTCCCGCCCGGCAGGGCCGCCATCGAGATCGCCCACCACTGGTACTCCGCCCGCGACGACCTGTGGGCCCTGATCTCCGCCTGGGAGGCCGCGGGCAAGGCCGCCAAGAGCTTCGCCTACAACGAGATGATGCAGCTCCTGGAACGGGTGCTCACCCTCTGGAGCAAGATCCCCGACGCCGCCGAGCGCATCGGCGTGGACCACACCACGGTGCTGGAGCACGCCGCCGAGGCCGCGAGCGCGTGCGGCGAGGCCGACCGGGGCAGCAGGTTCGTCACGGCCGCGCTGGACGAGCTCGACGAGCTGGCCGAACCCGCGCGGGTGGCCGACCTGGTCGTGCGGCGGGCGCAGTTCAAGAAGGCCAGGCGCAGGCCCGGGGTGCTGGACGACCTCCGCTACGCCGAACGGCTGGTCCCCGAGCCGGGACTGGAGCGGGCCGAGGTGCTGTCCAAGCTGGGCTCGTACCTGATGTTCAGCGGCGAGCTGGCGGAGGGCACGGCGCTCACCGAGGAGGCGCTGCGGATCGCGCGCGAGCACGGCGAGAAGGCCCTGGAGGCGGAGCTGCTGCTCAACCTCGGGCTGGGCCACTCGATCGCGGGGCGCCTCGACATCACGATCGCGCTCAACAAGACCGCGCAGGCGATCGGCGAGCGCGTCGGTTCCGGCCGCAGCGTCCTGCGCGCCGTCGCCAACAACGTGGACGCGCTGAACAACATCGGCCGTTCCACCGAGGCGATCGAGCTGGCCCTCGAAGGGGAGCGGCTGGCCAGGGAGTACGGCCGCTACCGGGTCCAGGGCACGTTCATCGCCACCAACCGGGCCGAGGCGCTCGAGGCGCTCGGCAGGTTCGACGAGGCCGCCAGGCTGGTCGAGCAGATCCTCGCCATGGGCCCCTCCCTGCGTACCCGTCACCACCTGCTGCGGATCCGCGGGGACGTGGCGATCGCCCGGGGCGAGGTCGAGGTGCTCAGGTCCGTCCTGAACGAGGTGGGGGGCTTCGGCACCGTCCCCGAGGAGTTCATGCAGGAGCTGACGGCCAACGTCCGGCTCCAGATCGGCCTGCACATGCTCGAAGGGGAACCGCCGGCCGCGCTGGAGGTCGCCGAGCGGGTCGCCCGGGAGGCGCAGATCACGAGCAAGCCCATGCTGGGCTGGCGGGTGCTCGGCCTGCTCGGCGGGGTGTGCGAGGCGACCGAGGATCTCGCGCCCGGGCGGGCGGCCGCGCTGCGCGCCCACGTCGAGAGGGTGTCGGACGCGATGACCGTGGACAGTCCGGTCGCCGAGGCCTACCGGCTCGGCCTCGCCCGTGACCACGACGCGGCCGCCGCCGTCTGGGAGCGGCTGGGCCGTCCCTTCCTCCAGGCGCGGTCGCTGTTCCACGCCGCGCGGGCCGCGGCGGGCGCCGGCGACCGCGACGGCGCCGCGGACCGGTTGCGCACCGCCCGTTCGATCGCCGTGTCGCTCTCGGCGAGACCCCTGGTCACCAGGACGGAGGCGCTCGGCCGCCGGATCGGGATCTCCCTCACCGACCGGCCGGGGAACGGGGAGACATCGCTGACCCCGCGCGAGCTGGAGGTGCTGCGGCTGGTCGCCCTGGGAAGGTCCAACCGCGAGGTCGCCGCCGAGCTGTTCATCTCGGCCAAGACCGTGAGCGTCCACGTCTCCAACATCCTCGCCAAGCTGGGTGTCTCCACCCGGGGCGAGGCCGCCGCCGTGGCCCACCGCCTCACCCTGATCGCCTGAGCGCCCGGCCGCCCCGGTCACCCGGCCGCCCGGTCAGCGCCGTCACCGCCGGGCACGCGCGGCCGTGCCGGCCCCGGTCAGGCGAGCAGCGCCTCGAGCAGCAGGATCACGCCGAAGACGGCGAACGCGGCGGCGGCGCCGTACCGGATGACCCGTTCGGGAAGGTGCCGGCCGAGCATGCGGCCGACCAGGATGGCCAGGGCGTCGGCGGCGACCATACCGACCGTCGAGCCGATCCAGGTGCCGAGCCAACCGTGCTGGGTGGCGAGCGTGATGGTCGCCAGCATGGTCTTGTCCCCCAGCTCGGCCAGGAAGAAGGCGACGGTCACGGCGATGATCGCCGACCGTACGGTGCGCTGGGCCTTCTGGGCCTTGGCGGCCTCCTCGTCGGTCAGCTCGTCCCCGCGCAGCGTCCACAGGGCGAAGCCGAGGAAGGCGAGCCCGGCGACGACCGTGATCGCGGTGGTGGGGAGGAGATCACCGGCCAGCCCGCCCACGCCGACACTGACCAGGTGGACCACGGTGGTGGCGATGGTGATCCCGGCGAGGACCGGCCACGCCCTGAACCGGGTGGCGAAGGTCATCGCCATGAGCTGGCTCTTGTCGCCCAGCTCGGCCACGAAGATCACAACAAGGCTGATCCAGAACGCTTCCAACGAGGGTGCCCTTCCCGCGCGTGCGGCCGGGCGGAAGGGGAGCACCCGGGGAGTTCCGGGCACGGCTTCGGCCCGGCGGCATCGATGAGTGCCTGCCAGGCCGAAGGTCTCGTCCGCCACGGAACCGCGCCGAACGGCGGGATCCGGGGCCCGCGCGACCGGGCGCCCTGAGGCGCCAGCATGTCGATCACGCGATTGGGACTACTCCCCTTCGGGTCTTTCCATCAGACCATAGCAGCCGAAATCGGATGCCCATTACGGTGCCCGCCCCCTCTTCCGGCCCTTCGCCCGCCCCTCGCCGGGCCTCCCGCCCGGCCCCTTCGCCCGGCCTCCCGCCGGGTCTCGCCGCTCCCGCGTCCGGCCTCGCCCGATCAGCCGCCCGGCCCCTGTCCGG